>DATBUK010000028.1:0-8373 GCA_036516155.1 Yaniella sp.
GCCTCGTCCCGGAAGACGAGGCCTAACTGGTGCTCCCCGCCGGACTCGAACCGGCAACCTACTGATTAAGAGTCAGGTGCTCTACCATTGAGCTAGAGGAGCCTATTGCGTTTGGACAACGAAGCAAAACTTTATCAAAAAATTTAGACTAGGTAAAATCCAATGTCAGCTTCGTGGTGTCCAGCCTACCGGTCGCCGTCAGCAAGCACGAGGGGCCTACGGCTCAAGTTGTCTCAGACACGATCAGTCACGTGAAGTTTTGTAGGACACGATATCAGTAGGATTTGACCCATGACGTCTAAGAACCCCGAAATTGATATGAAGCCCCGTTCGCGCGATGTAACCGACGGATACGAACGTGCACCTGCCCGCGGCATGCTGCGGGCTGTGGGCATGGGAGATAACGACTGGGATAAGCCGCAGATTGGTATCGCCTCATCCTGGAACGAAATTACGCCGTGTAACCTCTCGCTCGACCGGCTCGCCGAAGCCGCCAAGACCGGTGTACACGCCGGTGGGGGATACCCACTGGAATTCGGAACCATCTCGGTATCTGACGGTATTTCGATGGGTCACGACGGCATGCACTTCTCACTCGTGTCGCGCGAAGTGATCGCCGACTCCGTGGAGACCGTCATGATGGCCGAACGCCTCGACGGCTCAGTACTGCTGGCCGGCTGTGATAAGTCGCTTCCCGGCATGCTCATGGCAGCCGCTCGTCTCGACCTGGCCTCGGTGTTCGTCTACGCCGGCTCAATCATGCCCGGTTATGCCACCCTGTCTGATGGGGTAGAGCGCCAGGTCACGTTGATCGACGCGTTCGAAGCCGTGGGTGCCTGTGCACGCGGCACGATGTCGCTCGAAGATCTTGACACCATCGAACGGGCCATCTGCCCGGGTGAAGGTGCCTGTGGTGGCATGTACACCGCAAACTCGATGGCTTCCGTTGCCGAAGCGCTGGGTATGTCGATGCCAGGTGCAGCAGCGCCACCGTCGGCAGATCGTCGTCGTGACTACGATGCACGCCAGGCCGGCGAAGCCGTGGTCAATATGTTGGCCAAAGGCATCACCGCCCGTGACATCCTGACCAAAGAAGCATTCGAAAATGCCATTGCGGTCATGATGGCATTCGGGGGCTCCTCAAACACCGTACTGCACCTGCTGGCGATCGCCCACGAAGCCGGTGTTGAACTGAGCCTGCACGACTTCAACCGCATCGGCGACAAGATCCCGCACATCGCCGACATGAAACCATTCGGTGAATACGTCATGACTGACCTCGACCGGATCGGTGGGGTCCCAGTGGTCATGCAAGCCCTGTTAGATGAAGGACTGCTGCACGGAGACGCGCTGACCGTCACCGGTAAGACCGTGGCAGAAAACCTCGCAGACCTGCAGCCAAAGAAACTCGACGGCGAAGTTCTGCGAACCATGGATAACCCAATCCACGCAACCGGTGGGCTGACCGTGCTGCACGGTTCCATGGCCCCAGAAGGCGCCGTTGTGAAGTCCGCAGGCTTTGATGCCGAAGTCTTCGAAGGTACGGCTCGCGTCTTCGAACGCGAACAACAAGCGATGGACGCCCTGGCCGCCGATGAACTTCAGAAAGGCGACGTCGTGGTTATTCGCTACGAAGGACCAAAGGGTGGGCCGGGCATGCGCGAAATGCTGGCCATTACCGGTGCGATCAAAGGTGCTGGACTGGGTTCTGATGTGCTGTTGATTACCGACGGTCGCTTCTCGGGTGGGACCACCGGGCTGTGCATCGGTCACATCGCGCCGGAAGCCGCAGTCGGCGGCCCGATCGGGTTGGTCGAAGATGGCGACATCATCCGCGTCGACATTGCCAACCGCACGATCGATCTCGATGTCTCGGAAGACGAACTGGCCAAACGTCGTGAAAACTGGCAGCCCATCCCACCGAAGTTCACCACCGGGGTGCTGGGCAAATATGCGCAGCTTGTGCAGTCGGCGGCGGAAGGCGCACACTGTAACGTAGAGGTTGAACTCTAAAGCGGATCGAGCCTGCTCGGGGCGCCTGATTTGACAAAGTCGGGCCTAACGGCAATTATTAGGGCATGTCGAAGACCCTAGTAGTCGTTATTTAGCAGCGCGTGGACTGAAATACTCAGTTGGCACATCGGCCTCCACGCGCTGAACCCCGAGCAGGCAAACCCGCCGCAGCCGGGGTTTTTTTATGGGTATCGCAAAACCGCGTTACACCTACGACGTGAACGACGTCGACAGCAATAACTGCACAACTTACGACTGATCGAGGCACACTCCATGAGTTCCGGATCAAATATCACCCCCTCGGTGATGCCAGCTCACCCGCCGCAGCGGGAAAAAACCATTCACGACTCCGACGCGCACGACGTCCCAGGACCACGACGGGTCATCGAACCCACCAAAATGACCGGGGCACAGGCGATCGTGAGGTCACTTGAAGAACTTGACGTCACAGATGTCTTCGGATTACCCGGCGGAGCGATTCTGCCCACCTATGACCCGCTGATGGACACGTCACGCATCCGCCACATCCTGGTGCGTCACGAACAAGGCGCCGGCCACGCAGCCCAGGGCTACTACCTGGCCACCGGCAAAACCGGTGTGGCCATTGCCACATCCGGGCCCGGTGCGACCAACCTGGTCACCGCCATTGCTGATGCCAACATGGACTCCGAAGCTGTCGTGTTCATTACCGGGCAGGTCGGCTCCAAACTCATCGGTTCCGATGCGTTCCAGGAAGCCGACATCGTGGGTATCACCATGCCCATTACCAAACACTCGTTCTTAGTCCAGCGCGCCGAAGATATTCCACAGGCTTTGGCCGAAGCGTTCTACATTGCCAATACCGGCCGTCCCGGTCCGGTGCTGGTCGATGTCACCAAAGACGCCCAAGAATCCGAGATGGAATTCTCCTGGCCACCGACCATGGATCTGCCGGGCTACCGTCCGGTGACTCGTGGTCACTCCCGCCAGGTACGCGAAGCCGCCAAGCTGATCCAAGAGGCCAAAAAACCGGTCCTTTACGTTGGGGGCGGGACAATGCGCGCCCAGGCAGCCGAAGAACTGGCCGAACTGGCAAAACTCACCGGCGCACCAGTGGTCACAACACTGAATGCCCGCGGCATCTTCCCCGACAACGACCCGCAGAACCTCGGTATGCCAGGGATGCACGGTACCGTTGCAGCGGTTTCTGCTCTGCAAATGTCGGACCTGTTAATCACCTTAGGCGCCCGCTTCGACGACCGTGTGACCGGCCAGCTGGCATCGTTTGCCCCGCAGGCCAAGGTCATCCACGCCGATATCGACCCGGCCGAAATCTCCAAGAACCGCACGGCCGATGTCCCGATCGTCGGCGATGTCAAAACCATCCTGCCGGAACTGACCGAACAGGTTCGTGTCTCGTTTGCCGAACACGGCGCTCCGGATCTGTCCGAATGGTGGAACGTCGTCAACCGCACGCGCGATACCTACCCGTTGGGATACACCCAGACCGATGACGGGCTGATGGCACCACAGAAAGTGCTCGAAACCCTGTCCGAGATCGCCGGACCCGAAGCAATCTACGTCGCCGGTGTCGGGCAACACCAGATGTGGGGCGCACAGTTTGTGCAATACCAGCGCTCCAACCAGTGGATGAACTCCGCAGGACTGGGCACCATGGGCTTTGCCATCCCGGCGGCCATGGGTGCACAAGTTGCCGAACCAGACCGTGCCGTCTGGGCCATTGATGGTGACGGCTGCTTCCAGATGACCAACCAAGAGTTGGCCACCTGTACGATCAACAACATCCCGATCAAAGTTGCCCTGATTAACAACTCATCGTTGGGCATGGTACGCCAGTGGCAGACATTGTTCTACGACTCGCGGTACTCCAACACCGACCTCAACACCGGTGCAGACACGATGCGGGTACCCGACTTCGTCAAGCTCGCCGAAGCCTACGGCGCTGTCGGCATCCGCGTTGAAAAAGAAGAAGATATCGCCCCGGCCATCGAAAAAGCGATGGAGATCAACGATCGCCCCGTGGTCATCGACTTCGTCGTATCGGCTGACTCGATGGTGTGGCCAATGGTGCCCGCCGGTGTCTCGAATGACCAAATTCAAGTAGCCCGGGACATGACCCCGGAATGGGACGAGGAGGCCTAGTATGCAACGCCACACCCTGTCGGTATTAGTCCAAGACGTCCCCGGTGTCCTGAGCCGTGTCTCCGGACTGTTCGCCCGCCGTGCATTCAACATTGAATCGCTCACCGTCGGACCGTCCGAAGTCGAGGGCCTGTCCCGGATGACGGTGGTCGTCGAAGCCCAAGGCGACGCTCTCGAACAAGTCACCAAACAACTCAATAAACTGGTCAACGTCATCAAAATCGTTGAACTGCACCCTGAACAGTCCTCCCAGCGCGACCACATCCTGGTCAAGGTTCGCTCCGATGCATCCACCCGCGCATCGGTAGTCCAAGCTGTCGAACTGTTCCGCGCCAACGTCGTCGATGTGTCCACCGACGCCGTGACCGTAGAAGCCACCGGTTCCGCACAAAAACTGGAAGCGCTACTGGAAGTGCTCGAACCCTTTGGCATCCGCGAACTCGTCCGTTCCGGCACGATCGCAGTTGCCCGCGGCGGCAAATCCATGACCGACCGCGCTCTGACCAAATAAACCAACCACATATCCCACCAAGGAGAACTACACTCTCATGGCCAAGAAATACTATGACGAAGATGCCGACCTTGCACTGCTGCAGGACCGCAAAGTAGCTGTCATCGGCTACGGCTCCCAGGGCCACGCCCACTCGCTGTCCCTGCGCGACTCCGGCATCGACGTACGCATCGGCCTGGCCGAAGGCTCCAAATCCAAGGCCAAAGCCGAAGCTGAAGGCCTGAAGGTACTCACCGTTGCTGACGCAGCCAAAGAAGCTGACGTCATCATGATCCTGGTACCAGACCAGCACCAGTCCAAGGTGTTCAAAGAATCCATTGAACCGCACCTGCAAGAAGGCGACGCACTGTTCTTCGCCCACGGTTTCAACATCCGCTACGGCTACATCGAAGCCCCAGCCGGTGTTGACGTTGCCATGGTCGCACCAAAGGGCCCAGGTCACGTTGTCCGTCGTGAATTCGAAGCCGGCCGCGGTGTCCCAGCCCTGATCGCCGTCGAAAAGGACGAATCCGGGAAAGCCAAAGACCTCGCCCTGGCATACGCCAAGGGTGTCGGCGGAACTCGTGCAGGTGTCATCGAAACCACCTTCACCGAAGAAACCGAAACCGACCTGTTCGGTGAACAGGCCGTCCTCTGCGGTGGCGCATCCCACCTCGTCCAGGCTGGATTCGAAGTGCTCACCGAAGCTGGCTACCAGCCAGAAGTTGCCTACTTCGAAGTACTGCACGAACTGAAGCTCATCGTTGACCTCATGGTCGAAGGTGGCCTCGCCAAACAGCGCTGGTCGATCTCCGACACCGCTGAATTCGGTGACTACGTCTCCGGTCCACGTGTCATCGATGCTCGCGTCAAAGAAAACATGCAGGAAGTGCTCAAAGAGGTTCAGGACGGTACCTTCGCCAAGCGCTTCATGGACGACCAGGCCAATGGCGCCAAAGAGTTCAAGGAACTGCGTGCTAAAGAAGAGCAGCACCCGATCGAGGAAACCGGTCGCGAACTGCGTCAGATGTTCTCCTGGTTGCAGGACACCGACGACGACTACACCGAAGGCACCGCCGCTCGCTAAGTCACCGTCGCATTAGCTCCGACGTCAGCGGGGTATCGGAAATCATTCCGATACCCCGCTGCTGTATTTAAGCAGCTTTCTTTTGCCACCGAAGGCATGTGGGTGGCATGGTCGATGGGCAATTTTCTCGCGAACCAAGACCAGGATTGCTGCGTCATGGAAACTGCCACCGGTGTAATGGTCTTCGCCGGGATCGAAGCCGGGCAGGACCAGGTCGCGCATGTCACTGAGGTCGCGTGGTCCCCGGTGACCGTTGATCGTTCAGCCGACCAACACCGAGGCATCTGGCCACTAGCCGAGTTAGCCGGAAAGGGATCACAGTTCGAGGAAGTCAAACTCGACGAGGCGACGGTCCAGGATCGATGGGATCGTGTCCGTGAGGTTATGGGAGAAGAATATCTGTTGACCGAACCCCCGGAACCTGCCGGACAGGAGCCAGCGGTCGTGCCCCGGAAGCCGTAGTGTTCTGCTTCTGTCAGGGCTGGGGTTCGTGATTTTGCGCAGCCACATATTCTTTCAGCCGGATGAGCGCTTGGTTCCACGTGTCATAAAACGCGCCGTCACCTGGTTCACCCGAGTACCCAGCGAAGGTAAGGGCGACGTAGGACCCATCGCTGGTCTCGTCGATCTCCACGCTGACCACAGGCAGGTTTGTGCTGTTGAGGTTTGGCGCGCCCCAGGTGAAGACCAGTCGATGCGGTGGCATGACCTCTTGGAAGACCCCGCCTGAGACGGTCCGTTCGCCAGTTTCCTCGTGCAAGCTGGTGTAAATATAGGACCCACCGACGCGCACATCGTATTCCAGTTCGTGGGCTGGGGTCGTGGTGCCAGGCAAGTGCCACCATTGAGCGATAGCTGCTGGCTTGGTCCATGCCTCCCACGTTTCGCGCGGCGTGCTTGGTACGTAGTGAGTAATAGTAAAGCGCTTTGTCATATCGGTTTGTGGCATCAGCGGGCTCCTAACTCATCGCACCTTCTCCAGGGTCTTCCTATATCTTCTATATCTTGCGCTGCTGACCCTGTCAGGGGCAAGGACTGGCGGCTGACCCGTTAACTAGTGACGCATTCTGTCGGAAAAGACGCGGCCGACACCTTCGTGACTAGGATGGTTGCGAACCATCGCATGTGAGACATGACGATTGGCAGCCTGTTACAGCAGGCTGTTGAGCTTTTATACTGAAGAAAAAGGACTAGAGGGAATGAACCCGTCAACCGTCACTGCCGAAGATTTGCAAAACCCCGCCATCGATGCGGAAACGCTCCGTCGGATAGCCGAAGCTCGCCCCGATTTGCGCCATGTGATCTTGCAACACCCAAACTGCCATGCTGAGCTGACCGACTACATTCAACAGCTGCCGGGCCAACAACCGCCTCCGCCGTATGAGCCCTACCCATCAGCCAATCAATCGCAGTGGGGTAACCAGCAACAGACATATGCCCCTGGCTACGGTGCACAGGCTCAGGTTGCTCCGAGCGATGAGAGAACCTGGGGTGTCATTATGCACCTCGGAAATCTGCTCTTTAGCTTCATCGTGCCCCTGATCATCTGGCTGATCTACCGCGAGCGCAGCTACACGCTTGATCAGCAGGGTCGCTCGGCACTGAACTGGGCAATTAGCTACTGGATCTACTCGATCGTGACCTGGTTGCTCATGTTTGTGTTTATTGGCTTCATCATTTGGCCCGTGATCATCGTGATCGATATCGTCTTCTGTATTATCGCCGCTGTCAAAGCAGGCAATGGGCAGGCGTGGAAATACCCATTGTCGATCCCATTTTTCCAGGTCAGAATATAACGATTAAACGAACAACGCGTCGCTGTGATCCGTACCGGAACCACAGCGACGCGTTGTTGCTTTTAACTACTCGTTAAAGGCTTCTTGCATGCAGCGCATAGCAGCAAGTGTTTTCGGCACACCGATGTATGGCATGAGATGCACGAAGCACTCGGCCACTTCTTCTTTGGTCATACCTGCAGACTCGACTGCAGTTTTGATGTGGCCGGTCAGTTGTGGCTCAGTGCCGCCCATCGCGGCCAATGCGGCCATGTTCAGCATCTGGCGGTCACGAAGTTCAAGACCCTCACGCTGATAGATGCCACCGAACACGGCTTCGACTACCCAGTCAGAAGCACCGGGCGCGTACTGGTCTAGCTGGTGTTTCCAGGCTGCTGTACCTTCGGGAGATTGGGTCTCTTCTACGAACTGGTTGCCTTTGTCTTTACTAAGTTCCAAAATATGCTCCTTGAAAATAGTGGGCCATCAGCAGGTTATCAGGCACGGTCATCAGGGTCGGTCCAGGCATCCCGGACGTTGTCAACAGGAGCAGACAAGAAACGGTTAATGCTCAAACCATCGGGTGTAGCTGAGGTATGCATGTGAATCTTCATCTGCCACGAATCATGTCAGCGTACCTGGTGTCATCGATAGAAGTAATGCAAACCACCCTGATAGACCGGCTATTCGGCCTTCACGCAATGTACTACTGCAAAAAGTTTTCCGTACACGCCGTAAGATGATTGCGGTGAGCCATGTGTGCTCACGACAGTGTTTTCCTATTATTGAAAGTGTGTCGTTCGTGTCCAAACCAGTAGTGCTCATTGCAGAAGAACTCTCTCCGGCCACCATGGATGTTCTTGGGA
>DATBUK010000029.1:0-55785 GCA_036516155.1 Yaniella sp.
TCTTGGTCGGCCACCGGTGGCCTTATATAACCGGATACACATCGCGTCCCACTGGCGGACAATCCCTTGCAAGTGTTTCCGCTCCGTTGCCGCGTACCGCGCCGCTTCGGACAGCTCTCTGTACTTGGCCACGAGGCTCTCATATCGCTGGGTCACGGCGGCCAACCGTTCGCGTAACTCGGTGACCTCGTGGTTTGAATTAGCTGCAGCAGCCTTCCGTGACCAATTACGTCGTAGTGTGGCCACCTCGTTGTTGGCCATGGCCAACTCGTCGCGGACAGCCCGTGTCCGCTGCGCTTGCGTTTCAGCCGCGGACTCTACCTGAAGGTCAGCGCGTCGCAAGGCATGCTCCAATCGTCGAATCTTCAGGTCGCGGGCTTCCACGCGTTGTTGGAGTCTGCTGTGATGGGATTGTAATTCGTCGTAGCGTTGTTCGATGGTTTGGAGACGCTGAAGTTCAACATGCTCGGTAGTTGAGTGTTTCAAACGTGTGCGTCGTTTTTTCATGCGTTCACGACAGGTTGATGAGCAGTATTTCTGCTGTGCAGGAGCGGAAGTCGGAAGCTCTTTCTCACAGCTTTTACAAAGTCGAATATCGTTACGTGACATGAAAAGCACTCCTTAAATTCAGTGATTCGAGGGCGCTGCAACGGGGACAGAAATGTCCCCGAGTGCATCTTTAGTGCCAGAGGTGTGTATAGAAATCTTGTTCATTTGGAAAGTGGTATTGATTGGACATTTGTTGGAGTCCTTGATGTGCTGCTTAGCATGCTGCTGGGGTTGCTTCTGCTGTAACTCTCTTGCACCTTGCTAGCTCTATTAGCTCTCAATTGCTTGATAGTTTTAGTTGTTTAGGGCTTCTATTTTTGGCTAGGCGTTCAGGTGTCCCACTGGGGACACCTGAACGCTCCGCCTCGTCTACTGAGCAGTCAGAACCAGGCGCTGGCCGTCATCGTGGGACGACGTCTTGGCCCATCTTGTCTAGGTCTGCCGGACGTACTCGAATAGTTCGTCCGAAATACTGTGCACGAAGTAGACCTTTGGAAATCCACCGACGCACAGTGGAGACACTCGTCTGCGTGTAGTCAGCGACGTCCTGGAGAGTCATGAGTTTGTTTTGAGGTATACGGTTGGTCATTTTGCTCCTTTCCTCACTACTAGTTCGGAAAAGGAGTCGTTTCTGTGTGTCAGTCAGCCCTCTTTGTTCAACAAAGTGCGCTCCGAACGCCCAAAATCGACCCGTGAAAAGACTATTACTCCAAGTCAGACCGAGCTCGATCGCTGTCGGCGAAAAGGCTCATTTATGCCTGAAAATTGGCCACTTGATCCACATTCCAGCCCAAGGGGCAGGAATGTTTATGTAGAATTTTGAGAAACGCGCATTGCCTGACCTTCGGCCACGACGATGAGTACCTAAAGCTAGCGGTTCTACTGATCGGGGCGTCATGTCCGTACTAGATTTCAGGTGCAGGCAGTGTATTGGCTAGCCCCACTAGTCGTTCACGTCCGGCATGCTGATAGACCATGACTGAGTTAATGTCTCGATGGCCGCCGAGTTTTTGCAGTTCTTCAATGGTGGCACCTGAATTTGCCAAGGTTGTCAGATAAGTATGGCGCAAATCATGAAACGTGAACTCAAGCAGTGCGGAGTTCTCTTCCGGATTGCTAGCTGCCAGTTGCTCTTTGGCTTTCTTGAATCTCTTGCCAATGGTGTTGGGGTTATGCCGCTGAGTTCCACGTGGGGTTCGTGGGAATAATGGTGCCCTAGGACCAGCACCCACGTAGTTGTCCAAGTGATGTTGGACTTCTTCTCCCAGCCAATCGGGCAACGGGACGTTACGTTTGCCGTCTTCCGTTTTTGGCTCTTCCTCTCGGACACCTGAGCCACGTGCCTGGATCTGTTTGGTCACTCGGACCCAGAAGGAATCGTCATTCTTATTTTCGATGATGTCTTCTCTCAGCAACGCTAAGACTTCTCCGATACGAAGCCCTGCATATCCGCCTAGAAGCACGATGAGGCTGTCGCCTTCGGGCATTGCTTCGGCCATCTGGCGAATCTGTTCTGGGGTGGCCAGTACTTTGTCTCGCGGCTTTGAACGTCTATTTGCGGCACCACCGGGAACCTTGCATGGTGATTCGTCTATCCATCGATCAAAATCATCAGGCAGGCCTTGTGCGGTTCCTGCAGCGTATCGGAACATGGACGCCACAGTGCGATAGACACCCGAAGCATTGCGTTGAGTTGTGTCTTCAGCGAGCTGGGTATACCACTTATCGATTTCTCGAGCTTCGATATTAGTTGGAGCGCGGTCCCCAAACTCATTTAGGAAATTGCTCTCTAACTGGCGGTCGTAAGTGTAAATCGTGCCGAGTTTGCGGCCACGCCGTTCAAGCCAAGCAATCCAATCATCTTTGAGCTCACGTACTGTGCGTTGGTCTCGTTCAGCTTGTGCTCGTGCGCGACGGGCTTCCTCGCGTTGCCTACGACGTTTCTCGGTGGGTGGCACGAAAGTTCCGCGTGCGATTTCACTTCTGGCAATCGACAAAGCTGCTTTTGCGTCAGCAAGCGTGAAATAGTATCCGACGAGATGCTGAACTCCGGCATAAGAAACACGCGCCCGGAATTTCTCACCGTATTGGTCGATACCTTGCGGTAATTTCCGTTTTTGAGGGCGGGAATTTGAGACCATTCTTCGACACTCCGAAAGTAGAAACCTATTTTCAACCTAGTCTCATGCTAGATTGTGGGCATCTACGAACGGACGTGCTCCATGTCATCCCGAGCGAGTTCCGCGTATTTACGCGGGAGGCTCGGAATTTAGAGCTTCCGAGCCTCCCAGTGGCGGAGGATGGGGGATTTGAACCCCCGAGGGCTTTCACCCAACACGCGTTCCAGGCGTGCGCACTAGGCCGCTATGCGAATCCTCCAGATGAGCTTTACAAAGTGTTCACCTTGCAAAGACCAGACTTTAGCATAGCCCATCCGTTCTGGGTTTAGCAAAACGAAAGACTGTGTTAATCACAACCATCGACACGGCAAACTTGCCCGTCGCTGCCGATGGTTTGCAGTGGTGCAGGGTTGATCTCTTCCCACACCTTGTTCAGTGCTTGTGAGAAGGTTTCGACTGATTGTGCTCCGGGCAACGCGTATTTTTCAGCTAATACATACGTGGGGACCGCTGACACACCAAGAGCGCGCGCCTGGTCGACGTCTGCTCGTGCTGCTGCATCGAATTCATCGGAAGTGAGCACTTCGCGGGCGCGGTTTTCATCGAGTCCTACGGAGATAGCCACTTGAACGAGTTGTTCATGGTCAGATAGATCAAGCCCTGTTTCGAAGTGACCCGCCAACAGCTCGCGTTTCAGGGCGGGTGTGATTTCTTTCGCCCCGTCGGCAGCTTCGGCGTCCTGTTGTTTGGCGAGGTGCAGCAGTCGATGGGCGGTCCAGGAATTGGCGACCACCACTTCGTCCATGTTGAATTCGAGGCCAGCTTCTTTCCCGTGAGCTTTGATCGTTTCGAACATTTGGAAGACCTGGTTCGAGGGCATGCCCTTGGTCTCCGACAGATATTGAACTTCACTGCGGTCGTCTCGTTCAGGCAGTGTTGGGTCGAGCTGGAAGGTACGGTAGTGCACTTCGACCGAGTCTTTGTGTGGAAAGTTGGCGAGTGCTTCTTCAAAGCGGGTGAGCCCGATGTAGCACCAAGGGCAGGCAATGTCAGACCAGATATCAATTCTCATGCTTGTTACTCTGGCACGCTCACACAGATGCGGGCAACGTGGTTTCCCCTACAGCGTGGCACCTGCACGACGATCACCTTCAGAGAACTCGTTGCCTCGAATTCGCTCTTTCGAAACTAATTGGTAGTATGGACTCCGGCCCCTCACGCGGTGTCATCTTACTCAACTCCCCCAGGGCAGGAATGCAGCAAGGGTAGGTATGCTCTGACAGGTGCGTGAGGGGTTCTTAGGTTAACTCTCCTAGCAACTCGTTGCGCAGCGTTGCTGAATAGCGGTCAGTTTCCGTATTGATCCCATAGGCCAGCAGTTCGGGCCACGCCTTGTGAATCAGGTCGTACTGCAATTGGGCACCGGGCCGGACGTCTCTGGGCTGGCTGATCAGGAGTTCATAGATTCTGCGCACGTTGACCGGCACTATGGAATCAAAGACGGTGTCCGTTTCGTTAGCTATTTCTGCATACCATCGTGACGATCGGTTTTCCCAATGGTATGCGTCGGTGTATTCCACGTCGTTGTGTAACCGGTCGTATTCGAATTCGGCGAATTTCTTCCAAAAGAATTGTCGGTAAAGTTCTGGAGTTGGCTTCCGCCGACGAATGACTTCTTTGACGACTTCGGCCAGTCGGTCAGTCTTCTTTGGAATCTCAAGCCGCCCTCGGATCAGACGGCCCATTTCTACGAAGTTGCCTCGAATGTGAATACTCCGAATATCTGGAAAGAGTTCTTTATACATCGGGACAAAGCCCCTGCCGTGGTTCCGCATGGCATTGCGCTCAAAGATTGCGACTTCGCTTGGGCTGAGCTTGAGGTCCGCGGGTTTGATCAAAAAATGGAAGTCTTCTGGTAAGAGGTCTTGCATCTGTTGCAAAACGTTGTGGTCCGTGACCATTGTGCGCTGCCAGAAGGTTCGTGGTTTCTGACCGGTTGCGGCTTGCGGCGAGGTGTAGGAAAAGGCGCGGACGCGCGGTAGGTATGGTCGCAGATGGGCTAATACGGTCCGTGAATCCAGCCCGCCCGATAAGGAAACCCCGACGGGTATGTTGCTGCTGAGCGAAAATACCTGGTCCAGTTGCTCACCCCATAGCTGACTGATGAGCTCAATGCGATCGGCCCAGCGCATCAGTCGATATGGATTTGGGTCCATGAGACCAAAGCGTGGTTGAGAACCTACAGCGAGATTCAACCGATGATTTGGCAAGAGCGCGCGAACATGGGGATTCTCGGTCAGATCCCACATGCCGTCCGGAGAGACTTGGGGTTTGCTGCTGTTGACCGAGCACACTAATTCCTCGACGTCCGTGAGCCGGTGCAACATGTCGAAATGCGAGGCAATACGCTGCTGGGCACTATCAAAGTACACGGTTCGGTGGCCTGCTGCATCGTTATATGCGTAAAGCTCTCCCCCGCTGCGGATCAGGACGGCATGCCGTCCTCCGAGATCGTAAAGCGCTGCTTCAACACCTGCAAGACCGTCGCGCTGCAACAGCACCAAGAGTTCTTCTGCAATCGACTGACTCTCAGGGGAAATGATGCCTGTTGATAACGGCAACAGCTTGCCGATCGTCACCAACCACGTGTCACCGTGCCGGGCAATTTCCGTGCCTGCGATCTCGTCGGCGTAGAGGACAGCTCCCGGCAGGTCATAGCGCTGGTAATGGTCAACGTCCTCAAGGAATCCAACGGGGCGAGGGCCTACATAGAATCCGCGGGCATACAGCCGCATCCACTCTGCGTCCATTACTTCCTTCTGTGCCGAGACTGCAGTCTCCGATGCAGCCATGATTTCGCTCGGGTAACCAAGTGGGGTGTCGGGTGCGTACCTGGAGGATGGATGGTCAGTGCAACGCTGGTCCGGCTGGCTACCGACCAGGAGTTCCGGGGATTATCTTTCAACGAAACCACTGAGACGCTCAAAGTGTTTGTTGGACGGACATCACTGAGTGGCAGATCCAGACTCGTTGGGGACGTCGCAATATCGACTCGTTGGAATAGGCCGTTGTCGTCATGCACCTCTATCGCTAGCGTACCGGCAGCTTGCGGATTCATATAGTCATTTTGTAATCGCAGCGTGAGGTCAAAGCTCGGATCTTCGACGCTGCTCAGGATAGGCGTGAGATCTACGGTGACGCGATGATCTGTTCTGACATCATCGGGAGCAAGCTGGAGGAGGCCGGCGAACTCCTCCCGTTGCGTGATGGTGCCATCAGCAGCGGCGGTGATCTGGGTGAGGGGCGGAATAGCTGCACGGAACTCTTGGGGTGCAGTGAACCACCGGGGATACTTCGTGCGCTCGTAGAGGTCGCGGGGGTTGAAGCGGTCTCCATAAAAGTTCAGGAACCGTGCATGCCGGTGGATAATGTCGCGCAGGATCAGCTCGTGGGCTGGATCGGTCTGGTCTGGGTGCCGTCCCGAGAGGAATTCCAACGGTTGCGCATATGGAACATACGTGGTGCACGGGGCACGGTGTTGCAGTATCTCCTGAATTTGGGCGGAAGTCTGCTCGGTCGTCAGGGTCCAGATCAGCGGCTTATCACTCGCTGCCAACTCCTCAGCAGCCATCGGGGAGATCACTTCGACTTTAGGCGGGGTTCGGACCGTCGTTAATCCGGTGCGGAGCGCGGCGACGTTGCGGTCCAGAGGGTCTTCGGTCACCAGATAGATGTGGAGTTGGTCGCGTTTGGACCACAGTATCGCCAGGGCTGCGCGGCCGGCCAGATCGTTTTCTAACACGAAATCGTAGCGCTGTCCCGATGCAATCGATAACCGCTGTTTCAGTTGTGTCACAGTCTCCGACACACGGTTGGCCGTCTCTATGTCCCCCACCCCCTGCTTAATGATGCATTACAGCAGTGTAGTCGCTGTGCCCCACAATCCTGGCAAACAGGCAGGCGCACGTTCTACACACCAAGCGACACAACCTTGGGCCAAACAGTGACCGGTGTTACTGTGGAACGACCCGTGATCACTTACACCGAGGAATACCATGAGCAATATTGCAAAAAAGAAATTTCATAAGATTGGCCGCTTGACTGCTCTTGCCGCTGCTGTAGGGCTTGCTTTGACTGCGTGCGGGAACGGTGAGACCGCAGACACCGGCGGCGAGGGTGAAGGTGGCGAAGACAATACCATTGATATCGCCATCAACCACGGCTGGGAAGAAGGCATCGCCGTTGCTGAGCTGTGGGCGCTCGTTTTGGAAGATGAAGGCTATGAGGTCAACAAAACGTACATGGACCTCGCCCCAAGCTTCTCAGCACTATCGACCGGAGACATGGATTTCAACATGAACATCTGGCAGCCGGTGACCCACGAGGAATACCTCGAAGAATATGGTGAAGACCTAGAGGAAGTCGGCGTATGGAACAGCGACGCCAACCAGGTCATTGCCGTCAGCTCCGACGCCCCATTTGATTCGCTCGATGATCTCGCGGACAACGCTGATCTGTTCGATAGCGAACTTGTTGGCATCGAACCCGGTGCAGGCCTGACAGAACGCACCGAACAGTATGTCATCCCTGAATACGGTTTGGAAGATTGGGAGTTCACCACCTCCTCGACACCAGCCATGCTCCAAGAAGTAGAAACTGCCACGAACAATGGCGACTACATCGCCGTGACCCTGTGGCGGCCACACTGGGCATTTAGCGCCTATGACATCAAACCACTCGAGGACCCCAAAGAAGCGCTTGGTCAGGAAGAAAACATGACCATCTACGCCCGAAACGGCTTCTCCGAGGATCAGCCTGAAGTATTCGAATGGCTGTCGAACTTCGAAATTGACACCGAGACCCTCCAGGATCTTGAAGAAGTCATGTTCGTCGAAGAAGTCTCCCAAGACCAATACCCAGAGGTCATCCGCGAATGGATGGAAGAAAACCAAGAGTGGGTTGACGGCCTTACCAGCTAAGGATTACACCCGTTGACAGGCGTCGTCGAAGGATAAACGACCAGCCCGGAAACGAACCGCTTTGGGATCATCAGCGTGCGGCTTCCAACCAACGTTAATGATGACCTCGGTTTTCCATCCGGTTCTGGCATGAAATTCTTCGTCGACGCCTGTGGCGTTAAACCCAGTCATTGGACCGACATGGAGACCATGGGCCCGTAAGCCAAGCATGAGATACCCGATTTGCAACAGCGCGGATCGTTGACCGATTTCACAACGTGCTGCAGGATCTGATTCAAGCTTTTTGCGGCCACCTTCTCGGTGTGGTGCCAAGAGTGGTAAGTAGGTATGCCAGTTCGGATCCCAGGCAGCAATCACTGTCATGGGTGCGGCACGTGTTTTGTCCCGATTGCCGGGGCGCATATGTGGGCTCAGGCGGTCTTTTGCCTCGGAAGATTCCACCAAGGTAAGGCGCAGAGGCTGGGAGTTCATCTGTGTGGGTGCCCACCGAAGGTCCTCATACACGGCAGCAATGGCCGCCGGATCCACCGGGTCGGATGAAAACGTATGGGTGGTGTGCGCATCCTGAAAGAGTGCATCGAGCATCTCACGGGTCAAACCGGCACCGTTGTTGGGATCAGACAAAACTCTGCGTTTTCCTTTCCTAAGCTTCGAAGAATAAAGTCTAATGTGACAGTTCGGCCAGCAGATAATGCTGGTAACGATTCGCGCGTCAGCACGCTAGGGTATTGAGAGTGACCACCGCTTTATATCGCCGCTACCGTCCCGATACGTTTGAAGAAGTCATCGGCCAAGAGCACGTAACTGTGCCGCTGGCTAATGCGATCGACAAGCATCGGATTAACCACGCCTACCTGTTTTCTGGGCCGCGTGGTTGTGGCAAGACCACTTCTGCTCGCATTCTGGCGCGCTGCCTGAACTGCGTGCAAGGCCCCACGGCCACCCCGTGTGGTACGTGCGAGTCATGTATTGATCTATCAACCGGTGGTCCCGGTTCCCTCGATGTCATTGAAATTGACGCGGCATCCCACGGTGGTGTCGACGACGCCCGCGATCTCCGTGAGCGCGCAACGTTTGCACCAACCCGCGACCGATACAAGATCTTCATCATTGACGAAGCCCACATGGTCACTTCGGCTGGGTTCAATGCGTTATTGAAGATCGTCGAAGAGCCACCGGAACACATTAAGTTTATTTTCGCAACGACCGAGCCAGATAAGGTCATCGGCACGATTCGGTCACGCACCCACCACTACCCATTCCGGTTAGTTCCACCAGAGCCCTTGATGGCCTACCTGGAATCCCTGGCGAATGCAGAAGACGTCAACATCGCACCGGGAGTTTTGCCCTTAGTTATTCGTGCCGGTGGTGGGTCCGTTCGTGACACGCTTTCGGTGCTTGACCAGCTCATCGCCGGGGCGACTGCCGACGGTGTCAGTTATGAACTGGCGGTCAACCTGCTGGGTTTCACCCCAGAAAATCTCTTGGACGACGTGGTCAATGCCCTGGCTGCCGAGGACTCCACCACCGTCTTCCGCGTGGTCGATCAGGTGGTCCAGTCGGGCCAGGATCCGGAACGTTTTGTTCAGGACTTACTGGAACGCTTCCGCGATGTCGTGATCGTCCAAGCAGCACCGGGAGAGGCCGCAAGCATTCTGCACGGCATGCCAGCTGACCAATTGCGCCGTCTCGAGGCACAAGCTCAGCAGTTGGGTGCCGCCGAAGTATCACGGGCGGCAGATATTACTGCCGCCGCACTGACCCAAATGTCCGGTGCAACCTCCCCTCGCCTGCACCTGGAGTTACTGATGGCCCGGCTGATGCTGCCCGCCACGGATGAATCCGAACGTGGCTTGGCGGCACGCCTGGACCGGTTAGAACGCCGCCTCGAATACGGCGGAATTCCGGAAGCACCCGCCGGTCGACCAGCACCAACCCCTGCTGCTTCGGCTCCACCCGAAGAAGGTGGGTTATCAGGTGCCGCTGCTGCCCGAGCCGCACTGGCACGTGAGCGGACTGATACTGACGACTCAGCGGAACAAGCTTCACCAGAACAGCCTGCACGTCCTGCACAACCGGTGACCGAGTCGGCACCGGTCAAGACGCCGGAGCCTGTCCAACAGACACCTGCTCCGCAGCCCATCCCTGAAGAGTCCCAACCGGAACAACAGTCGCAGTCGGCGCCTACCCAGCCACCGGCGCAGCAGCCCGCACAGCAACGGCCTGCCCCAGCACAGCTACCTGTCCGGCCATCTCAGCAGGTCAGCGAACCTCAAGCCGATGCGCCACGGCAGCAAACACCGCCGCAGCAGGCACCAGCGCAACCACAGCAAGCACAGCAACCACAGCAAGCACAGCCGGAGCAGCCTTCGGCACAGCCACAACAACCTGCCGCTGCGACCCAGCAACCCTCTCAGGTCGAGATGGTGCGCCGTGCGTGGCCCGAGGTGCTGGAGTTTTTGAAAAACGAATCACGCCTGATCTGGATGACCGTCAATGGCAATGCCCAAGTGGTCGGGTACGACGGGAAGCTGCTGACCATTGGTTTCGACAATGATGGTGCGCGCAACACCGTGCAGATGCGCGGCGGCGAAAAACTACTCGCAGCAGGATTCAACCATGTCCTCGGGATCCAGCCCGAACTCGATCTCATCTCGGGCACTTCGGATGGTGGTACCCCAAAAGGCCCTAGCCGCCAAGCTCGGCCACAGCAGCCGGCCCAGCCATCTCAGCCACCGGCAGCACCACCAACGGCTACGCCACCACCTGAACAACCAACTCCACCTGTAACCCCGCCGCCTGCAGCTACGCAAATGCCACATGCGACACCGCAACCAGCCTCCCCGGTCTCACCAACTGCACCGCAGTCGCCACCGAGCTCACCGCAGGCTGGCCCAGCCCAACAGGCCCAAACTCCCCCGACCCAACGGCCACCACAAGCCCCGTCGCAACGACCTCAGGCTCAACAGTCGGCTGCCCCGCAGCGGCAGCATTCACAACAACCCTCCAGTCCGCAACAATCACAGCCACAACAGCAACCACCTGCCATGGGGGTTGCCGGGTGGGGCACTGGTGAACCGAACCAAGATTGGGGCCGACCAGAGGGCGACTGGGACCAGCCCGACCCGAACTGGGGCCCACCGGATGAAGAGTGGCTGCCCGCCGAAGACCCATGGCAGCAAACCCAGCCCCCGGAACAAGAGCACCCTGCACCACAGCCGCCAACCGGTCCCGAACCTGTTGCGCCCGAACAGCCCAGTGAGCCGGTGCCGCCGGCGGCACAGCAACCGCAACAGCCAGCTGCTCCCCCGGCCACCGGTCAACAACCACCGGCCGAACAGGCGCCACCTGCTGAACCAGAGCTCCCGTCTGAACCAGATCCGGTAGCCGCCGATGGGTATGCGGGCTTTATCCCCCGCAACACCCCAACCGATGAGCCCTTTGCCCCGGCGTTTGCCAAGTCTGAGGCTGAGCTGCGTGAAGAGTTCAAACGTCGTTTCAGCGACGTCATTCCCGCCTCAACCGGTGGGACGAAAACGCAGCAGCAACCCACCAAGCCGACCGGCTCGCGGTTTGCCGAGATGGTCGCCCAATACGGTGGGCAGGCAACCAGCCAAGAAGATGCCCAACCGGCCGCGCCCCAAGAAGAACCCACCGACGATGATGAGGACGACTATGCCTCGGATGATGATGAGATTATCGAAGAGTCCGGGTTTGCGGGTCGCAGCGTCGTCGAAGAGGTCCTCAACGCCCGACTGGTCGAAGAGCGCAACGCTGACGGCACACCGAAACTGTAAACGAACACTTCCAGCCCAACGAAAGAAGGCACCACCACGTGTACGACGGTGCAGTACAATCCCTCATCGATGAACTGGGCAGACTCCCGGGTATTGGCCCAAAATCCGCCCAGCGCATCGCGTTCCACATCTTAGAAGCGCCCGAAGACGACATGGTCGCCCTGGCCAATGCAATCACCGACGTAAAATCGAAAATCCGGCTGTGCGAAATTTGCTTCAACATCTCCGAACACGACACCTGTGCGATCTGCCGCGACGACAACCGCGACGCCGGACTGCTGTGTGTCGTGGAAGAATCCCAAGACGTCCTGGCGATCGAACGCACCCGAACCTTCAACGGCCGCTACCACGTGCTCGGCGGGGCCATTAACCCCATCGGCGGGATCGGCCCTGAACAACTCCACGTCCGCGAACTGCTCACCCGGCTCCAAGACGATACCGTCAAAGAGGTCATCATCGCCACCAACCCGAATTTGGAAGGCGAAGCCACCGCAACCTATCTGACCCGCATGCTCTCACCGGTCGGTATGACCTTGTCACGACTGGCTTCTGGGCTGCCCGTCGGAGGCGATCTCGAATACGCCGACGAAGTGACCCTCGGCCGAGCGTTTGAAGGCCGACGAAAACTTTAGCTCAGGCCCAAGGGTCGGACGTTACACTTAACCGCAGTCCCATTTTCTAACCACAAAGGTAGTTATGAGCCTGATCATCCAAAAATACGGCGGCTCGTCAGTAGCCGACGCCGAAGGCATCCAACGCGTCGCCCGCCGTGTGGTCGCCACTCAACGGGCCGGTCACCAAGTCGTCGTCGTAGTTTCCGCGATGGGTGACACCACAGACGACCTCCTCGATCTGGCCGCAGAGGTCACCGATGATGCCCCCAAACGGGAAATGGACATCCTCCTGTCGTCGGGTGAACGCATTTCGATGGCCCTGCTGGCCATGGCGGTCAATGCCAATGGCGCCCGTGCCCGGTCGTTCACCGGGTCGCAAGCCGGCATGATGACCGACACGTACCACGGGCAAGCGCGCATTACCCGCGTCTCCCCGACCCGCATTAAAGAAGCCATCGACGACGGCAACATCGCCATCGTGGCTGGTTTCCAGGGCATGTCACCCGAATCCAAAGACATCACGACGATGGGTCGCGGCGGATCCGACACCACCGCGGTGGCCCTTGCCGCCGCCCTCAACGCCGATGCGTGCGAAATTTACACCGACGTCGACGGTATCTACACCGCTGATCCGCGCCTGGTGTCCTCCGCGTCAAAAATTCCCGAAATCTCCTCCGAAGAAATGCTGGAACTGGCCGCCTCCGGTTCCAAGATCTTGCACCTGCGCGCCGTGGAATACGCCCGTCGATTCGGCGTCAAACTCCACGTCCGTTCGTCATTTACTGACGACGAAGGAACCTGGGTGATCCCAGATGAGCAAGACACCATCCAACTACCAGAAGGCCAACCCATGGAACAGCCAATCATCGCCGGTCTCGCCCACGACACCTCAGAAGCCAAAGTCACCATCATCGGTGTGCCCGACATTCCGGGTAAAGCAGCCGAAATCTTCAAGGTCATTGCTGATGCTAACACCAACATTGACATGATCGTCCAGAACCCGTCGCGAGCCGGTGCCGGTGCGACCGATATTTCGTTCACCGTCCCACTGGATCAGGGCAAAGAAGCGATCGCAGCGCTACGCGTCGCCCAAGAACGCATCGGGTTTGAAGATGTCGCCCACCAGCGCAATATCGGCAAGATCTCTCTGATCGGTGCGGGCATGCGTTCCAACCCTGGCATTTCGGCCACGTTCTTTGACGCACTCCACCGTGCCGGAGCAAACATCGACCTGATCTCAACCTCAGAGATTCGGATCTCCGTGGTTACCGCAGAAGACAAGTTGCAGGCCGCGGTCCAAGAGGTCCACAGCGCCTTCGGCCTAGATGCCGAGGAAGAAGCAACCGTCCACGGCGGTACCGGACGCTAACCTCCCGGCGACCCCCTAAACCGTCTGCACCGTCGCCGTCGCGATCCATTGGATTTCGGCGGCGATGGTGTTTTTGCACTACATAAACGCAAACATCTGCTGGTCCTGCAGTTGTACACATTAGTGTGGGGTCCTAACGGCGCTGATGCCGTTGGTGGCGGGAAGGAGGCAGATTGTTGGGGTTCGATTTTGACGTAACCGGCACCGAAACGGTTCGCCAAACCGGTCAAACGTTCCTTGAAAAACTGCGCTCCGAGAACCAAGAGTATCCCTCCCCACACGGCGCAACACCCTTCCCGCTGGCGAGTGATCTCACCGGTCTGGCCCTGAGCTACCATCCCGGCTCCCAGATTCATTTTCTTGAACCGTGTTTAGGGACCGGCATCTTTTTTTCAACGTTGCTTCACGAGGCTGAAAACCGGGTCGGGGAAATCAAAATCCAGTCGGCCCACGGGATCGAACGCGAAGACCAGTTTGCTGCGCTCGCCCACGATCTGTGGGCACCAGCCGGGCTGACCGTCCACAACCTCGATTTCATGACCCTGGACGATGACCTCATCCCCAAGGCCACGATGGTCGTGTCCCGCCCGCCCGTCACCCAACACCACCGGCTGTCCTCGGCGAGCAAAATACGGGCAGCAGATGCGGCCGAAGCCGCGACCGGGCTCCGTCCTACCGGTCTGACTGATCTGTACAGTCACTTTGTGTTAGCCACGCACAAGTTCCTTTCAGATGGCGCAGTGTCGACGTGGTTGCTCCCGACGAAATTCCTCCACCACACCGCAGGCCGGGCCCTTCGAACCTATTTAGCCGACCAGGTCCGACTACGGCGGATTCACAATTTTGCCTCCGGAGCCCTGGGGGTCGAAGGCCACCGCGATGAAATTCTCGACTGGTCTGCCGTGGTCTTCACCAAAGAACGCAACAGACCAGATGACCAGATCGAACTGACCACCGGCGAAGACCTCTTCGGACCAGAAGCTACGACTACCGCTACGCACGGTGACCTTGCCGCGAGCGCAGACTGGACCGAGTTTTGGGACCACAGTGATCCGGCGCTGACTGCCCCACCAACATTAGAGGATTTCTTTTTCATCCGGCGCGGATGGGACGTGCCGGCCGCGCACTTCTTTATCCAACCCGAGGCTCGTGCTTGGGCGTTTGGCATTCAACCGTTTCACATGCATCCGATGTTGCCGCCCCCAGAAGACGTCACCGAGCACGTGGTTGAAGCAGATCAGTGGGGCTACCCGGTAGGTGAGCATCGAAACGTGCTGCTCACCTCGCATGTTGACGAGGACCGGTTGGCAACACAGGACCCGGCCTTTTTGCGGTACCTGCAGTCGGCCAACGGGGATACTCGACAGGAAGCTAAACGGCCCGAGTCAGGCCTGTGGTACAGCCTGCACGTGCGTCGACCGGCACCAATCCTGGTGCAGCCGGCAGCAGCCGACGATCCAGGACCCTTCCGATTTATCGTCAATGAATCCGAAGGTATTGCCGGACCGGGGTGGATCACGATGTCGCCAAATATTGGGTTCGCCAAACCGTGGTTTATTGATAACGATGTCGACTGGCATGCCCTGGTGAAAGTGCTCGAGTCGATTCCAGCGCTAGACCCGAAACCAGAGTTGTCTTCCAGTGCGGTCGCGGCCCTGGATGCCACAGCCGTGGCCGATTGGATCGCAACGTTCGGGTAGACCAGTCACGTAGCTGGCCAGCAGACGACAGTTTGTTGGTATATATGCACATATGGCCATTTCTTCCTGGTCCCGCGGGACCGACATCACTGATGCGGAGTTCGACGAGCTGTGCGCTGAACTTGCTGCCACCATGGACGACCATGACCGTGCCCAGAGCACATCCGGCAGATTTAGACACCTGCGTTTCCCAAATACGGGCCGAATACCAGCGCGCACAGCGATCTCGACCAAGCTGCAACGCCTCAGGCAACGCCCTGCATCGATCGGGTCTGCGACAGCAGCGCCACCTCCTGATGCCGTCAGGTCCTGTTCGGACTGTACGTCACCCCACCGTGATAACTTTGCACCCCAGCGCTTCGATTCGGTTGAACATTCCCTCAGCGCGATTCGTGACATTGCGTGTTACCTACAGAAATCCCCGCAAACCATCTGGTTAGCATTGGAAAATATCTTCACGGCGCGACAGAGCACTTCCACTCCCAATCTGGTACGTCACCGTTTTTCGATCTTGGCTCGACTTATACCCACCGCGCTGAGCCTGTTGGCGATCGCTCTGGTGCTCTTACACCACTTACTGCCTGAACACACGACCAACACTGGCTATAATCCCCGGCTTAGTGAAGTGGGGTTTGTGCTCGTGCTGATTGCGTTGAGCAGTTGTACCTTCGCCTTGATGGCGATGACCATGCTGGTCCTGAACACCAGCTTGCAAGAACGGTTTATTAACGGTTTCGTTCGCCTGGTGACGTGGTCAATACCGATTGTGCTGTCATTTTTTATGATCTCTCCGGAGTTCTTGCTACTGGTACAAGAACTGGCTGGTGGCTCGAGTCAGAACGTCGCCGGGATCACCGACATCCTAGAAGCCCACACCACCATCATTGAAATCATCTACTGGACGGCACTTGTGTATGTGGGACTTTATACCGGCGCGTTCCTGGTCCACATCGCCTTTGCCAAGGTATTCCAGGAACAACGCGATTACGTGCACCGTCACGACGTGCTGCGGGATTGTATTCCCATCCTCGTCGCCGAACGATTGTCCGGCGACTTCGAATAAGGACGCCGCCAGCAAGCCCCTGACCTATTCACGGTTGGCAGCGGGATGTTCGATAAAATCAAGAAAGCCAATTGGTAGATCCCAGATCAGGAGCCATCATGTCCACAATCGTCGTCGAAGTCATGCCGAAACCCGAAGTGCTTGACCCGCAAGGGAAAGCCATCGATGCTCGGCTTGCTGAGCTCGGATTCCATGAGTTTTCAGCGGTCCGGCAGGGCAAACGTTTTGAACTGACCGTGGAAGGCGAAGTCACTTCGGACGTGTTGGACCGTGCCAGAACACTGGCCGCTGAATTATTGTCGAATCCTTCAACCGAATACATCGCCAGTGTCGAGGTGGCCAAATGAGTGAACCAAAAATAGGCGTCGTTATGTTCGACGCCGCAACGGATGCGCTCTCGGTCTGTCGCGCCATCGAACTAGCGGGCGGGACGCCCGTCCGATTGCACCCGCAAACAACTGTTGCTCCTGATTTGGCCGGGATCTCCGTGGTGCTCTTGCCCGGTGGGTTCTCCTACGGAGACTACCTACGCGCCGGTGCACTGGCCGCGACACAACCGATCATGCGAGTGCTCGCCGAGGCGGTTGAAGCCAAAGAAATTACCGTGGTCGGCCTCGGCAACGGCTTCCAGGTGCTGACCGAAGCCGGATTCCTACCGGGTGGGTTCATCGCCAATCAGCGACCCGGATACCACCACGATGAAGTCGAATTCGTAATTGCCGACAATTCCACGGCCATCACCAACGCGTATGACCTTGGTGAACAGATTCGTCTGATCCAAAAAGGCGCCTACATGCAATACACCGCGTCTGAGGCTGAGCTTCAAGTGTTAGAGGACCAGGGCAACGTCATTATGCGTGCGAAAGCTTCGCCGGCCGGGTCAGATATCGCCGGGATCAGATCGGCTGACGGTTTAGTATTCGGGTTGATGGCCAGCCCAGAATATGCCATTGAAGAAGGTTTTGGTACCGACCACCCAGACGGGCCCGGGATGGGCGTGGATGGTCAAGGGTTATTCGTATCAGTTGTGCGCGCTGCTGGCGCGGTGACCACTGAAGGAGTTGTTATCGGTGAATAAAACACACCTCGATACCGTCGCGCACGCAGGCGAAACCCCAGAGGTCGAACAGCCCTGGGCAGCGCTCGGACTCAATGAGGAAGAATACCAGCGCATTCGTCAGATCCTCGGGCGTCGTCCAACCGAGGCGGAGCTGGCCATGTATTCCTCGATGTGGTCCGAGCACACCTCGTATAAGTCTTCGAAAGTCCACCTGCGCCAATTCGGGGAAAAGACCACCGAAGAGATGCAACGCCACATGCTCGTGGGCCTGGGCGAAAATGCCGGTGTGGTCGATCTTGGTGACGGCTGGGCTGTGACCTTCAAAGTTGAATCCCACAACTCACCGTCCTATTTGGAACCATTTCAGGGGGCAGCCACCGGTATCGGCGGGGTCGTCCGCGATATCATTTCGATGGGCGCTCGTCCCGTGGCCGTCCTTGATGCGCTTCGTGTTGGGCATGAAGACCACGAGGATACCGCGCGGATTATTAAAGGTGCGGTGGCCGGCGTCGGGCACTACGGCAATATTCTCGGGGTCCCAAACATTGCCGGCGAAACCGCCTTCGATGCGGTCTTCCAAGGCAACCCGCTGGTCAATGCCGGGGCAGTGGGTGTGCTGCGGCACGAAGATCTTCGCCTGGCCCAAGCGTCAGGCACCGGCAACCGAATTGTGCTCTTTGGTGCGCGCACCGGTGGCGACGGTATCGGCGGGGCGGCCATGAGTTCGGCGGCTTTCGACGACGAAGGGGCGGCGAACACCCCGGTCGTCCAGGCCGGTGACCCGCTGCAAGAAAACGTGATCATCGAAGCCACTTTAGAACTGTTTGGTCAGTCGTTAGTTGAAGGTATCCAAGACCTCGGGGCTGCTGGCATCGCGTGTGCGACCAGTGAGCTGGCTGCCGGCGGTGACGGCGGCATGCACATCGAATTGACCCACGTGTTGCTGCGCGACGAGGGGCTGAGCGCCGGGGACATCCTGATGTCGGAATCCCAGGAACGCATGATGGCGGTCGTGACCCCGGACAACGCGGCAGCTTTCGAAGACGTCATGAACAAATACGGGGTCGAATACTCGTGGCTGGGTGAAGTCAATGACACCGGCCGGCTGACCATCGACTGGAACGGCGAGCGCATTGTCGACGTGGACCCCACAACCGTCGCCGACGGCGGCCCGGTGTACGAGCGGCCATATCCCCGTCCGGCCTGGCAAGACACCGTCCAAGCCGATACCTTCCGGTCCTCTACTGCAGCAGCTGACCTGCCGCAGACCGGGGATGAGCTCAAAGCAGCCGTCATTGAACTGATGAGTTCTGCGAACATGGCTGATCGTTCCTGGATCACCTCCCAGACCGATACCTCCGTCGGGGGCAATACCCGTCAGGCTGCACCCAATGATGCCGGTGTGGTCCGAGTCGATGAAGAAACCGGAATGGGCTTTGGCCTGGCGATCGATTGTAACTCCCGCTACGTCTACCTGGATCCATACCAGGGCTCTCAACTGGCTGTGGCGGAGTCTTACCGCAATGTTGCGACCTCGGGCGCGACCCCGATGGGCATCTCGGACGGGCTGAACTTTGGCTCCCCCGAAGATCCCGCGGTGATGTGGCAGTTCGCTGAATCCACGCGCGGTATCGCGGACGCCTGCATGGAGTTAGGTGTTCCGGTCACCGGCGGCAACGTGTCACTGTATAACCAAACCGGTGACACCCCAATCCATCCGACCCCGATGATTGTCACGCTGGGTCGATACGACGACGTGGCCACCGCGGTTCCTTCCTGGTTGCACCCGGCATTTGATGGGTCCGCCATCTACCTGCTCGGTGAGACCTTCGATGAACTCGACGGCTCACAGTTTGCTCACCTCCGTGGCCACCTCGGTGGGGTCCCACCCAAAGTTGATCTGGCAAAAGAACGCCAGCTGGCCGGCTTGCTGTCGAATGCGTCGCGCACTCACATGCTGGATGCGGCCCACGATCTGTCCGACGGCGGCCTCGCCGGAGCGCTTGCTGACATGGTGTTGCCCGCCGGTGTCGGAATGCGCATCAACCTGAACTACATCACCGAACGTGACGGCATCGACGCGTTCACAGCCCTGTTTTCCGAATCACAGGGTCGTGCACTGGTTGCGGTCCCGCTGTCTGAAGAGGTCCGGTTCCGCGGTATCACCGAGTCCCGCGGCTACCCGACGTTACGGATCGGGGTCGTCGACGCGGCTTCAAATGCCTTGGAGCTCCAGGACTTGTTCACCGCGTCGGTCGAAGAGTTGAAGGAAGGCTGGGCCAACGCCCTACCGCAACGCTTCGGTCACTAACGCGCACAAGATCACGGGTGGGATACACGGTGTATCCCACCCGTTGTGTTGTCCACGGAAGAAATCCACTTTCGGGATGATTTTCGTTCACTTCGGTGTCGCTAAACTAGCTGTAGTCAAGATTGCTGAGGTAGGTAGTGTCCGATCCCGCCCCGCTGCACAAACCCAGTGCAGCATCATCTGGCCGTGGCTTGTCCCAGGTCGATGTCACGACCGAACACCGTCACGCCCTCCTCAAAGCCCGGGGGGTCAGCGATCCAGGCACCATAGACGACCGGCGGTTATTGGCTCAAGGACTCACGGATGACGAGGTCGCCGCCCGGACCCGACTGGGCTTGAATAATGTGCAGCCCGACGACACCTCACGGTCGCTGATGAGTATCTTACGCTCGCATGTGTTCACCCTATTCAACCTAGTCATCTTCCTCTGTGCGCTGGGCATCATCGCTCTGGGCCGCTGGCTCGACTTACTCTTTGCCATTGCAGCAGTCACCAACGTGATCATCGGGGTTGTGCAGGAATACTCTGCAAAGCTCAAGCTCGATCGCATTGCACTATTACACCAAGACGGTATTGTAGTGCGGCGCAATGGTGCAGACGTCGAGATAGACCTTGCCGAGTTGGTGTTGGATGATGTCGTGTTTCTCCGCGCCGGGGATCAAGTCCCGGCAGACGGGCTCGTCCTGGCCTCGGAAAGCCTCGATGTCAACGAGTCCCTCATCACCGGCGAGGCCGACCCCGTGTACAAACCCACCGGCGCCACTGTCCTTTCGGGCACGTCGGTCATCGCGGGTAACGGATATTTTCGGATTACCGGGGTCGGCCAGGATTCACATGCGGCACGACTGACCACCCGGGCCCGCAAATTCACCAAGGCCCATTCTGAGCTGCGCAGTGCCCTGGATAAGGTCGCCAGCTGGATCACCATTGCGCTGGTGCCGCTGATCGCCATCGTGGCGTGGGGACAGATCAAGGCTCTCGGCGGTTGGCAACAAATGGTCGCCGACGGCAGTCTTGATGCGGCACTCATTGCCACCGTCGCTGGCATTACGACGATGATCCCGCAGGGCCTGGCCTTGATGACAACGATTTCCTTTGCGGTTGCCGCGTTGAATTTGACCGGTAAAAAGGTGTTGATCCAGGAACAGCCCGCCGTGGAGATCTTGGCGCGCGTTGATACGGTGTGCCTGGATAAGACCGGGACGTTGACCGAGGGTGTGATGCAGTTTGATACCGCCACACAACTTGGAAGTACAGACCGGGGGTGGCGGTTGGTGTTGGGCCACATCGGCGCTGATCCCAACGCAAATATCACCGCTGCGGCACTCCGCGAGCCTTTTCCTGAGACTCCTGATCTGCCCCAGACCGATGCGATTGCTTTTGCTTCAGAACGTCGCTGGTCAGCGTTTGCTTTCGGCTACCCTGGCGATTCCGATCCCACAGTGGGGGCTTGGGTCCTGGGCGCACCAGAAGCGCTGATTGACGCCCTACAGGTCGATCCCGAAACACAACACGTCTTCCACGAGCGGGCCAAAAAGCTCTCTTCCACCGGAAAACGCACCATGATGTTGGCGCACTCGACGACACCATCAGCCACCGCCGACACTGAACACCCGTGGTTTGGGGAATTGACGGAACTCCCCCGAGACCTCTTTCCCGCAGCAATCCTGACATTCGATGAAAAAGTTCGCGACCACGCGAAAGAAACCCTCGAATTTTTCCAAGCTCAGGGGGTCGAGCTGAAAATGATTTCCGGCGACTCCCCGCACACCGTAGCCGCTGTGGCTCGACAGATTGGTTGGGATCACGTCGGACCAGGCTATGACGCCCGACAATTGCCAGACACCATCGAAGAGATGGCCGAAGTCATGGAGCAGTACTCGGTCTTTGGGCGGGTCTCGCCCGACCAAAAAGAACAAATGGTCAAGGCACTGCAGCATCGTGACCATGTCGTGGCAATGACCGGTGACGGCGTCAATGATGCCCTGGCCGTCAAGACCGCCGATCTTGGCATTGCGATGGGAGATGCCGCGGCCGCCACCAAAGCCGTCTCCCGGATGGTACTACTAGACTCGAAGTTTTCCCGGCTCCCGCACGTGCTATCAGAAGGCCGCAAAGTGATCGCCAACATGGAACGCTTGGCGCATTTATTCCTTGCCAAAACGGCCTACGCGTTCCTGTTTGTGTTGCTCTTTTCTCTGCTGGCCTGGCAGTACCCGGCGTTACCTCGCCAGATGTCCACCGCTGACTTCCTGTTCATCGGATTGGCGTCATTTATTCTGGCACTCATGCCGAACCCGCGCCGCTACGTGCCCGGGTTTTTATCGCGAGCCCTGAAGTTCGCGATCCCATCCGGCATCGTGCTGGTTGCCGCGCTGTGGGGTATCAACTGGTATGCCCGAGTGTGGGCCGACGACTTCAGCGGGGCGTTACCACTTGCCGCTGATGCTCCCAACGCGCCCCTGGTGATGGAACAACTCCAGACCGCAACCTTCATCACGTTGACCCTCACGGGGCTGTGGCTCCTCAATGTCGTCTCCCGGCCATTGAACTGGCAGAAGCTGGGCATGCTGGTGCTGTTACACGTGGCCTTCCTGCTGGTGCTTATCGTCCCAGTGTCGCAGTGGTATCACAAGTTCATTTTGCCCCCGAACCCGATCATTATCGCGGCAGTTGGCATCGCCGCGCTCGGCGCCGTGGGCATCGAAATCATCTACCGCATCCATGATGCGCGCCTGGGGCTGGCCACCGAGGATCCACGCCCCGAGGCATGAGCAAGGCCCGGGATCAGAACTCCCCGGGCCTTGGTACCGCAACCACAGAACCTCAGCGGTACTGCAGGATAGAATTTCCCGCCTCATATAACCACACAGGAACAACACATCTGCGTCTTCGGTAGTGCTGCAGGTCTTCACGACCTTCGAACACCTACCAGATGGTTTCCATCGTAGATACCATTATGTATGTGATACTAATCACAGTCAAGGGTGGTTTGTGAAAGTTTTCGCGCCGTCTTGAAATCGGCAAGCTCGACCCGCCGAGAAGACTAAACCCTACATGCGCCAGCCAAGAGATCGCATGCGCCCTTCGATTGACGGACAAGTATCCACCACGACGTTCAACCCAGCTTCAAGGGCTCTATCGACAGCGGAAGGGCTATCGACGCCGAGCTGGAACCAGATAGTTGACACACCTTTGCGAATCGCCTCCTCGACCACGCGCTCTGCCGACGAGCCGTTGACGAAAACATGCACCACGTCGACGGGTTCGGGGATTTCAGCGAGCCGACCGTACGCACGATCCCCGTCGACGGACTCGCGACGCAGATTCACCGGGACGACCTGCATCCCGAGCTCGTGCTTGAGGAACGAAGCAATGGACTTGGCGACACGGTCGGGGTTATCGGTAAGCCCTACAACCGCCCATGTTGCACCACGGGCAGCCAAGAGGCTGTCAATAAGTTCGGGACTATTCGCGGCCTGAGGACGATCTGAGAGTTGAGTCATGCCCTCACTATAAGCTGTGACTCACATCACGTCTAGCGTGGTGATTTACCTTCGTAGTTTCAAACCGTATCCTTAGAGTTGGTAAATCTTCAGGAGGTATCGTGGCCCAAGTGGTGTATTCGACCCGGTTAGCCCAATTATGTGCAGCTACCGGTGTGGAAACCGTGTTCATCCCAGAACAACTGTGGAGCTCGCGGCTCACCGATGCATTTGGCGACGCCGAGGGCAATATCGCAACCGCCGATGGTGTGGCAGAGATCCATTTCGACGTTGTCAATACGGGCACGGCAGATGGCGCCGTCATGGCGGCCGCAGGATACCGACAGGCCGGTGGGCCACCTGCGGCAGTAGTGCTCGATGCTTCGGCTGATTTCCTCACGACGTTAGATAGCATCGGCCAGGCAGTGCGCAATAAGCTGTCGATGGTCATCATTTTGATCGAACCGGATGAGAAGTTTAACGGTGTCAATGCGAACTGGGCGAGCTTGGTTAGCGGGGTGGGCGCGGTAGCTGTGCCAGCTGGCGAGGCCGAACAGGTATCGCAGGCCATGGTCGACATCATCGAGGGTCTCAATAAGCAGCTGCCGTCAGTGCTCTTAGTCAACCCGGAGAACTTGGCGACTGAAATCGCGGATGAGGCTGAACCCCAATTCGCGGCCCCTCGAACCGGAGCGGTCCCCCAGACCTCACAGGTCGTCCGTGCTGCAAAATCCCTGGCCCAGGCACGGTGGCCGCTGATCCTAGCGGGTCGTGGGGCGCGGCATGCCAAGTCCGCCATGGTGGAACTTGCCGACACCACCGGGGCATTGCTCGCCACATCGGCCGGCGCCCACGGACTATTCGAGGACCACCCATATAACATTGGTCTGCTCGGCAGGATTTCCACGCCTTCGACAGCCGAATTAGCCCGCGGTGCTGATGTCATCGTGTCATTCGGGTGTGCCCTCGATGACTGGACAACGCGCGAGGGAAAACTCATCGACCCCAATGCCGTACTCATCCAGGTGGATACCTCCCCGTGGGCGATCGGACGGTTCCTCCCGGTCTCGCAATCGTTGATAACCGATGCGCAAGCCGTCGCGACAGTTTTAGATCTTGAGGTCGGCAAGCTTCTCAGCGAACCAAAAGTCGGGTACCGCACCGAACAGACGATCAAACGCCTGGAAACCAAATATTGGAACTCACGACCCATTCCGGAACACCAGCTGCGAGAAGACACCGTTGATCCGCGCGCCTTTTTGGCTCGGCTCGAGGAAGTCCTGCCAACGCAACGCACGGTGGTCGTCGACCACTCACCTCAAGCCGGATATGCGACAAGTTATCTGCGGGTGTTGGATCACCAGGGCTACATGTTTTTCCCAGACGGTATCGTCGTGGCTGGCATGGGGGCTTCGATTGCCCGGGATGACCGCATGATCGTGGTCGTTTCCGACGAGTCGGGTCTGATGGACTCACTCGCGGATTTCCGAGCGGCGGTCTCAAACCTACAGCGCGGGGCACTGGTGGTTTTCCAGCAAGAAGCCCCGGTGGTTGAAATGGCCCGCTACTACGGCTTACCTGTCCATGAGATCACCCACCTCGACCAACTCAACCCAGGATTATTCGAATCCGGTGTGGTCGTCCTGGCAGTGCAGCAGAATTAACCTCTGGCCGCGTACGCATTCGCCGCAACACCGCGTCATGTGATGAGCTTGAGGATATGAGCTCTGTTCCGCTATCAATTCTTGACCGCGCCAATACGCGGATGGTCGACAATCAGCCCGTAGACGCAGCAGCGATTCTGCGCGAGGTGACCGAGCGCGCTCAAGCCGCGGAAGCTCTTGGCTATCGGCGCTTCTGGGTGGCCGAACACCACTCGGTGCCCGGTATTGTCGGGTCTAGTCCAACGCTGCTGCTGGCTCATCTGGCGTCTGCGACGACGAGTATCCGACTGGGCACCGGCGGCATCATGGTTCCCAGTCACCAGCCGCTGGTCATAGCCGAACAGATCGCGACCCTCCAAGTCCTCTATGGTTCACGCATCGAGGCGGGGCTGGGCGCGTCCGTCGGGTTCACGAAACCAGTACGAAAAGCACTGCGCCAAAGCGCTGATGCCAAAGACCATTTCTTTGACGATGTGGCCGAACTCGTCTCGTATCTCGATGACACGGCAATCGTCACCGCTTATCCGCAGGATCACGGCCGGACCGACTTATACATTTTGACCGGTGGAGGATCAGCCGAATTTTCCGCCAAGCACGGCATGGGACTGGTGCTTGGCGGGCCAGCGGTCACACGAGGTCTTGAACAACGTGAGGAACGCTCGCCAGCCGTCCAGCAGTACCGGCAACATTTTGCGCGATCCGCGCTGCGCGACCAATCCCCCTATGTCATTGCTTCGATCAACGTCGCGGTGGCAGACACCCCGGAAGCCGCTCGGAACCTCGTGTTGTCAGAGGCATGGGCACTCACACAGTCCAGAAGTACCGGGGTTTTTGCGCCGCTTGAAAATCCTGAACGCATCCGTCTCGACAGTTTGACCGCTCAACAGCGTCGGCGACTTGATCGAGCACTCCAAACCAGTATCCATGGCACACCCGAGACAGTCGTCGAACAACTCGAGGCCATCATTGCTTATACGCAAGCCGACGAGGTGATGGTCACCGGAAACATCTGGGACCCAGCCGCGCAACAGGCTTCTGACAAGCTCCTCATGGAGGTCTGGCAGGGGCGCTGAGAACCTACCGGGTTGTGGGCGGACCGGTGACTTCACCGTGCGGTGAGACGGCTTCAACCACTCGCGCTGCAGTCTCGCCGAGTGCTTTCGCTTGTTCTTCGGTTAGTTGATCAAAGATTGCTTGCTGCACAGCTTCGACGTGACCCGGCGCGATCTCTTCGACCTTGTCCCACCCTGCATCAGTAAGAATGCCTAAGGTGTATCGCCCGTCTTCGGGATCCGGGACGCGTTCGACCCAACCAGCTTTCATCATTCGGGAGATAACCCGAGACAAATGTGACAAGGTCATATTGGTGATCCCGGCTAATTCGCTGAGGCGGATGGAACGATTCGGGGCTTCTGAAATCTGTGAGAGCGCGTAGTATTCGTAGAGGCTCAATCCTGACTCTTCGCGTAATTGCTTATCGAGCTTGGTGGGTAGCCACGTCATCAGTGACCACACCGCTCGCCAGGTAAAGTCTTGTTCTTCGGACAACCAGCGGGTTTCAGATGCATCATTCATACTCCCAGCTTACATGACTTGCCGCAGCAAGTTATCGTGGCTAGATTGATTTTCACAACAGGCGCTCTTTGCGCTTGGTCCAGTTTTCTTTCAGGAGTTCTTATGACCCGCATTCCCCGCACTGATCTCGACATTTTCCCACTGAACCTCGGTGGCAACACCTTCGGTTGGACCTCAGACCGCGATGCATCATTTGCCGTGTTGGATGCTTTCGTGAAAGCGGGCGGCAACTTCATTGCTACCGCCGATCTGTACTCCGTCTGGGGTGAAGGTCATGAGGGCGGCGAGTCCGAGAAGGTCATCGGTGAATGAATGTCGGCCCGGGGAACCGTAACGACGTCATCATCGCGACTACAGTTGGTGGACTCCCCACTCGCCCAGGACTCAGCGCAGAAAACGTCGAGGCAGCCTTGAACGAGTCGCTCCAGCGTTTACAGAAAGGCTTCATGGACCTCTACTATGCGCACTATGACGACGAAAATGTTGCCGTCATTGATCAGGTCAAGCACGCTCACAGTCTCGTAGCCTCCGGCAGGGTCAAACACCTTGCCCTGTCGAACTTCGAGCCTGCACGCATGCGCGAGTGGTTCGAGACGGCCAAAGCCGAGGGCCTGACATTGCCGGTGGCGATCCAACCGCAGTACAACCTGATCCACCGCAAAGACTTTGAAGAAGGCTACAAACCCATCGTGGATGAATTCGACGTCGCCGTCTTCCCTTACTTCGCGCTAGCTTCGGGTGTCCTGACTGGTAAATACCGTTCGAAGGATGACATTCACGGCAAGGCTCGCCAAGGCTTTGCCGAAGATTTGATTACCGATGACGCACTGAAAGTTGTCGACGTGGTCGTGGAAATTGCCGAAGCCCGAGGTGTGGCACCAGCTACCGTTTCGCTGGCTTGGCTCCTGGCCGATGGGAAGGGCGTGACCGCTCCGGTTGCCTCTGCCTCAACGCCAGAACAGCTACCAGCGCTAATGGCCGCTGCTGAGCTGCAACTATCAGCCGAGGAAGTTCAGCAGCTCGACGACGTTTCCAAACCATTCGCCTAGTCATTTGAGAAGCCCACACGACACCGCCCCACCAACCATTGCAGCGGTTGATGGGGCGGTGGTTTAGTGTGAAGTGCTCGGACTAGACCAAGGAGTGAGCGCCGAGTTTGTACCCTGCACCGACGTGGTTGTCCGGTAGGTGGTCACCCTGGCCAAACATTTTGTGGCGGAGGGTGCCTTCGGTGTATTCGGTCTTGTAGCGACCGCGCTCTTGCAGCTCTGGCACGACGTATTCCACGATGTCTTCGAAGGTGCCCGGGGTGATGTGGTAGGCCAGGTTGAAGCCATCGACATCAGTCTCGTCCTGGAGTTTGATGAGCTCTTCGGCAACCGTTGCGCCCGAGCCGATCAGGACCGGACCGAAACCGCCAACTCCGACCCATTCGGCGAGTTTGCGAACGGTCCACTCTTCGCCGTCGCCGGACGCCTTGCGGAAGGTTTCGGCCGCAGACTGGATCGCGTTGGATTCGATATGGCCAATGGGCGCGTCCAAATCGTATTTGGAGAAGTCGGTGCCCATCCACCCGGACATCAACGACAGTGCGCCTTCGACATCGGCGTACTGGGCGAGATCGCGGTACTTCTCGTAGGCTTCAGCGTCGGTTTCACCCGTCACGATGGTCTGCATGCCAAAGATCTTGATGTCATAGGGATCGCGACCGGCTTCAACTAGTGCTGCGCGGGTTTTGGCGATCGATTGGCCCAAGAGTTCTGCCGTCGGTGAGTTCACGAATGTCGCTTCAGCATGTTTGGCGCCGAAGGCACGACCGCGGCTTGACGCACCGGCCTGGTAGATGACCGGGGTGCGCTGCGGGGAGGGTTCCGTGACCGCAGCACCGGGGACACGGAAGAATTCGCCCTGATGGTTGATGTTGTGGACCTTGTTGAAGTCGGCGAAGCTTCCGGTCTCGCGATCAAACTGGACCGCGTCGTCTTCCCAGGAACCTTCGAGTAGCTTGTAGATGACTTCGAGGTATTCGTCGGCGTGATCGTAGCGACGATCGTGTTCCATCTGGTCATCTTTGCCCATGTTGCGGGCTGCCGATGGGAGGTATCCGGTCACCACGTTCCAGCCGAAGCGACCATTGGTCAGGTGGTCCAAGGTGGCCAGCCGGCGCGCAAAGGGGAACGGGTGTTCGTAGGCGGTTCCGGCCGTCACGCCGAAGCCGAGGTGTTTGGTCACTGCTGCCATGGCAGAAACCACCAGAAATGGATCATTGACCGGAACTTGTGCGCCCGAGGTCAGCGCTGCGTTCGCGTTGCCGCCATAGACGTCGTAAGGGCCCAGCACATCGGCGATGAAGATCCCGTCGAAGAAACCTTTTTCCAGCGTTTGGGCCAGATCGGTCCAGTAGGACAATTTGTTGTAATCCCGCGACTGGTCTTGCGGGTGACGCCACAGTCCTGGGGACTGGTGTCCGACGCAGTTCATATCGAAGGCGTTAAAAAGAATTTGACGTTGTGATGCCACGATGAGTTCTCCCTCCATCGGTTCTGGCGGTAGCACCTTCCCCGTCGGGGTGGTTGCTGCGGCGTCGTCGAGCCAGATCTCTTAGCCGCTCTGGATGGTTACACACTCGATTGAAACATATCTTGGCCCAAAATGGCGAATTAGTTCGTCATATCGGCGCCTGTTTGCTATCGCAAGGCGAAGACGCAGACCGGCCGCTACCGCGCTTTCAAGACCGCTCTGTTGGTCGATGACCATCACTGGATGAAATACAGGGGTAATGAGGATTTTTCTTTTCTTTGCTCGTCAGCCTACAATCATGGAGGTAACCATCCAGAGCGACTGAGAGACTTGGCTCGTTGAAGTCGCAGCAACCACCCACCGGGAAGGTGCTACCGCCAAGACTCGATGGAGTGATATTCATGACGCACACACTAATCAGTCCTGCAGTCGTATGCCACCAGGTGGGCCGCGCCTTCGGGACCAACGGGACGAGTCAGCAGATCCTGACCGATATCAATCTCGAAATCGCACCCGGTGAGATCATCTCAATTATCGGAGCCTCCGGATCCGGGAAGTCCACCCTGCTTCGTGCACTGGGCGGACTTGATGTCGGCTTCACGGGTCAAGTACGGGTCGATGACACCCCCGTGGCCCAATATGATTCACGCTGTGCGATCGGATTTCAAGAGCCTCGCCTGATGCCGTGGGCAACGGTAGCAGAAAATGTCGCCCTCGGCCTTCCCGACGGAACCAGTAAGAAAGCAGCAAGCAATCGAGTCGCTGAGCTACTACGCCTCGTCGGTTTGGACCATGCAGCGGACCACCGCCCGCGGGAAATCTCCGGGGGCATGGCGCAACGCGCCTCACTGGCACGCGCGATGGCTCGAGACCCTGAAATCCTCCTGCTCGATGAGCCCTTTGGTGCCCTGGATGCGCTCACACGGATCAAGATGCAACAACTGTTATTAGACGTGCACTCCCAAACCGGTACCACCACGGTGATGGTGACTCACGACGTCGACGAAGCCCTCCTGCTGTCAGATCGCATCATCTTACTCGACGACGCCGAGCACGCCGCAGGCGCAACGATCACCAAGATCTTCACTCCGCCTAACCCCCGGCCACGTGCGAGCCACGACCCCGCACTCGTGTCCCTGCGTGAGCAGCTACTCACCGGTCTGGGCGTTGAATCACTCACATCTTCGAAAGGCTAAAATGTCAATCAAACGCAAAACTCTTACCGCCGCAGTATTAGCCTCAGCTTTGGCTCTGACAGCGTGCGCTGGTGAAAACGCCGATGCAGGTGAAACTGAGAGTCTCAGCATCGACTACGCAACCTACAACCCACTGTCATTGATCATCAAAGAACAGGGCTGGTTGGAAGAAGAACTCGACGGCGAAGTCGAATGGGTCTTTTCCGCAGGTTCAAACCGTGCCAACGAGAATCTGCGCGCCGAGGCCATCGATGTCGGCTCTACCGCCGGATCGGCAGCACTGCTGTCACGTTCAACCGGGACACCGATCCAAACCATTAGCGTCGTAGGCGACGTCGAATGGACTGCCCTAGTGGTCCCCGAGGACTCCGAGATCGAAAGCGTAGAAGACCTGGCAGGAACCGCCGTCGCTGCTACCCGCGGTACCGACCCATACTTCTTCCTCGTCCAGGCGATAGAAGAAGCTGGGCTTGAACTGTCCGATATTGAAGTCCAGAATGTCCAGCACGCCGATGGCTTCACCGCACTCAACAACGGCTCGGTCGATGCTTGGGCAGGCCTTGACCCCATCATGGCCGGCGGCGAAGAAAGTACAGAATTCTTACACCGGGACGTTGCACTCAACACATACTCTTTCGTGAATGCGACCGAATCCTTCATCGAAGAATCCCCTGAAGTGGCCCAACTGGTCGTGGACACCTACGAACGGGCCCGTGAGTGGGCGCTGGAGAATCCCGAAGAAACCGCAGAGCTGCTGGCAGAAGAAGCCGAAATCGATCTGGGCGTGGCTCGCATTGTCATCGAAGAGCGCTCGGGCTTCGACATCAGCCCGGTCCCGGGCAAAGACCAAGCCGAAGTGTTGGCCAATATCGCACCAATCTTTGTGACTTCCGGAGACGTCGACAACCAGGAAGACGTCGACGAAGCACTCGAAACCCTCTTCGCACCACAATTTGCGCAGAATGCCGAGTAAGCCATGACCACGATTCAAGACACCCAGAACCCAACCCAACAGCAGCACGCAAGCACAGCACCTTCGCAGCCTGCCCCCGCTTCGGCTAAAGACACCCCGCGATTCTTGGACCGCAAAGGTGTCAAACCTGCCGTCGGGTTCATTGTGCCGATCGTCTTACTCATTGCGTGGTGGGCGGTCACTGCTGCCGGGGTCTTTACTCCCGTACAGTTGCCTTCTCCTGCAGCCGTGGTCGAGGCCACCATTGGGCTCATCCAACGCGGCGATCTTTGGGCACACATCGGCATCTCTGTCCAACGTGTCCTCATTGGCTTTGGTATTGGCGCGGTGCTTGGTATGGTCTTCGGGGCCGTGCTGGGTCTGTCCCGCTGGTGCGATGCGCTACTGACCCCGCTGCTTGGTGCGCTGCGTGCTGTGCCATCACTGGCCTGGGTTCCACTGCTGATCCTGTGGATGCAGATCGGTGAAGACTCGAAGGTCACCTTGATCGCCATTGGTGCATTTTTCCCGGTGTTTACCACGCTCTACGCCGGGTTGCAGCACGTCGACCCGCACCTGGTCGAGGCCGGCCGAGCCTTTGGGTACAAAGGGTACCGGCTATTCAAGACAATCCAGCTACCAGCTGTGGTGCCCTCAATCTTTTCCGGACTGCGCCTCGCACTGGCTCAAGCCTGGCTGTTCCTGGTGGCCGCAGAACTTATTGCCTCATCGATGGGGCTGGGGTTCTTATTAACGGACTCCCAAAATAATGGACGCACCGATCGGCTGATCCTGGCAATCATTCTGCTGGCGGTCCTTGGCAAAATCACCGATACGCTCCTGGGTCTGGCCGAGAAACGTGCCATCGCCCGCTGGACCTAGATTCCGGTATCTTCATACGACCGGGGATCTTCTTTGGGTTCAATGTGCATGCTGACGCGCAAGTCGGGATACTCCGTCAGTAGTGCATCGGTGATGTCTTCAGCCAGATCGTGGCCGCGTTTGACGGTCCAATCACCCGGCACCAACAGGTGCATCTCCATGAAGCGGCGGTGCCCGGACTCACGCGTTCGGAAAGCGTGGAACGTAATGTCATCAGATGTAAATCGTTCAATGATGGCGCGAATGCGTACGTTGTCCTCGGCCGGTAACGAGACATCCATGAGCCCTGCGGTGGAGGCACGGATTAATCCCCAGCCGGTGTAGAGAATGTTGAGTCCAACGAGGAAACCGACTATCGGGTCGAGCCGCTCCCAGCCCGTCAGCCACACCAGAAGGACCCCAATGATGACGCCCACCGAAGTCCAGACGTCGGTCAACAGATGTTTACCGTCAGCGGTCAGGGTGATCGAGCGGTGTTTTTTGCCAGCTCGCAGTAAGACCCAAGCAACCGAGCCGTTCAGCACCGACGCGACAACCGACACCACTAGCCCAAGCCCAACGTTTTCCAATGGCTGGGGATCAAGAAAACGTTGTACCGAGGCCACAAGAATCACGGCTGCGGCCACAAAAATCATGAGCCCCTCGACCGCAGCGGCGAAATACTCGGCCTTACTGTGTCCGTAATTATGATTGCGGTCCGGTGGTTTGATCGCGACCCGCAGAGCGACCAGCGCAACAATTGCCGCAACCAGATTCACCAGGGACTCGGCTGCATCGGATAACAACCCGACCGATCCGGTGACCCACCAGGCGGTGCCTTTGAGTAGGATCGTGGCGATCGCAGCGCCAATCGATAGCCAGGCAAACCGCGTCAGATCCTCCGACTGCGGGTGACGGGTACTCTCAGTCGGTTTCTCCGGTCGTGGCAAGCGATCAGACATATTTCAGAGCCTAGCAGTCGGCCAAATACAGTATCGCGAGCGTCTGAAATTCTTATGATGTCCTACCCTCCAACGTAGGATCGACGGTATGACGACTTCAGGAACTCGCATCGCAACGCAACGCCACACCGTTGTGGAACAGCTCGCCACCGTGTTGTCGGATGCCAACCCAGTATTAGGTGTCATGGATTTCAACGTGTTGGATCAGCTCATCGGCTATCTGCAAGAGGTCTACCCCGAAGACTGGATTCGCCATACCGTCGCGGTGCGCATGATGAGCCTGCCCGGGGTGCTGGAGCACTTCCGCGCTCGAGGCTTGGGCATCTCGACCGCTTCGATGGCTGAATTCGAAATTGCCGAACGCATTCGAGCACCGCACGAGGAGATCATCCACGACGCCCCGGTGAAAACACTGTCGCAGCTACGAGATCTCACCGATGCCGAAGTGAGCTTGAGTATCGATAATTTTGCCGAACTGACTCGCGTAGACGAACTACTCGCCGACCCGAGCAACTATGCGGGCACCCTTGGGTTACGGGTCACGCCCCAAGCATCAGCCGATGACGACGCGACCACGTGGGCTCATCTCGGTATCGGACTGCGCGATCATCGTACCGATTTGATCGAAACATTGCTCGAACGGCCCTGGCTGACCCAATTACACGTCAGCTTCGATACGCCACCGACCACGCTGCAACAAACAGTCGAGCAAATCGCAGCCGTCTACCAATTTGCCGAAGACATCGAACACGCCGCCGGGGAACGACGGATTTTCCGTCTGCACTTTCCTGCTGGCATGCCGATCAACGTCACCTCCGATGAGGTTCAACCCACCTTTGATAACCACCGGTTCGTCCACCACGCCATGGTGCCCGAACTCTTCGATGGGAAATACGAGATCGTCAGCGAAAGTACCGCCGCACTGACGGCCAAAGCCGGCATGCTGCTGGCACGTGTCGAATACAGCAAGGATCTCGATGACCGGATGATCGCGGTCGTCCACGCCCCTGACCAGCCACAACCCCATACCGTCCGGGTGCTCGCCTACGACAGTGACGGTCGATACAAAGATGACCTGCAACATTACTATTACGACGTGGCCGGTCCCACCGGACTGGTCGCTCAACGCGTGGAACTCCCCGAGCTTGAAGAAGGCGACATCATCGCAATTCTCGACGTCGGTGCCACAGCCTTTGGCGTCGCCTCCGGGTTTACCGCACCGGTCTATGGCATCCGCGCGGATGGTCTGTTGAAGGAGTCCTCTATTCTCAATGCGGGACAATCCGCAACAGACCTCGCCAAAGCTGCCGGAATCTACCAGCCCGCCAAGCTCTTGCACTAATCCGCTACCGGAATGTGACGTCGAAATTTTCCTATTTCGGGAATTTTTGCCTAAAGTATGTGCGTACCCATCCAGAGCGGCTAAGAGATCTGGCTCGACGACGCCGCAGCAACCACACGTAGTGCAGGTGCTACCGCCAGAACCGATGGAAAGGTTAGATTCTTGACGCATACTCCTGTCGATACCACGCAGACCTTCCAGGCAGGCCTCGCAGCAGAACTGTTCGATGAACAATACGCTCCCCTGTCGAACGGGCTGCCCGGTCCCCTGCCCCAAGCGATCGTGGACGCCGCAGACCCCGATATCAACCCCGGCCGTGGACCAAACCAAACGCACTACCGGGAAGATGCGACCGGTAGCCCGGTTGATGAAACACACCGGATGGCTTACTGGGAGGCAGCTGCCAACCGACTGCGCTGGGAGACGCCCTTTGAGACGATCCACTCTTGGACCAACCCGGACCCGGCAGCAAAGCGTGGCCCCGAGGCCCGCTGGTTTGCCGATGGGAAACTCAATGTCGCCGAGAACTGTGTAGACCGTCACGTGGCAGCCGGTCACGCCGACAAAGTTGCACTTTACTTCGAAGGTGAGCCCGGAGACCGGCGTGCTGTCACATACCAGCAGCTCCTCAAGGAAGTCTCACAGACCGCACATGCGCTGACGGAACTGGGCATCAAGCCCGGTGACCGGGTGGTGGTCTACCTGCCGGTCATCGTTGAAACGGTCGTCATTGCCCTGGCCTGTGCCCGTATTGGCGCGATCCACTCACTGGTCTTTGGTGGGTTTTCTGCTGATGCCCTAAAATTCCGAGTCGAAGACACCGGAGCGAAGCTGCTCGTCACCTCGGATGGTCAATTCCGCCGGGGTAAAGCGGTCCCAGTCAAAGCTGCTGCCGATGAGGCAGTCTCGGGGACCAACAACATCGAACACGTGCTGGTCGTCAATCGCACCGGCCACACTGACATCCCCTGGGCTGCAGGGCGCGACGTGTGGTGGGACGATATCGTCACCAAACAACCCACCGAGCACACCCCTGAGTACTTCGAAGCAGAGCATCCGCTGTTCATCATGTACACGTCGGGCACCACGGGCCAGCCGAAAGGGCTGGTGCACACCTCGGGTGGCTACCTCACTCACGCTTCGGTCACCTATGATTTCTTATTTTCCAATCCGGATGTCACCAAACGTGAAGCTGACGTGCACTGGTGCACCGCGGACCTGGCATGGGTCACCGCGCACACCTATGAAATCTATGGTCCGCTGTCCAATGGTGCCACCCAGGTCATCTACGAAGGTGTGCCCAACGCCCCACACCCCGGACGCCACTTCGAGGTCATTCAACGCTACGGTGTGACCAGCTACTACACCGCTCCGACCCTGTTGCGGTCGCTGATGGGGTGGCACGAGAGCGGGCCATCCGAAGACTATGACCTGTCGTCTATTCGTCTGATCGGAACCGTTGGTGAAGCAGTCAACCCGGAAGCCTGGCAGTGGGCGCGCACCCACATCGGCCGCGATACCCCTGAGGGCGTCCCAATGGTCGATACGTGGTGGCAGTCCGAAACCGGCGCGACCATTATCTCGCCGCGCCAGACCGATACGACGTTCAAACCGGGCTCTGGCTCGCGTCCGCTGCCCGGGGTGAATGTGGCAGTCGTCGATGAGGCGGGAGCGGATTCGGCTACCAATGAGCAGGGCGTCATTGTCGTGACTCGACCAGGACCTGGCGCGGCCCGGACCGTGTGGGGCAATCCAGAACGGTTCTATACGTCTTACTGGGAAGACTACCCGTGGGCCGAAAATGGCCGCGGTTGGTTCCTTGCTGGCGACGGTGCGAAGACCGATGAAGACGGTGATATTTGGATCCTTGGCCGCATCGACGATGTGATCAATATTTCGGGTCACCGTCTGTCGACGATTGAAATCGAGTCGGCACTGGTGTCGCATCCGAACGTGATCGAAGCCGGAGTCACTCCAGTCCCGGATGCCAAGACCGGGCACTGTGCGATCGCTTTCGTCGTGCCGCGCGGAGACTTCCACGATGAGGCTGCCCGACAGGAACTCACCCAGTTAGTGGCCAAACAGATCGGCCCGGTCGCAAAACCACGCGATATCGTGTTTGTTCCTGATGTGCCAAAAACTCGTTCGGGCAAAATCATGCGCCGATTACTCACGCAGCTCTACACGGGAGACACGCTCGGTGATACCACGTCACTGCAAAATGAGCCTGCGGTAGCCAGCATCGCTGAGGTATTAAAGCACCGTTAAACGACAGCGGTGCCCCACCACAAGGTAGGGCACCGCCATCGTATTGGCAGCGCGTCAGGCTGCGCTACATTTTTGCATTACCGTACTGGTGTGCGGCGTACATCATCTTCGTGCCAGGTGTGGACGCTGCGCGATCCACCAGCGCCGGCGAGTCCGGCGACAACCGCACCGATCAGCAGACCGGCGACACTCCACCATGCACTTGCGGCCAAGTCGTCTTGGGCTTGCTGAGCAGTATCCTGAACGTCTTGCTGGGCCTGCTCCAGATCCTGCTGTTCTACATCGGCTTCATCAGCAGCATTACCCAGGTCTTCGGTGGTGATCTCAGTTTGCTGCAGGGCGCCTTGAGCAAGGTTGCCTACGGCACCCCCGAGTGCACCGAGTACGCTGGAGCCTACCCAGCCAACGAGCACCAGTGTTGCGACCAGGGACGTGGCCCATGTGGCAATACCGTGTAGGAAGCCGGCTCGGATGGACAGCAGGCCGGAGACGAACCCGGCAATGCCAAGAGCCACAATCACGGCAATGGCGCTCCAGATTCCGACGGCGGTGCCGCTGGCTTCTTCCAGGCCAAGGCCGATACTGACCAAACCGAAGACGAAGAGCAGCGCGATGAACGTCACCACACCGGCGAAGATCGCACCCCACGAGACATTCGTGTGTCGAGGCGCTGGTTCATTCGTCCCGATGAACGAGTCGCGAGTGGTGTGGTCGTGGTGCTCTACACGGTCATCCCGCTCAACCCTGTCAACCCGCTCTGTCTTGCGGACTGCAGTGGCACCGTGCTGGTCGGTCGTTGCAGCATGCTCGCCGCCTTGGTCTGACGGGACTGGGTCTCTGCCGCTACGAGATGTTGGGTTCGTTTCCGTCATGATCATCCTTCCGTTGGGCGACCAGAGGGGTCGCTACCCTAAGATGGTCAAGCACATCGCACGAGGTGCTGGTTTAGCGATCAGTTCCGTGTTTTCCACGGTTGACCTCGTCAGCTTCGACGTCGATTTCTTCCTTGCGGACGTCGCCTTCAACAGTTTCAGTGTCTACGACCTTGCGCTTACCGACGTTGACTTTCTCGGTAGCGACAGTCTCTTTGTCGACGACCGGGCGCTCTTCGTGCAGAGTAACGGTTTCTTCGGTGTCTTCTGCATCGTCGAGGGAGCCCGCACGAGCTTGTGGGGAGTTTGGGTCCACTGGCTCGCGTTCTACGACCAGCTCCTCACGTTCTACGGGGACGTCAACCTGCTGGTGTTCGGTCACAACGCGTTTGCGGAGTCGAGCCTTGCCAGCGACCTGGTCTTCTTTGCCGACTTTCAGGCGTTCTTCGTGGGCGACAGCTTGTTCGCCAGCATCAACTGCGGCGGCAGGGTCTTCGGCGGTAGGAGCACCAGCTGCTGGTCCACCTGCTGCTGGGGTCTGAGTATTGGCTGTGTCACCGTGGCCAATACCGTAGTACTCAAAGATTTCGCGTTCTTCCGATGGTTCAAGGTGACCATCTGGATCAATATTTGGTGCGTCTTTGATGAAGTTTTTGGTAAACGGCACTTTCAGGTCGCCATCAGCGATCTGCTGGGCGGCATCGAGCGGGACGAAGGTTTCTTTCATACCGAAGAGTCCCGTGCTGACCGTTGCAAAGCGAGGCTGATCTGTCTGGTCGTCAAGGTAAACTTCTTTGACGGTTCCGACCTTTTCGTTGTCCTGGTCGTAAACAGTTGCGTCGTCGATGTTCTCGAGATTGAAGTTCTGTGTCATTGTGAAGCACTTCCTTTCTGAGATGCTTGGGTTGTTCGGGGTTACCGTCAACCCGTTCAATTTTCACCCTAACGATGATGTTTGCCGCAAACAACAGTCAGTATCTCTTGAATTTTGGCTGTTGAATGAATTGGTGTGATACCTCACCACATCATTGTTGTTCCGAACAAAACACACATGCTGTGTGCGGGTGTAGTTCGAGTTTTATTGGCTATGAATGAAGCCTAGGAGTCGTTGGCAGTATCCTTGACATGGCGAGCTGCCTGCTGAGAATCCTCTTTCAGGTCTTGGGCGTGGCCCTTGCCTTCGTCTTTCACATGCTCGGCGCCTCGAGAAGCCGTCTCTTTGACGGATTGGGCCGCCTCTTGGGCTTGCGGTTTGAGGTGCTCGCCAGCTTCTTGGGCAGCTGATTTCGCCTCGTCCACGAGTGGCTGAGCACGATCTTTGGCCTGCTGTGCGGCGTCCTGTTCCATTCGTGAGGATGGAATGAGCGTTGCGGCAAGCCAACCGGCACCAAAAGCGATGAGCCCGGCAGCCAGCGGGTTACCCCGCGTGCCTGATGAGACTTTCTCTGGGATGTTCTGCACCGTTTCACCGGCTTGGTCTTTGAGTTCAGAAAGTTGCTCCGAAGCCTGGTGCAGCGCACCGGAGCTCTGGTCATGGCGTGGGTCGTAGTCTGGTGTGCCCATGACTTTTTCACTCAAGTTTCTGACTCGGTCACGCAACCGATCTTTTTGTCGTTCCATGGCTTTGGTCGGATCGACCTTTTCAGCCAGGGCATCGACGTCTCGGCCGAGTGCGGATTGGGTGCGTTGAATGTCTGTGCGGATTTCCTCAGGGTTATTACTCATGGGGTCTCCGTTGTTGGGTTGAGCGTCGCAGGAATCTCCTCAGCAGTCTGCTGGGTTTTCGGTAGGCCTTTGATCTCTTCCAATCTCTTCTTACCAACCATGGCAAGGATGCCGGCGATGATCGCCCACACTGCGGCCACGATGAGCGCGGCCCAGCCAAGATGCATTACGCTTCCGAGGGCCCACATCAGCGCCGTGGACAAAAAAGCCAGGAGCATGATCGCCCCGATAGCAGCGCCGACAAGCATGCCAATTCCAGCGCCAGCCTGCTTGGCTGACTGCGTGGCCTCAGCTTTTGCCAGTTGAATTTCTTGGCGGACTAGGGTGCTGAGGTCCTTGGAGAGTCGGGAGAACATTTCTCCCAGCGATTCCGTACGGGCGCTGCGTTCTTCCTCAGTTTCCGGGACCTCTGTGGCACCCTCAACTGGAATGGATTCATTCGAGTTTCCGTGATGTGATCTCATGGGCGCCCTCCTAAACCTGTATCTGGCTGACGATGGATCGTCTCTGCCCCACGGACTGGCGTGGTTTGTGCAGGTGAGACATTCTCACGAGTCCCGGTTGACTGGGAATTATCGTCGTTTGAGCTCGCATCCCGCATGCCGCGGGTGAGTCGTCCAGCGAGCAATCCAGCTCCTGCCGCAAGCAGCAGGAAGGTGCCCGGCCGGCGTGAAGCGAACCGACGCACGTCATCCAGGAGATCCATTGGCTCTTTGGTCTCCAGCTGGCGGGTCAATGATTCTGCCCGGTCAGCGATCGAAGAGACTGCCTGAGTCACCATTTGGGATTCAGGGCGCTCTCCTCGGCTGATGCGCCGGAGGTCGTCGGTGACTGTGCGCGACTGTTCAGCAAGACGTTGCTGTTGAGTCGAAGCCTGAGATGTAAGTTCATCCTGCGCATTGGATGCCAGGGATTTGACCTGGTCCATCGTTTCGTTTTGCACTGCGCGGGCTTCGTCTTTGGCTGTTGCTGCAACATCGCTAGCTGCGGATTGAGCCTGACCCTTGAGGCGATCAGCCTCGTGACGTGTGACCTCTTTCGGGTCGCTATCGGTCCCTGCCGCACGGCGTGGGGCCGCTGGATTGGATGATTCCGAATTCGTTGTCATACATGTGTCCTTCCGTTGTGATCCCGGCGGATTGACCGCCAGTATCGTTCGGATCACGAACAATACGATGGAATATCTTTCCGTTTCCCAACGTAACGAACCTGTCAGTCATCTGAAAACAGCTCATGAGGTGAGACATCTCAAGTTCCAAAGCTTCACCTAGCATGAAATGGCCCAATAATGCGCCCCAGTAGGGCGTATGCGCTCCCCAGGCCGTCGATCATAAATCTGACGATCGTCGAACATATGCCTGATCCTTAAAATAGGCTTGAGCACACCTCGGCGTAACCTGAGAGAAAGACACCTTCGAGCGCTCCCAATTGCGGTGAGTTTAAGGGAAGTAGATATCATGACCGACCCGTCACGAAGCGAAAGCCCCTTTGCGAACGCTTTTCAGATCTACGCACCATCGTTGATCTACGCAATTGGGCTGGGCGCGATTATGCCCGCGATCGCTGCAGCCTCGACTCGTTTCGGGGTATCACTTGCGCTGGCGGCCAGTACCGTCACGCTCATCGGTATCGGCTCCCTGATGGCCAATGCCCCGGCCGCGCAGTTAGCCTCACGCGCTGGGGAGCGTCTGACCATGATCATCTCTGCTTTCGTGGGCACACTCGGCGTCACGCTGGCGTGGGCGATGGTGGCCGGTTGGTTTCCACTCGAGGCCCCCACCGACTTTGCCGGCTATACCGTCGGTATTCTCATGATTGGCATGGCAGGCGCGGGGTTCAATCTCGCTCGACAGTCCTATCTTGCCGTCGCAGTCCCGATATCGCATCGAGCCCGAGCGATGTCGCTACTGGGCGGCACACTGCGGATCGGTTCGTTTGTTGGACCGTTTATCGGTGCGGCAGCTCAGACGGTCATGGGTATCCAGGGCGCGTTTGCGGTGGGTGCGGTCAGTATGGGTGTGGCCGTGGTGGTGTCATTATTTATTCAAGAATTGGCTGAGCCTGATCTGTCAGGGGCCTCTGGGCCGGAGTCGACCACGACGAATCCCATTGAGATCGTCACGAATCCCACCATGACCTCGCTGGCGAAACAGCACTGGCGGGTCCTACTGTCCTCAGGCCTGGGGGTATTGTGTCTGACGGCTTTGCGAGCCTCGCGGACCGCGGTGATCCCGCTGTGGGCCGAGCACATTGGGCTCAGCCCCGCGCAGGCTTCACTGATCTACGGGGTGGCCGGTGCGGTGGATCTCATCATGTTTTATCCATCTGGTGTGCTCATGGATCGGAAAGGTCGACGCGTGGTGGCCGTGACGTGTCTGACCGGGTTAGCCATCGGTACCGCAGTGGTGCCACTGACCTGGTCAAGTGCGTGGCTGATGGTCGCTGCGGTCCTTATCGGCCTCGGCAACGGTTTTGGGGCCGGCATCGTCATGACCCTGGGCGCCGATTACTCCCCTGCCGTAGGTCGGCCGAAGTTCCTCGCGTTGTGGCGGTTGTTATCAGATACCGGCATGCTGACCGGTCCGCTGCTGCTGTCAGCGGTCACCGCGATCTCAACATTGGCCTTCGGGATCTGGGCGCTCGCGGCCCTGGGGTTGGTGGGGGCCGGGATCTTTGCTCGGACCCTGCCTCCCGGCACGGGTCCGGTTTCGCGTGGCCCCGCCCCCACCAGCTGAGCACGATTAGGAGAAGTCCGTGATGACGACCCGGTTCACTTTCGGATCGCGAATCATCTCGTAGCCTTCGTTAACCTCGCTCAAGGAGATCTGTGCTGACACGAGATCATCAAGGTTGAGTCGGCCGGACTGATACTGCTTGACCAACATGGCCATATCGCGCTTCGGTACGCCCGAGCCCATAAAGACACCTTGGATCGCTCGACGATTAAACGCATTGTGCATGGGGACAGTGTCCAACGTATCGGTCGGCGAACCCATCCCGATCTGGTACAGGGTGCCGCCGTTATCTAACATGTCATACCCTTGCCGGGCGGTTGCGCCGATACCTACGACATCAAAGACGGTTCGCACACCGTAACCATCGGTGAGTTCCTTCACGGCGGCCACCGGGTCGTTTTCAGCCGAATTAATCGTGTGGGTTGCGCCGAAGGATTTTGCGGCGTCAAGTGACTCCTGGTTCAGATCCACCGAAATGATCCGACCGGCTCCGGCCAGGACTGCACCTGAAACAACATTGAGTCCAACGCCACCGGCACCAATAATCACCACGTCGTCGCCTGGTTGAACTTTGGCTGCGTTGAGTACCGCACCGGTTCCGGTGATGACACCGCAACCGAGCACCGCGGCCTGGGCAAACGGCATATCTTTTGGCAGTTTGACCAGCATGTTCTCGTGCACCAACGACTGCTGAGCGAAGCCACCCAGCGCCATGCCCTGGGTGAGTGGATTACCATCTGCATCTTTGAGGCGAGGTTCTTCGTCGTCGCCACGAACGGTCAACTCCGGGGAGCGGCACAGTCCCGGTTCACCGCTCAAGCACCGTTCGCATTTGCCACAGAACTGCACCAGGCACGCCGCAACATGATCACCGACCGTAAACTCGGTCACCTCTGGACCAACCGCTGCAACCACCCCGGCAATCTCGTGGCCAAGCACGGCAGGTGGCGGATAGTTGACCTCTTGGCTCATCTCCATCTGATCCGAACCGCAGAGCCCAGAGGCTTTCAACTCGACCAAAACCTCCTGACCGATGGGGTCAGCGATCTGGACCTCTTCTTCGACCCAGCCGGCACCGAGCTCGCGAACAACCATTGCTTTCATTGTGATACTCCTTCAGAACGTAGTCACACGAGGATTATCCTCACCTGTTCACTCTAGCCACCCGGGGCTTGTCGACGGCTGTGAATATGCACACTGTGCCAATCATCATGCACCGGAACCCTAGAGCGCCTCCACCACGATCTGACAGCCTAGAATGAACAGTGGATCCAATTGGGTCTCGAGGAACTACGGAGGTTTCGATGTCCACAGATCTGACCAATTACGAAAACTTGCTAGCCGCCATTACCGTCGATGATGGCGAACCTGTCCATGATCCGGCAACCGGCGAGCTCATCGGCAACACGAAAATGTCCACGCCCGACGACGTCGATGCAGCGGTTGCGACCGCTCGGCGGGCCCAAAAATCTTGGGGTTCACTGCCGGACTCGGAGCGCTCGCAGTATTTGCACAAAGCCGCAGATGCGGTCAACGCATCCGCTGAAGCCTTAGCTCAGGTGCTGGCACGTGAAGTGGGCAAGCCGCTCAACGGTCCTAACGCGCGGTTTGAAGCTGGTGCGTGTGAGGCCTGGTTGCGCGCCAACGCCGATTTTGAACTCGAAGACGAAGTGCTGGTCGACGACGACTCGGGCAAGGCCATACTGTCGTATGTTCCGATCGGTGTGGTGGGTGCGATTGGCCCGTGGAACTGGCCGATGATGATTTCGGTCTGGCAGTTGGCACCATCCTTGCGGATGGGCAATACCGTAGTCATGAAACCTTCTGAGCACACGCCGTTGTCGGTCCAAGCACTCGTGGCCGTGTTGAACCAGGTACTGCCGGAAGGTGTGCTGCAGGTCGTGCCCGGTGCCGGAGATATCGGCCAAGCCGTTTCGGAGCATCCGGATATCGACAAGATTATGTTTACCGGTTCCACCAAGACGGGCCAGGCCATCATGCGCAGCGCTGCGGGCGATATGAAGCGTGTGACCCTGGAGTTGGGTGGCAATGACGCCGGTATCGTGCTCGATGACATTAACGTCGACGAAATGGCCGAAGATATCTTCTGGGGCGCATTCATCAACACCGGCCAAACCTGTGCCGCGCTGAAGCGCCTCTATGTCCCGGCCTCAATCTATGACGAACTCGTCGAGGCATTGGCCAAAATTGCCTCCGAAACACCGATGGGTCAGGGTGTCTCCGAAGAAAACGTGTTGGGCCCACTGCAGAACGAAGCACAACGCAAGATCGTCGCGGACCTGGTTGAAGAAGCACGCAAGGACGGGGCCACCATCGTCACCGGTGGCAACCCAGAAACCGATCAGCCCGGGTACTTTTATCCGGCAACCATCGTGTCTGACATCGACCAGAACAACCCGCTGGTCCAGATCGAACAGTTCGGCCCTGCCCTACCGATCATCAAATACGACGATCTTGATCAGGCCATCGAATGGGCCAACGAGCTCGACGTCGGACTGGGATCGTCGGTGTGGTCTTCGGATCAAGCCCGAGCCCGCGAGGTCGCCAACCGGCTCATCGCCGGCACCACCTGGATCAACAAACACGGCGCCGTTGATCCACGCGTCCCGTTCGGCGGCGTGAAGAAGTCCGGAATGGGCCTTGAATTCGGGGTCGAAGGACTCAAGCAGGTCGCACTGCCGAAAGTCACCGCGCTCTAATAGACCGCAGCGAATTCTTACTAGCGCGATGATGGGGTGTCCGGTTTCGGGCACCCCATCCTTGTGTGCCCACAAAGAGCCGCCTCTTGCCAGCGAAGTGTGCTTGGTATAATTGGCCTACTTATCACGTAGTAGCACCTGGATGATTGAGAAGAAGGGCTGTGGTTTTCGATTATGCCATCACAGCAAGCCGCTTCAGCCAGGATGAGGTCAGCGCCGGTTCGCGATCTTCGTTTCTGGGCTTGGGCAGCTGAAATACAGCAATACTTTCCCTACGTCGAACTGAGCACACCTGACCGTGAAGCCTTTTGTGCCGGGCAACATCACGCCTCGTTAGGCGAAGTCGAATTATTCGACATGTACACCAGCGCCCACACCGTGACACAGCCCAAGGATGTGGACGCTCCGGCACAGCGTGCGCTCTGCAAACTGTCGTTACAGCTTTCAGGAACGACCCTGCTAGCCCAAGACGATCGGCAATGTTTACTACAGCCCGGAGATCTCGCGCTGTATGTGGCCCATCGGCCATACACCTTGCATTTTGGTGATGATCAACGCAGTCTAATCATCCAATTTCCACAAGAGATCCTGCACCTGGTGCAAAATCAGATCTCCCAGGTCACGGCGGTCCCGATCCGAGATGACTCGGGGTTGGGCAAAGTCGCAGTCCCACTGTTTGAACAATTAGCGCTGAACTTACACGTCCTACAGGGTCCCCACGCGCAGCAACTGGTCCGGTCTGCTTTAGAAATGTTGGTGACCGTCCTGTTTGCGGCCGCCCGGAACCAGGACGACATTGAACCCGAGAATCCACTCTTTGAACAGGCAATCGCATATATTGCCGATCATCTGCACGATCCGACCCTGAGCCCGCGAAAAATTGCTGACCACTTCTACGTGTCGTTGCGCCAGCTGCATGCCAAATTCGCAGACGAAGACCTCACGGTCAGTTCCTATATTCGGCATGAACGCATCGCGCGCATTCGTGACGATCTGGCCAATCCGGCATACCGCGACGAGACCGTCCAAAATATCAGCTCCCGGTGGGGCCTGACCGATGCCTCCCATGTTTCCAAGCTGTTCAAACAGACCTACGGCCAGACACCGTCCGGGTATCGCCAAATGATCTTTAACAACTAGCTGCTCGGCTCTGCCAATAAACATCTACGACCCAGCACCGGCTTGGTACTGGGTCGTAGGACTGGAAGCGGGCGAAGTTAGAGCTTGGACCAGGAGCGGTTCCACCCGCCAGTAACCTGCCACCACTCCATCAGGCTCTGGTTGGGTTCGGTAAACCGGTTGGGATCCAAATGGGCGATATCGTAGCTGGTCTCATCCTTTTCGATCAGATCTGCCACAATGCTGCCCATGACCGGTGCCACAGTGAAACCATAACCGGAGAACCCGGTCGACAACACGACGCGGCCTGATGGCCCATAGTGGCCCACGAGTGCTTCGTAGTCGACTGTCCAGCCGTCCATGAGTTTGACTGAACGCAGCGGCGCATCATCAAGACCAACGAAACGTTCCCGAGCCATCATCCGAATGCCGTCCAGATCCTCTGGGACCACGTGAAAGTCGGTCTGGTGAATCTCATCGGTCAGCCGCCAGTTAAAGTCTGCGCCAATTTTGACGTAAGGCCTATCTAGCGAGCCGGCCCCGTAGATCATTTCTCCGCGGCGATGCGGGATAAACCCGTGGAAGGCTGGCAGTTGTTTCGGATCCGAATAGGCATCCATATATTCTGGTTCTGGCGTGAACCACCCCATGACCAAATGCCGTGCCCGGATCGGCAGATGCGGCAGCATCTCAGCGATATACGCCCCCGGTGCAATCACGAGTTTTTCGACCGTGTATTCTCGGTCCCTGGTGAAGATGCGCACGCGGTCGGATTCAATGGCCCACCCATGGACTTTCGTGTCGGTGTGGACTTCGGCACCGAGCTTTTTGGCGCCGTGAACCGCCGTGTAGACGGCCATCTCTGAGCGGACCGCTCCGCCGAGCTCATCGAAAACGCCCATCCCGGCGTCATCGGTGCGAAATAGCGGGTAGCGTTGCCGCATGGCATTGGCATCCAGCACGTTTCGGTCATCGCCATCGCGGTTGCGAGCGTTTTGGGCGACGACTTGGAATTCTTCATCGTCCTGGTGGCCAAACAGCATCACCCCCGATTCGATGACCAGATTGGAATTCGTCTCTTGTTGGAACTGTCGCCACGCTGGCATGATGTCTTGCAGAATCGCGTGGTCGGCAGAGCCCTCCGGGGAGAATGGGAGCGGGTGCAGCACGCGATGTTCTCCCGCGTGACCTGATCGCTCATTCGGCGCCCAATGTTGTTCGAGCCCGATGACGCTGATACCGCGTTTGGCCATTTGATACATTGCCTGGGCTCCATTGGCTCCCAGACCGATGACGGCGACCTGTGCGTCGAATGTTGGCATGAATGCTGTCCTTTCGTGCAATGAACTTCACGTGTTTCATAGTGGTGAGGTAGACGTTGTTATCTGGGGTCGTTGAGTGTGCCCTCAGCGATGGCGATTTCTTCGTCGTCACTGAGCTGATCTTGGTAACGCATCCGTTCGTAGTCTGCTGGACGGCGATTCTGAATGATCTGGCCCCACACGAGACCGAGCACTCCGGCTCCGATCACCAGCCCCGGCAGGATGTAAATCAGTGCTGACCCCGCTTCGGCTTCAATCATCAGATCGAAATTGAACAGAATCAGGATGAAGATCATCGTCAAACCGATCGTCGCGAGCGCCGGAGCGATAATGCGCGTCCACACTCCGCGACCGTTGGGGTTTTTGAAGAACCACGCGATGATGGCCACGGAGGTCACCGCCAGCAGCAGGACCAAGCCGAACGCTGCGGTGTTGGTGAGCCAGATGAAGAGCGTGATCACCGGAAACAGTTCAGCTAGTTCGTGGCCGGCACCGGCAATCGCGAAACCCACGACCACCACGATCGCCAAACCGGACTGCATCAGTGAACCATTGCGTGGGGCACCGTTTGACGCCGTCTTGCCTAGGAAGGCCGGCAGGACGGTGGAGCGTCCCAGTGCAAAGAAGTACCGTGCCACGGCATTGTGGAAGGCCAACAATACGGCCAGCAGGCTCGTGACGAAGAGCAAATTCGCCAGATTCGCCAGCATCGGCGAATGTTGCCCCAGCCATGCGAAGATCAAGTCAGGGCCAAGCGCTTGGGATTCTTCCACTACGTTGCTTGGACCGACTCCGATACCGACAGCCCAAGCGGTAAACGCATAGAACAGTGCGATGACGGTCAGCGCGATGTAGGTAGCCCGGGAAACAGTGTGTCGCGGGTCGACCACTTCTTCGGAGTAGATGGCCCCGGATTCAAAGCCCATGAAAGCTGCGACACCAAAGGCAAACAGCAGTCCGATCCCAGGGACGAAAAATTCGCTGGTTTGGAAGGCCTCACCGGTCACGCCTTCAGGGGCAATACTGATGGCCATGATGTCAACAATGATGACCACCACGAATTCCAACGCCACGATGACGCCGAGTACTTTCGCCGAGACATCAATCGAGCGTACGCCCAGGAAGGCGACGATGAGCAGCGCGGCCAACGCGGTGAGCCACCACGGCAGGGCCACGCCGGTGAATTCGAGAATCAGGTTTGACGAGGCAAACCCGAAGAGCCCATAAAGTCCGATTTGCATCATGTTGTAGGCCACGAGCGCTACGATGGCGGTCGCGATGCCTTGTCGATTGCCAAGTCCTTCGGTCACATACGCGTAGAACGCCCCGGCGTTTTGAATTTCTCGGCTCATGGCCGTATATCCCACCGCGAACAGCAGCAAAATTAACCCGAGTGCAATGTAGGTCTGCGGCACCCCGAGTAGCCCGGCAACCGCGTAGTTCGTAGGGATGCCGCCTGCCAAGACGGTCAACGGTGCGGAGGCAGCAATAATGATGAATACCAGTGCCGGCGTGGATAGCCGCCGACGGTCAAGGTGTGTTTTTTCCATTTGGGTTTCCTCCTCCAACGGATACCCCAAGTGTGCCCTACATCACCGTGTGGTGAATTGGCTTTTCGTGCACGCTGCTTGGTTCCCAGTGCCAGACCTGGTGACCACCGGACAGGAGTGCACCCAAAAGCAAGACCTCTGCACTTGCGTCACAGTCGTGGTTGACCAAATGGACCAAGATCAAAAACGTACCCCTGGTCGCAACAAAGGAGTTTCCATGACCTACGACATTGGCCGGTTGTCCGAAGCACAGTTCCAACCCTTCCCCCATCCGGCAGACCCCTCACTATCTGCCGGAGAGTTCGCGTGGATCCGGGAAGGCAAAGCCCAGTTTTGGCGCGGCACCGAAGAGACCATGCCGAAGGTCGCACCCTACCCGTTTGCTCGAGCAGAAATCATCCATGTTCTTGAGGGCGCAGTAGATATCGAGATGCCAGATGGGCAAATCATTCATTTGGGCGTGGGTGATGTTGGTGCTTTTGACCGCAACCAAGACACCACCTGGACGTTCACGTTCCCCTTTACCAAATTAGCCGTCTTCCCTGAAGACGACGCCTGAACACAGAGTTTGTGCCCTATTGATCTGCATCCTCTTCGGGATCCCACCGATAGCGGCGCATATCAATTTTGTCACCGGGGATCTCTAATCCCTCATCGCGCAGCATCGGCAGTTGTCGAGGCTTGGCCACGGTGCCGTCGGTGCGCACGATGCGGTGCCATGGCAAATCGCCGCCGTCTTCCTTGAGCACCCACCCCACAATACGTGGACTGGGGGCGTCTGCGAGCGCAGCGATATCACCATAGGAGGCGACGTATCCCTTGGGGACGCGGGCGATCGCGGCACGGATTCGTTCGTGAGTCTGTTCGTCCATACTCGGATTGTGTCACATGCCGCGACGATTGCTCTACGATCCCATCCGCGCTGCACGAGCCCGCCGTGCTCAATGGACCACTTGCACAGCCTGCCAAGCAGTGAGCAATGCTGGTATCTACGGTGGTTGTGCCCGCCGAAGCTGTCATGAGGGCGTCAATAAGAGGGTGCAAAACTACCAAGCCCCCAGCTAAGGTGGCGATATTACGACTGATACGCGGTATTGGTCCTACAGCAGCTGTACTGCAATCTGAGTGAAGAAAGAGGAACAGCGCATGTTTGGATTATCAAAAGTCGTCAAGCGCATTGAACACGAGAGGTCGCTCGATTCGATCGCCGGCCCCGTTGCCGAGTGGGTATCGAAAATGACCGCTCCGGATACCATCAAATATCTTCTCTCTGGGTCGTGGTTAGGTCACCAGCTACACCCGATGGCATCTGACATCCCGATCGGCGCGTGGAGTATGGCCAGCGTGCTGGATCTGACCGGTGGCGAACAGATGCGCCCGGCTGCACAACGATTAGTCGCTCTGGGCATCCTGTCCTCCATCCCGGTGGCCATCACCGGTGCTTCTGACTGGTCCGAAAGTTACGGCAAAGCACGGCGTGTCGGCACCGTCCACGCCATCACAAACTCTTTGGGCATGAATTTCCAAGTACTTTCGTGGTTCGCACGGAAAAAGGATCGTCACGCTCTCGGCGCTGGTTTGTCACTCATTGGCATGGGTTTCACTGGCGCTGCGGGATACCTCGGCGGACACCTGTCCTTTGATATGGGTGTCGGGGTCAACCACACCGCATTTCAAAAACTGTCGAAAAAATGGACCGATGTGGCGGCTGAAGATGAGATCCAAGAGGGCCAGCTCCACCGGGTCACCGTCAATGAGACTCCCGTGGTGCTCACTCGCCACAAAGGTGATCTCCACGCGATGTCTGCGACCTGCGCGCACGCCGGTGGGCCACTCGATAAGGGCCATATCGAAAATGACTGTATCGTGTGCCCATGGCACCAGAGTAAATTCCGGATCACCGATGGCACACCAGAGCGCGGCCCGGCCGGTTCCGGCCAGCCAATGTGGCAGGTGCGCGCTGAAGACGGTCGTGTCGCGGTCAGAAGTGCGGAATAGGAGACGCTGTGGCGACGAAGTATTCGGTCGGAGACCACGTCTCGTGGAACTCGGAAGCTGGCCGGGTCTCTGGCAAGATCATCAAAGTCCACACCGAGGATTTCGAGTACAAAGGTCACACTCGTCGGGCTTCGGCCGAGGAACCGCAATACGAAATTCAAAGTGACAAAACCGATCACATTGCTGCACATAAGGGCAGCGCTTTGCGAAAGATCTCGTAGGTTGTCGTGGGCGGCACGGTAGTTTTCACCATCGGACATTCGAACCGACCGTTCGAAGAGTTCCTGGAGCTTTTGCAAGAGCACTCGATCCGTCATGTGGTAGATGTTCGCAAGCTGCCCGGATCAAAACGGTATCCTCAATTCAACGCAGATACCCTGGCTGAAACCTTATCCGAGCACCAGATCGACCTGACCCGCAGTGCGGGCCTGACCGGCCGGCGAAAGGTCAGCAAAGACGTGGCCTTCAATGTGAATGCCTGGTGGCAAAATCGAAGCTTCCATAATTACGCCGACCACGCGCTCTCCGAGGAGTTCCATGCAGCGCTAAAGGACCTGTGTGAAACCAGCACCACGCAGGTGACCGCGATTATGTGTGCCGAGGCGGTTTGGTGGCGATGTCACCGTCGGATTATCGCAGACTACCTGCTGACGAAGAGCTACCAGGTTGAACACATTATGGGTCCGGGACAATTGATGACCGCCGAACTCAGTGACGGCGCCTCACCTCAAAGCGACGGGTCCATCGTGTATCCAGATTCGGGTGACACAATTGAAGCATGAGCAAGTCTGGTCAGCGTGAAAATTGTGTCCAAGTTGTCGAGGCCCGGTTACATAACCTCAAAAATGTTTCCGTAGAGTTTCCGCGTGGTGCCGTCGTGGCTTTCACGGGCGTCTCCGGTTCCGGGAAGTCATCGTTAGCATTCGGGACCATTCACGGCGAAGCACAGCGCCGCTACCTTGAATCGGTAGCCCCCTTTGCTCGCAGACTCATCGGGTCCGCAGTAGACCCACAGGTCGAAATGGTCGAGGGGATGCCACCAACGGTGGCCCTTGAACAGCGCACCTCGGCCGGTGGTGCCCGATCAGATGTCGGTACGATCACCGCGTTGTCGAATTCATTGCGCTTGTTGTTCTCTCGAGCCGGAGACCACCCGCCAGACGTTCTCAACCCCGAATACGGTATTGCTGGCGGGCGACTGACCGCCGGACATTTCTCCCCGTATACGACCGAGGGCATGTGCCCGGATTGTCAGGGCGTGGGCAAGCAATTTGATCCGGCCGAAGAGCTCATGGTGCCCGATCCGAACTTGAGCATCATCGAGGGTGCCATTGCAGCGTGGCCCGGCGCCTGGTTGGGCAAGAACTTTCGTGAAATCCTCGAAACGCTCGGTGTTGATACCCGCCGTCCCTGGCGTGAACTCGATGAAGCAACTCGCCAATGGATTCTCTACACGGATGAAACCCCGGTCATCACCGTCGTCCCGGTTCGCGAGGCGGGATGGACCCAGGGTCCCTATGAAGGCAAATGGGAGTCGGTCGCAGGTTATTTGAAGCGGACCGTGGCGGCAACACAGTCCGATAAGAACCGGGCCCGGGCCCTAAGTTTTTTCACCTCGCGTACTTGTCCGACCTGTCAAGGTCACCGTCTCAATACCGCAGCGTTGAGAGTCCGGTACCTGGGCGAACCCATCTGGCAGCTGACCCACCTGAGCTTAGACACCCTTTTGGAGCGGCTCCAACAACGCAGCGATGACCTCGAGAAACAGGATTCGGCCGATGAGGGGCCTGAAGTGGGCGCCGAACGGATCCTACTGCCGTCGGCACTTTCCGTGCTGAAGGCCGTGACCGCCCTGGGCCTGGGACACCTGTCGATGGATCGTCCGGCGACAACGTTGTCGACCGGGGAACTGCAACGCCTACGGCTAGCCTCCCAGGTGCGAGAAGGCCTCTTCGGTGTAGCCTACGTCCTAGACGAACCCTCAGCAGGGTTACACCCGGCAGAAAAATTCATGCTGGCCAAACTTTTTGCCCGTTTCATTGAAGATGGCAACTCGGTGCTGCTGGTTGAACACGACATGTCCCTGGTAGCTCAAGCCGACTGGGTCATCGACGTCGGGCCAAGAGCAGGCGTGGAGGGCGGCCGAATCGTGTACTCGGGTCCAACGACCAGGTTAAAAGATGCCGAAGAGTCCATCACGGCCAGATTCATCGATGCTGGACCGTTGCAGCTGACTGCGACCCCGCATCGTGATGCCATCGGTTGTCTTCAATTGACCGGGGTCACCGCTCGCACTCTTATCGACCAGGATGTCTCGTTTCCGCTCGGGCAGTTCACGGCGGTGACAGGGGTATCCGGTTCGGGCAAAACCACGCTCGTCACCCACGTGCTGGGCACGGTGCTCAAAGACGCAGTTTCTACGACGGTATCCGATGATCCACAAGACGACGACGCCCCGGATGCGGATGCCATTGCTGTCGAGTCGATCCACGGCATCGATGCTGTCAAGCGCCTGGTGCACATCACGCAGCGTCCGATCGGTCGGACGCTCCGATCCGTGGTGGCAACCTACACGGGGATCTTTGATCGCGTACGTCGACTGTTTGCTGACACCGATGAGGCACAACGTCGTGACTGGGGCATCGGACGGTTTTCTTTCAACGTGGCCGAAGGACGCTGCCCCGAGTGTTCGGGGCTTGGCCAAATTGAAGTAGAGCTCATCTTTTTGCCGGGTTCATATGCCACCTGTCCGGTCTGTCACGGTAAACGATTCAAACCAGAAACCCTCGAGGTCACCTGGAACGGCCATACCATCGCTGACATTCTTGATTTCTCGGTCACCGACGCCAAACACGTGTTCGCTGACGATGCGACCGTCCTCCGGGCACTGGAGGCACTCGAAGCAATCGGTCTCGGATATATCACGCTGGGTCAGCGGGCGACGGAACTATCCGGTGGTGAAGCCCAACGCATCAAATTGGCAACAGAGCTCCAGCGCATCACGACCCGTCACACCGTATATCTCCTGGACGAACCTTCAACCGGTCTACATCCGGCTGATATTGCGCTGTTGAATGCCCAGTTACATCGCCTGGCGGATCACGGGCACACCGTCATCGTGGCAGAACACGATCAATCCATCATCGCGGCAGCCGATCACGTGATTGACATGGGTCCGGGCGCCGGAACGGCTGGTGGGCGGGTCGTGGCGGCCACAACTCCGGCCGAATTAGCGACCACACCCGACTCGGTTACCGGGCAGTATCTTGCAACTGCGGCAGAAGTCACTAAGCTAGATTAGCAAAGTCACCATTCGGCTGTAAGCGACACATAATTCAAGGTCTGCGTGAATAGCAAGACCTGATGTGCGCCGAAACTTTGTGATCAACTTGCACTATCGCTGTGAGCATCTGGGCAAAAATTTTCACCCCTTTGATTTGATTCTCACTCTTGAGGAAAATTCGCATTGTGACGCTTTCGTATTGCGCGGTGCCCGGGTTCACGAATTGAGCAGATTTCCGATGCTTTCGCAAATTTGCGCGACCACAAAAAGCGGACGAAAGTAGAGCTGTTGCAATGAAAGGTGAAACACAGCTATGCGTCCTCAGGTCACACAAAGCGCGGGTGAATCGTCTGTGAGCCCCGGTGCTACAGACATCACATCGAAGGAACGTCGTCGTGTTCTCGCGGGAACCTTGGTAGGTACCGTAATTGAATGGTACGACTTCTTTATCTACGCCCTCGCGGCAAACATCGTGTTTGCACAGCTCTTTTTCGCCCCGGCCGGCGAAGAATACCAGCGCATCTTCTCGCTGGTGACAATCGGGCTGTCATTTTTGTTCCGCCCACTCGGTGCCGCCGTCGCCGGACGACTCGGTGACCGTTTCGGCCGGAAACCCCTGCTGGTGATCACCTTGGTCATGATGGGGATTGCGACCACCTCGATGGGCTTGCTGCCAACCTACGAGCAGATTGGCCTGTGGGCTCCCTTCTTGCTGCTGTTCCTTCGCATCCTGCAGGGCTTTTCGGCCGGCGGTGAATGGGGCGGCGCTGTGTTGATGTCGGTTGAATACGCCCCGGTGGGTCGTCGTGGTTTCTACGGCGCATTCCCCCAGATCGGCGTACCAGCCGGCATGCTTCTCGCCTCAGCCGTCCTTGCCGTGGTCAACGTCATCGCCCCCGGTCAGGCCTTCTACGACTGGGGCTGGCGCATCCCATTCTTGCTGTCCATCGTGTTGGTCGTTGTCGGACTGCTGGTTCGCTCAGCCGTCGATGAGTCGCCGGTCTTCAATGAAATCGCCACCAGTAAGAACGCCGATAAGCAAGCCGGTGTCGCTGCCGTCAAGCCACCAAAACTCTTCCCGAAATTCGGCATCATCGTGCTGTTTGGGATTCTGCTGATTGCCGGGAACGGCGCATCGGGCTACATGATCACCGGTGGTTACATTCAAGGTGTCGCGGCACGCCCTGTGGAAGATGGTGGCCTTGGCTACGACCAGGTCGGCGTCCAACTGGCAGTACTCGTCGCCGCCACGGTTTGGCTGATCTCCACACTCGTCTCCGGCTGGGTGGCCGATAAGATTGGGCGCCGTCGCATCATGGCACTCGGCTGGTTTGTTCAAGCAGCAGGCATCATCCCGCTGTTTGAACTGGTCAAAAACTTCGGTGTTATGGGTGTCCTGTTGGGGACCTCACTGCTTGCCGTCGGCTTGGGCATGACGTATGGTCCACAAGCCGTCTGGTACGCCGAACTCTTCCCTGCTTCGGTCCGGTACTCCGGGGTCTCGATCGCTTATGCACTCGGTGCGATTCTCGGTGGTGCGTTTGCCCCAACCATTGCAGAGTTGTTGATGGAAGGCTTCGGCACCACCTGGGCGATCGTGATTTACCTGCTGGCGATGGCCGCCCTCGGTCTGTTGGGCACCGTCATGCTCAAAGAAACCCGCAACATTCGCATCGACTACGAATTCGAAACCAGCGGCGAATGGGACAAATGGCACAAGGGCACCAAGCCGCTCAGCGAGTGCTTGGCGACCGACGACATGCAACAACCGGCAGCTGCGGTTTCCGCTGCCTCGCCGACTCGGGCATGACCGCTACGGCATAATCCCCTAGACACCTTCACCGGGCTGCGACACCTGTCGCAGCCCGGGGTGTTTTAACCTGCAGAACTTCCCCTAAGAGACCACCGCCCCTTGTCAGCACCTGCCAGGCTGCGTACCTTAACGATCACAAGGAGCAAGTGTAGGCAGTGGACTCGAGGGGCAGCATGCCAGATTTTGAACTTGCAGGACTCGACCTGGCCGTCATCGGCCTCTATGCGGTTGGTATTGTCGCCATCGGCTTTTGGGTGGGGC
>DATBUK010000030.1:0-12505 GCA_036516155.1 Yaniella sp.
GGCCATCCTCGGCCCCATCGGACTGGGCATCTACTGGCGCAAGGCCACCGGAAATGGCGCCCTGTGGGGAATTATTACCGCGATGGGTCTGAACTTCGTCGTCACACTGATTGATGCCTCCGGCGTTATCGAAATCCCCGACCATATCCATATCGGCGGCGTGTCAATGGTGGTTGCCGTGCTCGTGTTTGTCGTCGTGTCTGCGCTGTCACGACAGCAGCGTAACGACGCACTGTTCGATCAGTTCTACGGGGTCGTACCTGCCGCTCAAACTCAAGCTGGAAGTACTGCCCAAAGTGTTCACCCCGGTAGCGTTGTTGCGCCGAACAGAGCGCTGTCCGATCATCGAATGAACATCGCCATAGGAGTCATCGCCGCCTGCATGCTGCTGATGGGCATTGGCATGGTCTTCGACGTGCCGGGCCTCATCTTCTACCCGGTCCCCATTGTGTTTGCACTCTTCTTGCTTCTGGGTGGGATCAACCTCGAAGGAAAACTAGAACGAGTCGTACCAGGCCTGGTCGCGTACTCGGTGATTTTCGGTGCGCTGTTCATTTGGATGGTCGTGGCCCGCGAGAGCACCACGATAGTGTGGGGTCTCCCAATTTCCAGTGCGATCTTGGTGTATATCATCTGGCCATTCACCGTGCTGACCTCCGGTGCGCTCTATGCCTGGGTCTACCAAACCTGGCTGTCCAAATCGAACCTCAACCGCACCGAGACCCCCGGCGAACCACAGACGCTTGAATCGTAGTAGTTAGGAACTCACCGATGACTGACGCAACCCGCGACACTTCTCATGAACCGCAGTGGTGGCAAGATATCACCGCTGACGAATTCACGTGGCATATGCCCTCGACCTTCAACATCGGGCTGGCTGTGCTGGAAAATAAAGCCGACGACGATGTCGCCATTATCGAAACGGGTACCCGCGAGCTCGTCGTCACCTTCGGACGGCTTGCGGACGAAGCACGCCGGTTAGCTACCTGGATGCGAGACAACGGGGTGCGCGAAGGGGACCGGATCGCGGTGTTCCTGGCCCAACAGTATGAGCTGGCCGCCATCCATGTGGCCGGCTATCTCATTGGAGCGATCGTCGTCCCGCTGACCACCCGCTTTGGCCCGGATGCTGTCCAGTTTCGTCTGGCAGACTCTGAGTCGAAACTCATTTTCAGCGAGGCCACCGACCTGCAGCGCATCGCCCCGGCCTTGGAGTCGGTTGAGTCGCTGACTCACGTGGTGACGGTCGGTGACAGGGAAGCTGGCAGTCAGCAGGCAACCCGGGTTTCGTATCAGCAGTGCCTCGATGCCGCGCCGATGTCGCTGGACGATGTGAAACCCACCGACCCCGAGGCGCCAGCGGTGCTGATTTACACCTCTGGGACCACGGGCAACCCCAAGGGCGCCCTGCACGGGCACCAAATTCTGATCGGCCATATGCCGGGGATCCGCTACACGCACGCGAATTTCCCGCAACCCGACGACATGATGTGGACGCCGGCAGAGTGGGCCTGGATCGGTGGGCTCTTCGATATCCTATTGCCCAGCCTTGCGTGCAATATCCCGGTCGTGGCCTCCAAGAGTCGGTTCAGTCCTGAACTGGCAAAGCATATCTTCGAAGACATCGGCGCCCGAAACGCGTTCTTACCACCCACAGCACTGAAACAATTGCGTGCCAGTAACACGCAAGTCCGTCCCGGCGCGATCCGCACCCTTGCAGCCGGTGGAGAGCCGCTGGGTGCTGAATTGCAGGCCTGGTGTGAAAAGCATCTCGGGGTTGGGGTCAATGAGTTCTACGGGCAAACCGAAATGAACCTCGTCGTCGGTCAGGACCGAACCCGGGAGAATCCGCCAACCGCTTCGATGGGCCGCCAGTTGCCAGGATTCGACGTCACAATCTTGGATGACCAGGGCGAACCGGTTGAGCCCGACCAAATTGGTGAAATCTGTGTTGCCACCCCGAATCCGGGAGAATTTCTGGGGTACTGGAACCAGCCGGAGCAAACGCGCAGTAAGTATCACGGTAACTACCTCAGAACCGGCGATCTCGGGTCCCAAGATGAGGACGGCTATTTCTACTTCGCGAGTCGTTCCGATGACGTCATTCTCTCCGGTGGCTACCGTATTGGTCCCGCCGAAGTTGAAGAGGCCCTGCTCAAGCACCCAAGTGTCGCAATGGCGGCAGTTGTGGGTCAACCGGATGACATGCGCGGTGAAGTCGTCGCGGCCTACGTCGTGCTGGTGGACGGCGTTGAGGGGACCGACGAGCTGAAAGTCGAGATCCAGGACATGGTCAAACACTCCCTGGCCTTCTACGAATATCCCAAACGGTTGGAATTCCGGGACGAGTTGCCGATGACTCCGACCGGCAAGATTCAGCGTCGCCTGCTGCGTGATCCGAGTTAGCCGCTACTGGCCGCGGCCCCAGCGCCCGCGGACGTAACGGACCCGGCCAAAGGCAATGATCATTGAGATCAACGCCAGGCCTGCGAATACTAGCAGGGTCGTGCTGTAGGGCATGATGGGCAACAGCGCGGCGATGACCGTTGGAAACAAGAACCCGACGTACGTTAACGCGTAGAAGATGCCGGTCAACCCGGCTAAATCTTCCGGTGTCGCGATGCGCTGGACTCTGGTGAGCCCGGTGACCAGCACGGAGCCGTACCCAAGCCCTAAGATCAGGCCCGCGATCAGACCGAGAATGGGCCCTTCGTAGTGTGATGCTACGGCTGCGGTGACCAGCCCCACCACCACGGTGGCTAACCCGATGGGTAGCCCGCGGCCGTTAAGACGCCGGTCGAGCCGCTGCGCGAACGGTTGGATCAACGCGCCAATCCCCAGGGCGAAGACCGCCATGTTCGTCGCATATAAGGTCATATACTCGCCGGTGGCGTCCGCCATGATTTGGGGTAGCAGCCCGTAGGCGATCCCGCCGGCTCCAAAGACCCACGGGGCCGCCGTGGCGACCTTCACGAGGAAGTCTGGGTGTTTGGCGCTGGGCGTGCGTAACTGACGCAGCCATGAGACTTCCGGATCTTGGCGCGGTGCGGTGGCGCCGACGGTTTCGGGGGCGAGCGCGGTTGGAATAATGGTCAGCACCAACAGGCTGACAAGAACAATAAACGGGGTCAGGGTCGGTTCTGGACCCCACTGAGCTAGCACTCCGGTGACTGCAGCACCGATGCCGAATCCGAGCGTCATCGTCAAGGAGGGACGTCGTGCCCCGGCACCGGTGGTCGCCTTTGGGTCCCATTCGCGTGAGGACAGTTCCTTGATCCACGAGGTTCCGACCGACATGCCAATGCCGACGGCCAGGCCCGCAAAAAAGCGACCGGTATACAACATGGCGATCGAGGTGGGCCCCAATAAGATGATGAGATTGCCTAGTGCCGATGAGAGGAGGCCCGCAAGGGTCAGCGGTTTCCGTCCATACACATCTGACAGTGCCGCGGCGACCAACAGCCCCGGGACAAGTCCGAAGACATAGGTGCCCAGCAGCATGTTCGTCTGCCAGGGGATCAGGTCTGCGACCTCGTCGTAAAGCGGGAGCAGCGGGGTGAAGTGGTTGCCGCCCCAGGCGATAAAAAATAGCGACGGGACGGCCAGGAGCCAGGGGGTGATATTGCGCATGGTCGTCCTTCCAACAAGTCTGTGCTCAGTGTAGTCGCTGCGGGGCAGGCACCCTATGAGGGGGGAAACAGTTAGCCGACGAAGTTTACCAGAATCACGTAGGTCAGTGTGCCCAACCCGATCGAGATGAGGGTGCGACGTCCCAAGGCTAAGTGCGAGACGATCGTGATCGCGACCGCTACCAACAACTTCCACAGCACAGTTCCGGCGGCGGAAGCCGTCGAGTAGAACAGCGCGATCGCCAGCAGGCCAAGAATACCCGCCGGCATCCACAGGGCCATGATGTTGACGAATTTTGAGTCCCGCAGTTTCGACAGAATGGCAAAGGGCAGAGCGCGCAGCGTGAAGGTGATCGTGAACATGATGGCCAAGACGGCGATGATGTACCAGGTCGCCGGAGTCGTTGCAGCACTAGTTGCCAGCAGCATCATAGAGCCCACCTTTTCGTTTGGCCGTGAAATATCGGATCGCCAGTAGCGCCATGAAGATGATCAAGCCGGCGAAAATGATCTGCTCCGGGGTGATGAGCATCGCGACGAAGAATGCGACCGTCGCGATGAGTAGGGATGGCAGTTGCTCTCGTGTACGCACCGCATCGAGGGTCAGCGTGATAAAGAGCGCCAGTAGAGCAAAATCGAGGCCGGCGATGGTCCCGGGAATACTCCAGGCGATCGCGATGCCGACGAGTCCGCCCCCAACCCAGTAACAGTGCATCGAGATTTGCATGGCGAGCAGTCTGGGCGCTGTCCAGCCGGTGGGATGTGCCGCGGTCACGGCGTAGGCCTCATCGATGAGCGCATGCATCGAGTAGAACTTTGCGATCGGGTTTTTGACCACGTGCAGCGGAAACGAAAACGCATAGAACACGTGCCGGAAGTTCACAAAGAAGGTGGTCACCGCGATCGTCAGCAAGCCGGTGCCTGCCGTCATCAAGTCGATCATCAGAAATTCTAAGGAGCCTGCATAGCCGAAGATCGAGAGCCCCGGCACCGCCCAGGCTGGGAGGCCAGATTGCACGGCTAAGAGGCCTAAGGCCACGCCCAGGGGGAATAACCCAAGGCCAGGCCCGAGACCTAACTTCAATCCGGTGAGTATTTCATGACGGCGTGAGCCCGTAGTCGACTCCGTATGCATAGCTCCATAATCTCAGGAACTTGCGGCTCAACACGTCGTATTGCGCAACGGGTGCGACCGGGCACAGAAGTGCCCTATGATTTGGCCTAGGCCGTAAATTGGCATAGGCCAAAACTTGAAAGGTGAAATATGACAACCCCAATGAACATTAAAAGCGGACTGACGGAACCATTCCGCGGGGGAGTGATCATGGACGTGGTTACCCCCGAACAAGCTCGCATTGCCGCTGACTCCGGCGCCACCGCGGTCATGGCGTTGGAGCGAGTGCCCGCAGACATCCGAGCACAAGGTGGCATCGCACGCAGTTCAGCTCCAGAGCTGATCGAGTCCATCATCGCGGCCGTGGACATTCCGGTCATGGCCAAGGTGCGGATCGGCCACTTCGTCGAGGCCCAGATTCTCGAAACGTTGGGCGTGGATTTCATCGACGAATCCGAGGTGCTGTCACCGGCTGACTACGTGCATCACGTCAATAAGTGGGATTTTGACACACCGTTTGTCTGTGGCGCCACGAATCTGGGAGAGGCCCTGCGCCGGATCACCGAAGGTGCGGCCATGATTCGCTCCAAGGGCGAAGCCGGAACCGGTGACGTCTCCGAAGCCGTCAAACATCTGCGCACCATCAATGCGGATATCGCCGCGTTGCGTGCCCTGGATGAGAACGAACTGTTCGTGGCGGCCAAAGACCTCCAGGCGCCGTATGATCTGGTGAAACAGGTCGCAAAAGAAGGTAGGCTGCCAGTGGGCTTATTTACTGCCGGAGGTATTGCGACACCGGCTGACGCTGCCATGATGATGCAAATGGGCGCTGACGGTGTTTTTGTTGGGTCTGGGATCTTCCACGCTGATAATCCAGGCGCTCGCGCCGAGGCCATCGTGACCGCAGTGCAGCACTATAACGACCCGCAGGCCGTTACTGATGCCTCTCGTGGCATCGGGGGCGCCATGGTTGGTCTGAATGTCTCGGATATCCCGGCACCACACCGCCTCGCAGAACGCGGGTGGTAGTCGCTACGAATTGAGGGAGGGGTCGTCTTGGCGAATCGCACCGGCGGTATTTCTCTTACCGGTGTGCTGCTGGTGGTTGCTGCCACGCTGGCATTACCACTGGGCGCGACCGTGGCGACCCACCTCTTCCCCATCGGCGGCGCCTGGGGCGTCACCACCCTTCGTCTAGTCTTGGCGTTCCTCTTTCTGCTGGTGATCGCCCGCCCAACCCCGTGGCGATGGAGTAGAGCGGCGTGGCGCGACGTCGTGTTATTTGGCATCAGCCTGGCTGGGCTCAATGGATTCTTCTATGCGGCGGTCGAACGCATTCCACTAGGCGTGGCGGTGGCCATTGAATTTGTCGGTCCACTGGCCCTGGCGGTGATTCTTTCCACGAACCGCAGAGACCTCATCTGGATCGCCATGGCCGGGGTCGGACTCGGCGTCCTGGGGATCGAGTCGCTGTCAGGCCAGAGCTCCTTTGACACGCTGGGGATGATCTATGCCGCACTGGCGGGCGTGTCATGGGCGTTCTATATCCTGCTCAGTGCCCGCGTTGGAAAGCACCTGCCAGGGGTCGAAGGCCTGCCGGTAGCCACACTGGTGGCCGCCCTGGTCATTTTGCCATTTGGTCTCGGGGGTTTCGTTGACCTCGTGCAGATGCCAGAGGTGTATTGGCTGGCCATTGCCATGGCGGTGTTATCAACGGTCATTCCGGTGTCATTCGAGATGGCTGCACTGCGCAGACTGCCGCGAAACGGGTTTTCCATCTTGCTCAGCCTGGAGCCGGTATTTGCCGCACTCATCGGGTGGTTGTTCCTTGATCAAACCTTCGGCGTGCTCAGGAGTGTAGCAATTGTGCTGATCGTTGGGGCCACCATCGGCATGACCGTTGCAGCAGCTCGACTCAGTGGCGAAGTTGTCGAACAGCATCGTGCTCGGAAGGCTCGCGAGGACGAGCCCGGAGCTGCAGAAGATGCGGAAGAGCGTTAACCACCGCTCACTCACGTGATGTGTCTCACGATAACTTTGCAGGTCGAGTGCCACTTTGCAAGCCAGGGCCAATTGCTCACCGAATGTATGGTCACAAAATGATTACATTCTGATCAAGAATGCATTGCAGGAATTTTCGGCCAAATCGTCGGTAACCTTCTGCAGCCGCATGGCCATGCCCTGAGCCGAGAATTCGGTGAATCTCAGTAGGTTTAAAGGATTTCACACAAACTTTCGATCCGTGTTGATCGGGTCTATGGTAGCCATTATGCAGGAGACCCGCGCTACTTTTCGAGTGCAGAAAACAGTGTTGGCCGCAGCCGCTGCTAGCTGTTTGGCCGTGGGTTTTGCATCCCCAAATGCCGCTGCGGTAGCGGCCGAAGGTCAAGACGAAGCTGAAATCCCATTTTGCCCGCGCCCGGGTGCAGAAACGCTCGGCAGTGGACAACAATCTGAACTGTCGACCGACCAAGCGGACCAGGACGCGGCGACGCCCGTTCTGCAAGATGCCCCCTCCGATGCATTACGTGTCGCGACCTATAACGCGAATCTGACGCGCGAGGCCCCCGGTGACCTCTTTGAAGAACTGTCTGCTCCGGGTGCTGAAGACGCCACGAGAGTCGCACGCGCGATCCAGAAAGTCCGGCCCGACGTTCTCGTACTCACCGGTATCGACGTCGACATGGACTCCGGCGAGAACGTCGCCAAAGCCTTCAACACCAATTACCTGGCAGTCGGCGGAGACGACCACACCGGCATGACCTACCCGTATTCCTATACCGCGCCGTCAAATGTTGGTGTGGACTCCGGAGCGGACATCAACCGCAACGGCACGATCGGTGACCCAGGAGACGCACTGGGTTACGGAGACTTCCCCGGCCAGTTGTCGATGATCGTGTACTCCAAATACCCGCTCGACACCGAAAACGTTCGCGACTTCACCTCGATGCCCTGGGAAGCGATGCCCGACAACAGCATCCCGGCAGATCTCACCGACCTCGAACGTGACCTGCTACCGTTGGCATCGGTCTCACACTGGGATATCCCCGTTGAAGTCGACGGTGAAACGATACATGTGCTTGCCACTTCGACCGCCGACGCATCGGAAAGCTCCTACGGGACAGCACGCAACCATGACCAAATCCGGTTCTGGGAAGACTACATCGACCCGGACACCGAATACATCCGAGACCATCGAGGCGAGCGCGGCCCGCTGGAAGAAGATGCGAGCTTTGTGCTCGCCGGGTCCCTCAAAGCGGATCCAACGGGAAACGGCCCCGCCGATCCCACCGCCATCACCAGCCTGCTGGCATCCGATCAGATTCTCGACCCAGAGCCGGCCAAGACCATGACCGCCAGTGCGCTCAGCCGCGGCCTCATCCCCACGACACCCGAGGCCACCCACCACACAGCACCCACCCCGTCGAATGATGACGAAACCTATCGAGCCGACTACGTCTTGTTGAGCTCAGATTTGACCGTCAGCGACTCCGGCGTGCTCGAAACCGACAGTCTCGGCCCCAACGCTGGGCCATTTGGACTCCACCGCGACGACCCCGAAACCCACATAGTATGGGCAGACATCACACTCGACTAACCTGAGGGTGTGGAAATACTTGTCACCGTCATCGCAGCCCTGCTGATGCTTGTCGCCATCGGCGGCATCATCTTTCCCATCCTGCCCGGCTCGCCCGTTGCCATCATCACCATGATCGCCTGGGCCTGGATTCTGGGCTCAACCGCCTCGTGGGCATCCGGCAGCATCGCCGCAGCCCTTGCCCTGGTCGGATGGAGCGCCTCACTGGTGCTGACCGGACGCACCATGCGACGGGAACGCATCCCCAACAGGCCGATCCTCATCGCCACGGTCGCCGCCATCATCGGCTTCTTCGTCATCCCCTTCTTCGGGCTCTTCATCGGCTTCGTCCTCGGCCTCTTTGCAGCCGAGTACTACCGCCGACGAGACGCTACCGCAGCGCTGCACTCCTCGATCGAAACGCTCAAAGCCATGGGCATCGGCATGCTCATCGAAATCGCCTGCATCATCGTAGCCACCGGCGTTTTCGGCGTGGGCGCACTGATCCACTTTGTGTCCTAATCGTTGGCTAGAGTGAAGACCATGTATCCCGCACTGCTTGAGACCGGCCACCGCGCCATCTGGTCACATCCCGAACACCTTCGAACCAACCAGCTCCTCCTGTTCCTCCACGATGCCGGATCAACCCCAGAGACCGTGGCCGAACACTATTTCAGCCTCCTGCCGGAAAACACCACCGGTCTGGCCCTCCAAGCAGGGTTTGATGCCACCTTTGGCCACAGCTGGTTCACCACCCAAGACCACCAGCATGAAAGCTTCCCAGAAGTGCTCTCGGCTGCTCATCGGGTCTTTGATGCCCTTGACGACGATGAGTATGGCAACATCAGCTACGCCAGCGTCCAGGCCGTCGGCGTTGGGCAGGGTGCGGCGCTGGCGACCACGATGCTGCGGGTCCGGCCTGAAGCGTTCTCCGCCCTCGTTGGCATCAACGGCTACGTGATCGACAATCCGATGCTGGCCGCGCTGGACCATCCGGCTGGCCGCGACGACGCGACGCGCGTCCTGTGGATCAGCGACGGGACCTCCGACAGCCCAGCAGCGGCGTTCAGCCGCGAATGGTTAGCGGCTCACACCCGACTGACCGAGGCTGACACCACCTCGGCTATCGCAGCGTTTCTGGCTGGAGTCAGGTAGTTGTCCTTTTGCATAGACAAAACCCACGCTTCGCTGACGACAAGCAAAGCGTGGGTTTTCTCTGAAGAATGGAGCTGATTAGGCGGTGTAGCCGAGACGACGAGCTGCGAGTTCGGTCAGGATCTCGACCGTGCCACCACCGATACCGTTAATGCGCATGTCACGGTATTGGCGTTCGACTTCGGTGCCATGCATGAAGCCGGCGCCGCCAAATAACTGCACAGCCTGATGGGTCACCCATTCACCGGTCTCAGTCGCAGTGTTCTTGGCGAAACATGCTTCAGTGACCAGGTCGGTCTCCCCCTCATCCCAGCGTTTGGCAACCATCTGCACATAAACGCGTGCCAAGTCAATTTTGCGAGCCATCTCTGCCAGCGTGCGCTGGACAGACTGCCGCGAGATGAGCGGCTCACCAAAGGTGTTGCGATCCCGACACCACTGCACCGTAAGGTCGAGGGCTCGTTGTGCTTGCGAATAGGCTTGCGCGGCCATACCGATGCGTTCGGACACAAAGCCCTGCGAGATAAGTTTGAAACCGCCATTTTCCTCCCCGACCAGGTGCGATGCTGGCACCCGGACGTCGTCGAGGACGATCTCGGCGGTGTCTGACATGTGCCAGCCCATCTTGCGTAGGCTGCGGGTAACTTCAAAGCCTTCGGTGTCATTGTCGACGACGAACAGCGAGATACCGCGCGACCCAGGTGCATCGTCGCCACCGGTGCGGGCTGCGATGACGGTCCAGTCGCCACGAACCGCCGAGGTGATGAAGGTCTTTGCACCGTTGATCACGTAGTGGTCGCCGTCGCGTTTAGCTGTGGTCCGGAGACCCCCAACATCGGAGCCGCCGCCCGGTTCGGTAATACCAAGCGAACCAATCGAATCACCGGCCAGGGCTGGTCGAACATAGCGGTCGATCAGATCCTGATTGCCAGAAGCGATGATGTGCGGGCACGAAATCAACGTTGTGAAAACGGACGCCTGAAAACCCGCAGCAGCACCGGCGACGTGGAGTTCTTCGATGACGGCTACCAGCGCAGAAAGTCCGGCGCCCTCACCGCCGACGGAGTCAGGAAAATTGATACCCAAGAGCCCGAGATCCCCGGCATCCTTGGACAACTGCCGAGGGACCATCTGGTCCTCTTCCCACTGATCTTGGTAGGGTAGAACTTTTTCGGTGACAAAATCACGAACCATTTCCCGCAGCGCGGTGATCTCGTCGGTTTCCTGCAGTGTGGTGCTCATAAAGGGATCTCCTCGTCGAAGTCGTTATTCCGCTACGGGGGCGTTTTGTTGTGCTCGCACAACAGATTTCGGTGGACCAGCAAATGCTTGGGCAAACGACGCCCACGTTTGGGCATCTGAGCCCGTAATGGCCAGATCAAGTTCTTCAAGTTCAGCGCGCTGGGTGACCAGCAGCGCGAAGTCCCAGGCGGATCCGGTGATGCGGTTTTCAGCATCTGGCTCGCCCCACTCCCAGGTCTCGTCATTCGGACCGGTGAGTTGCACGTACATGGGTGTCTCAGGTGGTGCCAGCTCATTGATGTGGTAGCTAAAGTTTCGGGTGGCGATCCCCAGATGCGCGATGTCCTGCAAGGCTGCTGAAGCGGGCCAATGAGTTCCGAGCGTTTGGGCGACGTCTTGACCGTGCGCCCAGGTTTCCATGATTCGAGCAGTGACCATCGACCGGGGCTTCATGGGCGGGCCAAACCACGGGTATCGCTGATTCTGGTCGGCAGTTTTCAGTGCTTGTGCTAACTGCTCGCGGCCGCTGCGCCAGTATTCGAGCAGTTGCTGGGGTGGTTGTTTGGCGCCTTCATCAGCTGCCTCATTGACCAAACCCAGTGGTTTTGCTTGCGAAGCCTCGAGTAACGGCTGGAATGCCTCCTCGCCCTGCAAGGCGGTCAGCGCCGCCTGGTCGGTCCACGCCAGATGCGCAATCTGGTGTGCGACGGTCCAACCGTGGGCAGGGGTATCTAACCGCCACTGCGAGTCCGATAAGTTCTCGACCAGCTGCTCGAGCGTACGACCCTCGGCATCAAGGCGTGCAACAGCTTCCAAGTAGGGGTTTTGTGATTCGGTCATGCTCGGCTCCTGTGCAGTGCGGTAGGGTTCGTTGTGTTCCTTCTCACATTGATCCATGGTATTGTAACCACAGAGAAAAAGCCAGCAGTGCTGACTGTTTTATCGCGCTGGCGTCACCACCACGGACTTCTAAAACTACCCTCGCACGTTTCATCATCAACTGAGGAGACCTCAATCATGGACAGAGGATTTGGCAACTGGGCAACGATGCACGCGGAGCGTTCACCAGAGCGTACCGCGTATGTCAATGCGACAACCCAAGAGGAGCGCACCTTCGGCGAACTCGAAGACCGAACCAATGCGATCGCCAACACACTGACGGCACATGGGTATCAGCAAGGCGACCGCATTGCGCTGTTTGCCATGAACTCGATTGAATTCATGGAGATTTTGATCGCCATCGCCAAATTGGGGGCCATCGCTGTACCGGTCAATTTCCGCCTGAGTCCGACCGAAGTCGCATACATCTTGAACGACTCGGGCGCCTCCGCGCTGTTCTACTCCCATACCCTGGAGGATGTCGCCACTGCCGCCATGACGGAAGCCACGCAAGTTCGGCACAGCTTCGTGGTGCCTGACTCAAAGCTTCGGGCCGCTGGCGGGTCTTCTGATCTTGCGCAGATGATCGCCGAAGGTGACACCACTCGCGTGGTGCACGAGGTCACCGACGACGATATCGCGATGATCATGTATACCTCTGGCACCACGGGCGCGCCCAAGGGTGCGATGCTCAGCCACGGGAACACTACGTGGAATGCGATCAACACGATCATGGGTGGTAATTCCTTCACCCGGTACGATACGACGATTCTTGCCGCCCCGCTGTTCCACATCGGCGCCTTAGGCATCAACAGCCTGCCGTTCCTGTTCGTCGGTGGCCGTTCGATCATCCTCGAGACCTTTGATCCGGGAAGCTACATCGGCGCGATGGAAACCTATCAGGCAACC
>DATBUK010000031.1:0-5148 GCA_036516155.1 Yaniella sp.
GGCGGTAATACCGGTGATGCATTTGTCGACAAACATTGTGGCGGCATTGGACAGCAGACCGATCGAATCGAAAAGACCTCGAGCCATGACCGGCTCAAATGGGTTCAGCTCGAGCTGGCCTGCTTCGACGGCCATGCTAATTGCTGCATCATGACCGGCTACTTGGTACGCGACCTGGTTGACGGCTTCGGCAATCACCGGGTTGACCTTGCCAGGCATGATCGACGAACCGGCCTGACGGGCCGGGAGGTTGACCTCGCCAAAGCCACCTGACGGGCCAGAGGACAGGAGACGCAGGTCGTTTGCAATTTTCGACATGGTCAGGCCAACACGTTTGAGCGCGCCGGACAGATCAACGAAGATTTGCGTATCTGCGGTGGCCGCGATCAAGTCGGTGGCCGAGGAAATCCCGTTGAGTCCGGTGATTTCACGCAGGTGTTCGATTGCGCGCTCGCGGTAACCAGCGTGAGCATTGATGCCCGTACCGATCGCTGTTCCGCCCAGGTTGAGTTCCAGCAGATCAAAACGGACCCGCTTCAAACCGGCGGCTGAGCGTTCGATCATCGTCGCCCAGGCGGCGAATTCCTGGCCCAGCGTCATCGGCACGGCAATCTGCATCTGGGTGCGACCCATTTTCACAGTCGAACCGAACTCTTCGGCTTTGGCTTCCAGTGCCTCTTTGAGGACTTTCAGGTTGGCCTGCAGAGTACCGGTCATCTTATGCAGGGCCAGTTTCAGCGCAGTGGGGTAGACGTCGTTGGTCGACTGACCCATGTTGACGTGGTTGAGCGGGTGCAACATCTCGTAGTCACCTTTGGCATAGCCAAGGTGTTCGAGTGCGCGGTTGGCGATGACCTCATTGGCGTTCATGTTCGTTGAGGTCCCGGCCCCACCTTGAATCATGTCCAAAATAAACTGGTCGTGCAGTTGGCCGTCTGCAATATCCTTGGCCGCGGCAATAATGGCATCGGCGAGGTTGGCATCAAGAGCACCAACGTCGCGGTTGGCGGCAGCTGCAGCGTGTTTGATGTTCGCGAGAGCTTCAATGAGCTCTGGAAACTGCGCGACGCGATCTGAGGACAGCTGGAAGTTTTCAGCGGCACGAACAGTGTTGACACCGTAGTAGACGTCGGTCGGCAATTCTATGGTGCCGATGAGATCAGTTTCGGTGCGTAGTGGGGTTTGAACTTCAGTCATGACTCACTTATCCCATGCCCGCCACGAATACGTGCTGCCATAGGACGGTACCGTGCGCGGTGTATATACGAAGACCCGGGCAAACATGCCCGGGGCGAAATGCAGAAGTACACCATAGCGAGGTGTAGTTCATGCGGAGTGATTTCCGTATCAGAATCGTTACGCACACCATTGTGGGTAACGCTATTGCGCCTACTGTTCCAGGGCACAACGCCCCTCATCATACAACGTCTGCAGTAATGTTGCGCCGGAATCCGTCAAATGCAGGGCATTATCCACAGTTTGAGCGCACACGCCAACGCGATCGCTGCATCAGGGGTAGCTTCGTTCCTAGCACGGTCGCAACACTGCTGACTTGAAACAATAAGTTTCGCTGCTGGGCGAACTTACGGAGGGGTTGTGCGTGAGACGCGACATGCGAGCGCCCAGGCGCACTATCACGCGGCGCGACGGAAGGTGCCGGCGCAGTGCCCTAACTTTATAACGCTCAAATTTTGGAGTTAACGATTCAATATAGCTCGACCGGCCAGACTCGATTGGAGATAACGAATTGATAACGCTACGATGTATCAAGCAATCCCGACTTCCCCATTTTTGGTGAACACATACTTATGCCACATTCCGAATTTCCCTCGCGTCGCGAACTACGCCAAGCTGCTATGAAAAAGAAGCGCGGACGGAACGCGACGGTCATTACCGCTGGTGTCGCAGTAGCAGTTTCTTCTGCCGCTGTGACTTTTGGTGGCACCGCATCTGATGGCAGCCTCTTTGCCTTCGGCCAGACAGCGCAGGCTGACACCCCTGATATTCCTGAAACTCCGCGACAAACGTCGATTATCCCTTCTGCTATCAGTGGCGGCGATGAACGCGTCGTGGCCAAGATGACCAATGAGATGGCAGCATCCCAGGTTGGCCTTGGGCAGCTCTATCACGCCGGCGAGGGCGATGTGGCTGCCGGGCAGCTTGCGGTAGCCGAGGCAAAGAACCCACATAACGGTTCGTTGAAGTCCCTGCCGGGCAACCTGCAGATGATTTTCCCAGCCGACTCAACCCGCACTTCTTCGACTTTTGGAATGCGGAATAACCCCACCGGCGCGGGAACCCAGTTCCACGTTGGCACCGACTTCCCAGTCCCGACCGGCACTCCGGTGAAAGCCACTGAAGCTGGCACCGTGGTGTTTGCCGGTGTCCATAGCACCGGCGGCAACCGTGTTGAAATCGACCACGGCAACGGGGTCGTCACGGCTTACAGCCACAACTCACAGTTGAAGGTCGGTGTGGGAGATACTGTCAACCAGGGCGACACTATCGCTCTGGCTGGCTCGACCGGGAACTCCACCGGCCCGCACATTCATTACGAAATCAAAGTCAATGACAAATGGGTGGATCCAGAATACTATCTGCCCTCTGACTCCAGCGGAGCCGAGAAACGTCTCCACACCGTCTCGAGCGCGGGCTAATCTCGACGGCACGCCACGCCTACGGCCGTGGCAAGATGCGATCTAGCAGCACTCGAAGTGCGACGTGATCACGTCGCGATAGGGCAGCTGTGAGGGATTCTTCCACATGTCGGACTGTCAGCGCTGCCTGCGCATAAAGCCGTCGACCGTCCGCAGTAATGGTCAGTGCCTTCGCACGGCGATCTCGCTCGAGTGTGTGGCGGGTGAGCAGTCCTCGGTTGACGAGACCTTTCGTCAGGGTGACAACCTGTGAAGGATCAAGACGGAGTAAATGACCCAGCTCGTATTGCGTGGGTGCATGACCGTCGACAATAAACGCCAGCGCAGTGTACTGCCGGATATCTAAAGCGAATTCTTCAAGACTCAACTCGATACTGGTACGAAATGTGTGCTCCAGTTGGGTCAGATAAAAGAAGAAGTGGTCACCTAAAGGCGAATCAACCGCTGAGGCAACTGGCGCATGAGGATGCTTCCGTCGCGAATTCGACTGCTGACCCATAATCCTCCCATCGCCGGTGCAAACATGATCCTAGATCAGTGTACCGAGTGCATTATCGGGGTTGACGTTGCTGATCCGGTATTCTTAGTCGAGATTATCGACGGCATCCGCCCGTCGGAGATCGAAGGAAACCCGCACACCAACTATGTCAACATCCCCTCAGAGCGCTATACCAGGCTGGCTATGGCTCATGTTAGCCGCCGGTGTCCTGACTCAGACGACGGCAAATCTCGTGCGGCCTGTGACCAGCTACAAGCTCATCCTGTTGGGATGGGGTGAGACAGAGATCGGGATTGCCACCGCAGCCTATGCGCTGCTGCCGCTGTTTCTGGCATTACCCTTTGGTCGAATGCAATCCCGATTGAAATCACCGCGAAACTTCGTGGCCTTAGGCATTGTGATTCTCGCAGCAGGCGCCGCCTACTTGGCGCTCACTGGAGACGTAGTGCACCTGATGCTTGCGTCAGCTGTGCTCGGCGTGGGGCACTTGATGTTTACTATCGGGGGCCAAAGCATGGTCGCCAGACGCTCTCGAGGCACCGATATGGATGCCAATTTCGGGTGGTTTACTGCCTCGTTTTCAGTCGGACAAATGATTGGTCCACTGCTATCCGGTGTCATCCTTGGCGGTACGTCGCTCACCGAAGCACAGGCTGGAGGGGCCGACCTTACGTTCAGCATCAACCTTGCACTGTGGATCGGGGCCATCACCTCAGCCGTTGCGGTTCCAATCTTGTATACGCTTCGGGCCGCAGAACAACCGACGACCCAGACCCAAGATCTCGTGGTGGTCGAACCCGGCACGAAACCCTCGGCACGCAATATTTTGAAACTGCCCGGCATTGCGTCGCACATGTTCGCCGCGCTGGCTCTATTGGCGATTCTCGATATTCTGGTGGCGTTTATGCCGCTGGTCGGCGAAGACGTGGGTGTTTCACCAATGATTATTGGTGCACTCCTAGCGGTCCGTGGCGCGACATCGGTCCTGTCCCGAGTGTTCATCCGACCCTTATCCGCCCGCTATTCGCGGAACAACCTTGTGCTGGTGGCACTTCTCGTCTCGGCGGGTGCCATCGCTGTGGTCCCCGCCGCGGTCGGTGTTGGGCCCTGGGGCATTGTCGTGGCGTTTGTGTGCATGACCGTTGGCGGATTCACGTTGGGGGTCGGTCAGCCCATGACCATGACGCTGATCTCCCAGGGAGTTCCCCGGTCGTGGCGTAGTCCTGCCCTTGCGCTGCGTTTGATGGGCAACCGTATCGGCCAGGTCGTCTTGCCTTTGGCGGCAAGCGTCGTTGCCGGACCGGTCGGGCCGGCCGGGGGCATCTGGTTCGCCTGTGCCGTCCTGGGGGTCTCAGGGGCTGAACGCATTCTCAATAAGCGCATCGGCCCCAACCCAGCATCGGAAGCTGATCAGTGACGTCGTCTACGCCGATGCCAGGACAACCATCCGCTGCCTCCTACGCCGAGCAGCGCCGTCAGTCCGGCCACGAACCACCACGAGAAGTTAGCAGAAACTCGCTCGTCGGGTTCAGCACTTGGAACGTGTGGGGCTGAGACCGCGGTATCGGCGCGGCCCGGAGACGATAGCTGCGCTTTAATGGCGTCGAGCTCGTCTTCTGAAATGGGCGGAAGGGTTTCTAGCTCGCCGGCCCGATCTTGTGAGCTTTGGGGCTGGGGCAAGATGAGCGGAGAACCACGCTGTGCCGATCGAGTGCCAAGCAAATGCGGTAAAAGATATCGGGGACTCTCGGCTAATGGTCGGAACTGCCGCGAGGTCTCCTGGGCTGTTTCAGGTGCCTCATCTGAAGGTCCCTGTCCAGTGCCAGCTGCTACATCCGGTGTCGCTTCTGGAACGGCTGTGTCGGGTGTCGCGGGAAGAGCCGGGCTTTGAGGCTGTGTCGTGGCAGGTGACGTGCTCGGCTGTGCAGGAGTGGTACGAGACGGAGAAGGCGTCGGTGGTGGTGTAGAGGACGCTGGTGGTTGTGTCGACGG
>DATBUK010000032.1:0-6660 GCA_036516155.1 Yaniella sp.
ATGAGTGCTGATCAGCTCAATACCTATCAGGCACGCATATTGCTCGCCGTACTGGTCGCACATCAACTCCCCGACGATCAACTCCGAGCCGCTTTCGCTGAACAAACTCGCTAAGGAGCACGATGAACACCGCCCAAGCACAGTTGAAGATCACGGATCATCTCCAAGCCCTCACGGTCACCAATAAGCCGATCGTGGTGATTACGGGGGCCACCGGGGGCATCGGTCGGGCCATCGTGGAAGAACTCGCCGGCGACTACGCCATCGTTGCCCAGGGTCGCGATGAAGCACGCCTCATTGCCCTGTCCAAACTGGCCGAAGAAATTTACCCTGTGCGCAGCGATCTGACCGAAACCGATACTTTCGCAACCACGTTTGGGCTGTTACCCCGAGTCGATGCGCTGTTACACGTCGCTGCGATCTCACCGCGGTTTGCTTTCGACGACGCGACCGCGACCGTATGGTCCGAGGTGATGCACATTAACGTGACCGTGCCGTCCGAGCTGACCAAGACCCTCCTCCCCCAGCTCCGTGAGGCCACCGGAACCGTGGTCTTCATGGGCTCCGGAGCCTCGAGGACGACCTCGCCGAATAATGTCGTGTACGCCGCGTCAAAGCATGCTCTTCAAGCACTGGCCGACGGGATTCGAATCCGCACCGAACCCGACAGGTTGCGTGTCGCGACTGTCGCACCGGGATATGTGGACACCCCGATGATTGCCTGGGACGATGATTACCCGCTCATCCTGCCGGAGACGCTCATTCGACCCTCGACCGTGGCCCGTACAATTCGGCACGTCCTTGAGGCACCCGCAGACACCCAGATCACCGAAGTCTGGATCCGGCCACGAACCGAAACCTAACCGGCTACTGGTAGAGCGGGTTGTTGGCCGCCTCGACGCGCTCGTCCTCGCGAACCGGGCCGGGAGCTGTCCCATCGCCAAAGGGTGATCCACCGAGCTCTTCACGACCGTGCGGTGTGAGCCATTCGGTCAAGACCGGCCCCTTGGGCACGATCCCGGTTGGGTTGACGTCGTGGTGGACGATGTAGTAGTGGTCTTTGATCTGCTGGAAATCCACGGTGTCACCAAAGCCCGGGGTCTGGAACAGATCGCGAGCATAAGCCCACAGGGCCGGGAATTCGATGAGCTTATTGCGGTTTGATTTGAAGTGCCCGTGATAGACCGGGTCGAAACGTACCAGCGTGGTAAATAACCGCACGTCGGCTTCGGTAATGTGGTCCCCCATCAAGAACCGACGCGTGGTGAGGCGTTCCTCGAGCCAGTCCATGGCAGTAAATAACCGGTCGTAGGCTTCCTCATAGGCTTCTTGCGATCCTGCAAAACCTGCACGGTAGACACCGTTGTTGACCTCGGTAAAGATGCGTTTGATGACATCAAACATTTCATCGAGGTGTTCTTCGGGCAGTAAATTTGGTGCGCCGTCGCGGTGGAACTGTGTCCACTCGGTCGAAAAGTCTAACGTAATCTGCGGATAGTCATTGGTCACGACCTGGCCGGTCGGAATGTCTACCATGGCCGGCACGGTGATGCCGCGCGGATAATCCGGGAAGCGTTTGAAGTAGTTTTCTTGCAGGCGTTCGGTTTTCAATACCGGGTCGACACCGTTGGGGTCGAGATCGAAGGTCCAAGAGTTCGAATCGTGGGTCGGTCCGGGAGCGCCCAACGAGATGACGTCCTCGAGACCGAGCAGCCGACGCACAATGATGGTGCGGTTGGCCCACGGACAGGCCCGTGCTGCCACCAGGCGATAGCGGTCAGCTTCGACCGGCCATGCTTCGGCATCTTTGGTCAGTCCGATGGTGAGTGTTCCCACCGTGTTGTATTCGTAGTGTTCGGCAGCCCGGTGGGCTTCGGGGTCCGCGACGATGCGGTCATTGATGTAATTGGTGTCGCGAGTAAATGGTTTGCCGGGTGTGGAGTATCCAGAATTGGTCGAAGTTTCCATAGACTTCACCATATGAGTTCTTCAACCATCCTGCCTAGTAGCCAGTTCACAATGCGAATTACCCAAGACAATCCTTCCGGGATGACCCTGAGCGGAACCAACACCTACGTCATCGCCGCCCCGGATGCTCAGTCCGCTGTGGTGGTCGATCCGGGATATGCCGACGGCGCCGCAGAGCACGCCGATGCGGTCGCAGAGGCACTGCAGGGTCGCAGGGTGGAGCTCATCCTTATTACCCACCATCACCTTGACCACACGGGTGCTGTCGAGATCTTCACGAAGCGCTTCGACGCGCCCGTCCGGGCAGTGCAACAAGAATGGACCGACGGTGCTGCCGTGCTGGTACCCAATGAGGTTCTTCATGCGGCCGGCACCCAGATCCGGGTCGTGCCGACTCCGGGACACACCTCGGATTCCGTGTCCTTGTTCTTACCCGACGACAACGCAGCACCCCACCCCGGGGGCACCGTGCTCACCGGTGACACGATCCTGGGTGAAGGCACGACCATGCTGGACTACCCGGACGGCACACTCGACGACTATTTGCAGTCACTGGACACTCTGGCCGCCCTCGAAGGCACCGGGCGTCAGGTCGCCGTCTTGCCAGCGCACGGACCGACCCTGGACTCCGTGGCACGCACCGCCCAGCAGTACCGCGCCCACCGACTCGAACGGGTTGACCAACTCCGCGAGATGATCCGTGACCTACCACCGATCATCACCCCGGTGGACTGGGAATCGGTCGTCGTGCATGACCTGTCGCTCCGGCTGTATCCGGAACTGCCGGATATGGTGCGCGGACCGGCGAAGAAAACGTTGGCCGCAACTTTGGACTATCTCCTCCGCAACGAAAAGGACTGATTGATGACCATTATTGTGGGATACACCGAAACCCCTGCCTCGCGTGCAGCCCTGGATTTTGGGTTGGACATGGCCGCCAAACTGACCATGCGCGTGGTAGTCGTCAATGCTGGCCCCGGTGCCGAACATCGCGCCGAATCGCAACTCACCCGAGCCGAAGCCGAACAGCTCGAACAATATTTGGCGAACTTCTCGGTCCCGACCGAGCTGCGGCAATATTCTCGAGGCCGGTCAACCGCCGATGAGTTCAAAGACATCGTGGCCGAGCTCAACCCCTATGTCGTGGTGATTGGGTCGGCCAGACGCTCCGGGTTTTCAAAATTTATCATGGGTTCGGTCGCAGATGAGCTGCTGCGCGAACTGCCCGTACCGGTGCTGTCGGTGAAGGTCCCCGAAGCTTCAGTGGAATCCAACGCGAAGGAGTAAAACCGTGGACATCGTGGTACAACAAGGTGACATTACCAAAGTCGAAGTCGATGCGATCGTCAACGCGGCGAACCGCTCCCTGTTAGGCGGCGGCGGAGTTGATGGGGCCATCCACTCGGCCGGTGGCCCCGAGATTCTGGAGGCAACCAAAAAGCTCCGCAACACGACACTGCCCGACGGGTTAGAGACCGGGGATGCGGTCGCGACCACTGCCGGCAAACTTCCGGCCCGCTGGGTCATTCACACTGTCGGACCCGTCTACGCGAAGACCATTGATCGTCGTGACCAACTGATCAGCGCCTACCGTCGCAGCATGGAGGTCGCCGATGAACTCGGCGCGACCACGATTGCCTTCCCCACCATCTCAGCGGGTGTCTACGGTTGGCCCCATGACGACGCCGTCGCGGTCGCCGTCGAAACCGTTCGCAAGATGGCCGATGAGGTCTCGTCGATCACAAAGGTCGTGTTTGTGCCGTTCTCCGAAGACATGAAGGACCGCTACGACGCCAAGCTAGCCGACTAGCGGTTATCGCCGAGACTCATCCTCCGCGCGGCGCTCTTCGTCAGCGGCACGGCGGTCCTTTCGGGTCTGTTCATCATCGTCGCGTCGAGGGTCTGCGGCCTTCTGGTCGCTTGCCCTATCGACTTCTTCGAGTTCGTCGGTTCGTTGCGCGCGGCTCCGGTAGGCGTCCTCGCCGGGGCCGGCCATATCAGCACTTCGCTCGATCGCCGACACGGACCCGGTATACATCGCTCCTGCCTCGGAGACCTGGGTCAATGGGACCGACGAAGTGTCTGGAGCAGGTTCTGCGGGTTCCTCAATTTCTTTGTGTGGCACCGTAGGAAACACCCCGATTTCAACTGGTGGTTCACTTTGACGCCACGTCTGAACTTTTTCTTTATCAATTTTCGGGGCCGAGTTCATGTCCCACGACGTCGGAGTGCGTTTGGGTTTCTTCTCGGGTTGGGGTTCTGGTTTGTGCTTGGTAGCTGGTTGGGAGGCTGTGGCCGAAGCTGCCGGTTCAAGTGCAAGACGCTCGGGTGGGGTCTGTTCGATACGCAGAATATTCATGGCTTCGGGATGTTCTTCAGAGATGAACTTGATGAAGTCCTCACGCACCAGGCACTGGAGGTCCCATAGCTCACCGGCGTTGCGGGCCGACACAGCAACCCGCAGGGTCGCCCGATCGTTGGCGATGTCGAGCACCTGGATCTTAGCGTCGCGCCCATCCCAGAGATCCGAAGATTCCACCAGCGCACGCAGACGAGCACGCAACGCGTCAACCGACACGCGCCAGTCAACTTGGAAATCAATGCCGGCAGAAATCTCGGTCCCAACACGCGTGTAATTCTCAAAGGGTGTGGTGGTGAAGTAGGACGACGGGTAGATAATGCGGCGGCCATCCCAAATTTTCAACACGACATACGACATGGTGATGTCTTCGATCGTGCCGTAGTAGTCATCCATCACGACGACGTCGCCCACCCGAATCGCGTCGGTGAAGGCCAGCTGCATTCCAGCAAAAACGTTGGTCAGGGTCGTTTGCACGGCCAGGGCTGCGACCACTGAGATGAGACCGGCCGATGCTAGGAGCCCGGCTCCGAGCGCCCGAACCTGTGGGATGGCCAGCAGGATTGCCGCCACAGCGATCACGATAATAATTGCGTGCAGGACACGCTTGATGAGCTGCATTTGGGTCTTGATGCGTCGACCACGCCGATCTTCGGCGGTGACTTCGTCATAGCGAACCTCAACACGACGTTCGACGACGTTGACGATGCGCAGTGCCAACCAGGCGAAACCGGAGGCCGTTCCGATCAGGAGTAAGAAGGCGAGCAGGTTGTACATCGCAATGTCGCGGCCGGATAATTCCAGCCCAACGCGGGCACCGAGGAAGGCCATCGCGGTGAAGGCGGGCATCAGCAGGATTTTGAGGTGCGACAAAAAGCGCTTGCGAGAACGTAACAGAAAACGAGCTACCAAGGCGACCGCAGCGGTGACAAGCAGCCCCGTCAGTGCGCCAATGGCGATGTTTAAGGTTGCGCCAAAGACCGGACCCAGAGAGTCGATGTTTTCTAACGCAGAATTCTGCACATCTTCTGGGACGGCTTCTTCAACATTGGGCATCGAGGGCACTTCTGATGGGTCAATCGGTTCCTCTTCGGTTTCGTGTCGCAACATAGGCACCATCCTCTCAGCGCGATCTGAACTAATCCTGAAAACCGCTACACTAACAGGCATGCTTCACATCACCGATTTGCGCAATACCGACTACGATCCCGCCACCGTCATGCCGCGCGCTAAAGTGGAAATCGCTGATGCTTCTGAGGTCGTACAACCCATCATTGACAAGGTCAAAAGTCACGGTGCTGAAGCAGTCCTAGACTTCACCGAGCGCTTCGACGGTGTTCGACCCGAAAGTCTCCGGGTTCCCGCACAAGCGTTGAGCCGGGCATTGGATGAGCTCGATGGGGATGTTCGCGCTGCGCTGGAAGAATCCATCGACCGGGCCCGCGCGGTGCACGCTGCGCAGCTCCCACCCGACACCATCGTGCCGTTAGCTGACGGCGCCAGTGTTGAAAACCACTGGATTCCCATCCAACGCGTCGGACTGTATGTGCCGGGGGGACGTGCCGTGTACCCGTCGTCGGTCATTATGAATGTGGTGCCCGCCCAAGCTGCCGGTGTCCCCGGCATTGCGGTGACATCACCCCCGCAAGCCGATTTTGGAGGTCTCCCCCACCCAACCATTTTGGCTGCGTGCAAACTGCTTGGCGTCGAAGAAGTGTATGCCACCGGTGGTGCCCAAGCTATCGCGATGCTCGCGTTAGGAGCCGACGACCAGCATGGGACGACCGTGTGTGAGCCGGTCGATCTGATCACCGGGCCCGGCAACGTCTATGTCGCGGCCGCCAAGCAAGCGTTCTTCGGCAAAGTTGGTATCGATGCGGTCGCTGGACCATCAGAGATTCTGGTCCTGGCCGATGAAACAGCCCACCCCGCCTGGGTCGCAGCCGACCTGATCTCACAGTCCGAACACGACCCGCTCGCTGCGTCCGTGTTAGTGACGACCTCAATGGATTTTGCACAAGCTGTTGTGGCAGAGATCGAGCGCCAAGTGCCCGGGGCGGTGCTCGAAGATCAAATTCGCGAAGCACTCACAGGTCAGCAATCAGGTGCCCTGGTCGTCTCCACATTGGACGAAGCTATCGAGGTCACCAACGCGATTGCCACCGAGCACTTAGAAATCCAGACGGCAGATAATGCGGCAGTCCTGGAACGGATTACTCACGCAGGGGCGGTATTTCTTGGCCAGTACGCTCCGGTTCCGCTGGGAGATTACTCGGCCGGCTCCAACCACGTCCTTCCCACTTCCGGAACGGCCAGGTTCTCCTCGGGATTAA
>DATBUK010000033.1:0-7201 GCA_036516155.1 Yaniella sp.
TGCATCGATTCCGTAATTTTATCCGCGTACATGTGAACTTCACCTGAGACATTTCGAGCAGCACGCCCGATGGTCTGGATCAGTGAGCGGTTGGAACGTAAGAACCCTTCCTTATCAGCATCGAGAATCGACACCAGAGACACTTCAGGCAGATCAAGCCCTTCACGAAGCAGATTAATCCCAACCAAGACATCAAATACTCCGCGACGTAGCTCAGTCATAAGTTCGACACGACGCAGCGTGTCGACGTCAGAGTGCAGATACTCCACCTTTACGCCGTGTTCGAGCAGGTATTCGGTAAGGTCTTCTGCCATGCGTTTGGTCAGCGTCGTGACGAGAACACGCTCGTCGCGTTCGACGCGCAGGTTGATTTCGTCCATAAGGTCATCAATTTGGCCCTTCGTCTCTTTGACGACGATCTGCGGGTCGACCAGGCCGGTTGGACGAATAATTTGTTCAACGACACCGTCGGACTGGCTCAATTCATAAGGGCCTGGCGTCGCCGATAAGTACACGGTCTGGCCGATACGTTCGAGAAACTCATCCCATTTCAATGGGCGGTTGTCTAGAGCCGATGGCAGCCGGAAACCGTGGTCGACCAGGGTACGCTTACGCGACGCGTCGCCTTCGTACATCCCGCCGATTTGTGGGACCGTCACGTGCGATTCGTCGATCACCAGCAGGAAGTCGTCGGGGAAATAATCCAACAGGGTGTGGGGTGCGGAACCTGGTGCTCGTCCATCAATATGGCGCGAGTAGTTTTCAATGCCGTTGCAGTAGCCCATCTGCTGCATCATCTCGAGGTCGTAGGTGGTGCGCATCCGGAGCCGCTGGGCCTCCAGCAGTTTATTCTGGGATTCAAGCTCACCGAGGCGTTCGCGCAACTCGTCTTCGATATCTTTAATTGCTCGGGCCATCCGGTCGTCGCCGGCAACATAGTGTGAGGCCGGGAAGATGTACATTTCGTCTTCCTCGCGGATGACGTCACCAGTCAGCGGGTGTAGTGTTTGAATGGTTTCGATCTCGTCGCCGAAAAACTCGATGCGAACCGCAAGTTCTTCATACATCGGGATGATTTCGACGGTGTCTCCGCGGACCCGAAACGTGCCGCGGTGGAAGTCGGCGTCGTTGCGTGCGTACTGCATTTGAACGAACTGCCGCAACAGATCATCGCGATCCAGCATGTCGCCGACGCGCACCGTCACCATTTGGGCGATATATTCTTCCGGGGTTCCCAGCCCGAAGATCGACGAAACAGTTGCCACCACAAGTGTGTCTCGACGTGTCAGCAGTGCGTTGGTCGCTGAGTGGCGGAGCCGTTCGACCTCTTCGTTAATGGAGGAGTCTTTTTCGATGAACGTATCGGTTTGTGGCACATAGGCTTCCGGCTGGTAGTAGTCGTAGTACGAGACGAAGTATTCGACCGCATTATTCGGCAGGAGCTCACGAAATTCGTTCGCTAACTGGGCCGCCAGGGTTTTGTTCTGTACAAGTACAAGTGTCGGGCGTTGTAAGCGTTCTACTAACCATGCGGTAGTGGCTGATTTTCCGGTACCGGTGGCCCCGAGCAGGACGACATCTTTCTCGCCACCTTGGATTCGTTCGGCCAACTCCTCGATGGCCTGGGGTTGATCACCGGCAGGCTCGTAGGGGGCCTCAACTTTGAACGGGGCGACAACGCGCTTTATCTCTCGGGCCATACTCATGACCCATATGTTACGCCGGTCCGCTCGAGTGTGACTACTCGTTCGCCCGCCGGCTAAGGCGCACTGTTCAGCTGAACAACAACAAGACGTAGACACCGAAAGTCAGCAGGTGCGGTAGGGCGTGCATGACCGTGAGCTTGGGTGCAGAAAAATTCGTGACGGTGACCAGCATTGTCACCGCGAGCAGGACGATATTCGCGCCACTTTCCGCCAGCACGACGGTCTGCCCCGTCGCTAAACCGATAAGCAAAACCGCCGGAATCGTAAACGACACGGTTGAAACCAGTGCGCCATGACACAGATTAATGACCCGTTGTAACTCACCGGCGAGTCCGGCTCGGATCGCGGTAATCGTTTCGGGCAGGAAGACGATCGCGGCAATGAGGACCCCGGAGAGTTCGACGGGAAGCGTGGTGCGGCTCAGCCCATCATCGAGCAGCGCGGCCATGTACTGGGACAAAATGACAACCGGGATGACGGTGACGATCAATATGAGGATGCGCAGCAAGATTTCTCGCCGATGATGTGCAAAAATCTGGCTGATCGGTTGGCGTGCTGCACCCGAAGTCTCTGGTGCCTGGGCCGAACCACCTCGTGCAGCGGCGATAGCGATGGGGTCGGTTTCGTCAAAGTGTTCGGGCTGGCGGAACATTTGGCGGTAGAGAAAGATGACGTAGGTGGCCAGGGTGCCCAGCGCGATGACCACTGCAACGGTCGGTGGGTAACTGCCACCGTGGTCGAGCTGGCCCGGAATCACGAAAGCTAACGCTAACAGGATCATCAACATCGCCGAATAGCTAGCGGTACCGGCTCGGTTGTGTGTCAGCGGGCCGTGTTTTCTGGTTGCGACGAGCACGGCGGAACCCACCACCAGATTCATGATGATCATCGACACGGCCATGACCGAATCACGTCCGATGGTGGTGTGATCCCCTGGTCCCAGCATGACGGCCGAAATCAAGATGACTTCGATGAGCACAATCGAAATCGTTAACACGAGCGACCCGTAGGGATCTCCCATCCGGTCGGCAAGTTTCTCGGCCTGAGTGACGACACCGAATGAGCACACCATGATGACTGCTACAACTCCGGCAAGTACCAGAAGCAGCGGGAGGGCCGGTACGGGTGCGACGAGCAGATGTTGGGTCGCTGACAGGATCGCAACGGCCACCCAACCGGTGGCAATCCGGGTCAGGGCACCACCGCTCAACACCCGCGGGCGCTTCGAAGAAGAAGTATCCAGCATAGTATCCGTTAGCTGCGCAACTCCTGCCACACTTGTTCAACCTGGGATTCCGTCTCATCGAGCGAGCCAGAGTTGTCTATGACCCAGTCGGCTACCGCACGGCGTTGCGCATCGGTAGCCTGGGCGGCGATACGGGCCTGGGCGTCCTCGGCTGCCATCCCACGAGCGTTGACCAGACGTTTCAGCCGGGTGTCGTGATCGGTGTACACGACGATGACGCCGTCGAAATTTTGCGCCTGGCCCGTTTCGACTAGCAGCGGAATGTCTTGGATGATAATGGCATGCTCAGGGTCAGCAGCGATCGCCGCTTCGCGCTGCTGGTTGGCTTCGGTACGCACAGCCGGATGCACAATCGCGTTGAGTCGTTCGCGGGCTGCTTCATCGTTGAACACTACATCGGCCAGGGCTTGTCGGTCGAGACGTCCGTCGTCGTCGAGCAGATGGTCACCAAAGGTCTCGACCACCTCGGCTAAGACGCGTTGGCCTGGCTCCATGAGCTGCCGAGAAATCGCATCCGCGTCGATGATTGTGGCGCCGCGTTCAGCAAAAAATTGGGCGACGGTGGATTTACCAGAACCGATACCGCCGGTGAGTGCGAGGTGACGCATAGTGCTCCTGGGTAGACTTGGGTGCATGCAACATGCTGATTCTGCTCGTACGAGACGTTATACCGTGGTGTCCCACTGCGATCCAGTTGAGGTCACCTTAGATATCCGCCGATCCGAGTTTATCGGTATGATCCGGCGTGTCGAGACAGAAGACGAAGCCAGAGCCTGGATTGACCAGGTTCGCGGGGTGCACCATTCGGCAACCCACGTCGTCCCCGCGTTCGTGTTGGGACCGGATCGAGATATTCAACGTTCTTCTGACGACGGTGAGCCCGCCGGCACCGCCGGGATGCCCATGCTCCAGGCCCTGACCAATTACCGCGCCGTCCACGCGGGCGTCGAATACGCTGACCTGTCCGATGTATGCGCCATAGTGGTGCGCTACTTCGGTGGCGTAAAACTTGGAGCCGGTGGTCTGGTTCGAGCCTATTCGGACACCGTGGTAGCAGCCCTGGAGCAGACCCCACTGCGAGTTCGTCAGCGGATGTTGCATGTCGCTTTAGACGCTCCCCACGCCGAGGTCGGCCGGGTCGAAAACGAGCTGCGCTCCGCGAATTTCACCGTCTTAGGTACCGACTATGCTGGGCCACGAGCCACCATCACCGTTGGATTGGACGACGCCGATGATGCACTCGAGCAGTTCAACGCCCGATTGGCCTCTATTACGGCCGGGGAATTGTCCGCCGAACCGGTCGGAAAACAGTGGGAGGATATCGCCGCATGAACACCTCTGAACTCGTGCCCGATAACGTTGATCGCATGCTGTTGCGTGTGGTGGAAGAAACGTTTGCTGATGAACCGTGGCGGCGCAAGGCACCTGTCGTGATCGTCAATGACGTCACCGGAGCACTCAGCGCCTGGGCTCGTGAACATGAGATGAATGTGCAATTTGTGCAGGATTCTGCAGCGCTTGCCGCCGCGCACACAGAGCTTACCGGACAGGTCGCTACGACGCCGACCCAGCAGGTGCTCACCGACGCGGCGACGGTGTTGTATCGGCTCGCCCGGCCTCTCGAAGCACTCGAGGAGCTGGCCTGGCTCGTAGCGCGCTGGGCCTCGGACGACGTCGTGCTGCTCGCGGGTCAGCTTCAGCGGCACCTGAACTTTTCGATGAACAGTGTGCTGGAGCAGACCTTCGAAGAGGTCTCCGCCTCGCGGGGATATCACAAGTCCAGAGCCTTGCGGGCACGGGTCCCCAAGACATTGCACGGCTCGACTCCGCCGCGGATGCCGCGAAAAAACTTTGTCCACGTCGCCGGTGAGGAACTCTACCTTCGCGCCTATGGGCTCACGTTCGGGGCGGCGAGATTGGATCCAGGCACCAAGCTTTTGTTAGAAACCCTGGCCGCCGACGGGCAGTTTGCCGCAAACTCCACTGTGGTGGATCTTGGCAGTGGCAACGGCACCGTGGCGGCGTTTCTGGCGAAACACTTTGCATCGGTTCAGGTCATCGCCACGGACGATTCCGCCTCGGCGGTTGAGTCGACACAACAAACCCTAGCGGCCAACGAGATCGCCGGCGTCGAGGTGATGCATCAAGCAGGCCTTGAAGAGTTGGCTGATGAGTCGGTCGATGCTGTGGTGTTGAATCCCCCGTTTCATCGGGGCACCGAGATTACCAGCGACGTCGCATTTTATCTGTTCGATGAAGCCGCTCGAGTGCTCAAGCCCGGTGGGGTACTGTGGACCGTGTTTAACGCTGCCCGACAGTATCGACCGCATTTGACCCATCGAGTGGGGCCGACCTGGCAGCTGGCCCGAGATCAGCGCTTTATTGTGACTCAATCGCAGAAGGACCAGGCTCATGAGTGATCTGTTTGTGAAAGTTTGTGGCATTACGACCGTAGAGCAACTTCAGTGGGCCATTGAGTTGGGCTACGACGCGGTCGGATTGATGCGTGCGCCGCAATCTAAGCGGCTGGTCGATGTTGCCACGGCCCGGGAGTTGATCGCAGCGGCTCAGGGGAAGATCCAGACGTTTGCTGTGGGACTGACTTTCGAACACGTAGCACCGTTGAAAGATGCCGTCGACACGCTGCAACTGTATGAACCGGCAGAAGACGTGCCATCGCTGGCGTTAGCCTCGGCCACTCCCCCGCAGGACACGACCGGGTTAGACTACTGGTTTTTCGATGCTTCGCACGGCACGGGGACGTTTGTGGAGATCCCCGATTGGGTTCACGACGTGAATGCCCGGGTTGTGTTGGCCGGCGGGTTACGGCCGGATAATGTGGCCGAAGTCGTTGCCACACACCGACCCGACGGGGTGGATGTGTCGTCGGGGGTTGAATCAGCTCCCGGGGTGAAAGACTATGCCCTGATGAAATCATTTATTGAGGCCGCACGCGCCGCATAGACAACCTTAAATGCTTGGACAACGTTAAATACCGTAGGCCGCCACTCTGGTTGAGAGTGACGGCCTACGGGTGATGCCTTACGTGCCCCCTGTGGGGCTGACGGGTTAGTTTCCGGTCAGTTTTTCACGGAGTGCAGCAAGTGCTTCGTCGGAAGCCAGCGTGCCGGAGTCTTCGACTGGTGTTTCTTCGTCCTCGGAGGAGTACGAAGCAGCACCGGTGTCGGCTGGGCTTGCGGTTGCAGCCTCTTGTGCTTCTGCCATGTGACGTGCAACTTGTTCTTTGTGTGCTTCCCAGCGTGCCTGGGCGTCAGCGTACTGCTGCTCCCATGCGGCGCGTTCTTCTTCGTAGCCTTCCACCCATTCGTTGGATTCTGGGTCGAAGCCTTCTGGGTATTTGTAGTTGCCGTCTTCGTCGTAGTCGGCGGTCATACCGTAGAGCGCTGGGTCGAACTCGGTGCCTTCTGGATCGACGCTTTCGTTGGCCTGCTTGAGGGACAGCGAGATGCGGCGACGGTCGAGGTCGATGTCGATGACCTTGACGTAGAGGATTTCGTTGACAGAGACGACCTGCTCGGCGGTGTCGATGTGGCGGTTGGCCAGCTCGGAGATGTGGACCAGGCCTTCGATGCCGTCTTCGACGCGGACAAATGCACCGAATGGTACAAGTTTGGTGACCTTGCCCGGAACGATCTGGCCCAGTGCGTGGGTGCGGGCGAAGACCTGCCATGGATCTTCTTGGGTCGCTTTGAGCGACAGGGAAACGCGTTCGCGATCCATATCGACGTCGAGCACTTCGACGGTGACTTCCTGACCAACTTCGACAACCTCTGATGGGTGGTCGATGTGCTTCCAGGATAGTTCGGAAACGTGAACCAGACCGTCGACGCCACCGAGGTCGACGAATGCGCCGAAGTTGACGATCGAGGACACAACGCCGGTGCGTACTTGACCCTTCTGCAGGGCCTGCAGGAAGTTCGAGCGAGTTTCGGACTGGGTCTGTTCGAGGTAGGCACGACGTGACAGCACGACGTTGTTGCGGTTCTTGTCCAGCTCGATGATCTTGGCTTCAAGCTCTTGACCAACGTAGGGGGCAAGGTCACGGACGCGGCGCATTTCCACCAGCGATGCTGGGAGGAAGCCACGCAGACCGATGTCGAGGATCAGACCACCCTTGACAACTTCGATCACGGTACCGGTGACAACACCGTCTTCTTCCTTGATCTTTTCGATGTCGCCCCAAGCGCGCTCGTATTGAGCACGTTTCTTGGAAAGGATCAGGCGACCT
>DATBUK010000034.1:0-2521 GCA_036516155.1 Yaniella sp.
TCATTGGCTAACGTAAACCGCGGATCAGGGTCGTGACCCTCTTGCAGTGACCGGGGTAGTCGTTTGCGTGGCGTTGTCGGCGAAGGCTCGTCTCCGGGTTGCATAATCCACAGTGTATAACACGCCACCGAGCGCAACCGGTAGTGTAGACGAGGACTGTATGGGCTCACCGATACACAAGGAACAGGGATGTCTGCTTCGCAAGACCACAATCGCATCACCGTCGCCGAAGGCCCTACCAAAGCGCAGATTCGGCGCTGGCAACGATACTTAGCCGATGAGATTGCCGAAGGCCAGATCTACCGTGATCTGGCACAACGCAGCAAACGCCCCGAAAGTGACATCCTGAACGGCCTTGCTGACGCCGAAGAGCGCCATGCCCAGCACTGGCGAGACCTCTTAGGTGAACACGCGAAAGTCCGTCGTCGCCCCAGCCTCCATCGTGCCCTGCTTCGGGTTTTGGCCCGCCTCTTCGGTTCCGTGTTCGTATTAGCCCTGATGCAACGAGCAGAGTCCAACACCCCGTATAAAACGGACTCGGAAGTTCCCCGCGAGATTGCCGCTGACGAAGCCATCCACGAAGAGGTCGTGCGCGGACTGGCTGCCCGAGGGCGTGAGACCATGGCCGGCAACTTTCGGGCCGCAGTGTTTGGGGCCAACGACGGTCTGGTGTCGAACCTTGCCCTGGTCATGGGAATTGGCGCTACCGGGATCGCACCGACGGTCGTGCTGTTCACGGGGATCGCCGGTCTGTTGGCAGGTGCGCTGAGCATGGGGGCCGGAGAATACGTCTCGGTGCGCTCCCAGCGCGAGCTGTTGGAGGCTTCACATCCGACCCACGTCACGTTGCGGGCCGCAAAGCATTTAGACATCGAACAAAACGAACTCGAATTGGTATACCGCGCTCGCGGCATGACCCCGGAAGATGCTGAACACCGAGCCTTAGAACGGTTGGGCTATCTCAGCTGCGACTGTAATCCCTCGTTTTCGGCACGCCCTGACGGTTCGCAAGGACCTGAAGAAGAACTGAAGCAACAAGAATTCGAAGCCGTCGGCAGTCCGTGGAAGGTCGCGTTTTCGTCGTTCTTTTTCTTCTCTTGCGGAGCGATCATCCCGGTCTTACCGTTTATCTTCGGGGCCACTGGGATGACCGCATTATTGTGGGCGCTGGGTCTCGTCTCGGTCGCCCTGATTATCACCGGTGGCATTGTTGGGCTGTTATCCGGGGCTTCCCCCTTCAAACGCGCGGTGCGCCAGCTCGGGATCGGGCTGGGTGCCGCCGCAGTGACCTATCTGTTGGGCATGCTCTTCGACGTCTAAGACGTCATGCTGTGCCTTGACCGCCGGGTGCTGCGCGACCGGCTCACATCACGGTGGGGCCCGAAGCCAAAGTGGTGTCTGCGTAACGTTTCAGTGCTTCATACACGGCCGCGACGGCTGGATTGCGCTGCGATTCTTGGCGCACGATGACCCAGAACGTCGCCGGGTGGGTAAACTCCTCCCCCAACACATTTACCAGTTCCGGATGCGCATTAGCCATAAAATCCGGCAGCAACCCAATGCCGGCACCTTGCAGTGTGGCCGTCAGGTGCGCATACACGTTGGTCGATGAGATCCCGGTCCGCATGGGCGGCAACTTGGCGAGTGCAGCATCAAGATCTTGCACCAACAACATGGCCTCGACATAATAGTTCAGCCGATGCTCCCGCAGATCCGCCAACCCACTCGGCGTGCCGTGCTGGGACAAATAACTCGACGTAGCAAAAAGCTTGAGCTGATACTCCAGCAGAGGGCGCTCCCACGCCCGCGGGACTTCCGGTTTGCCGACCACGATTTCTAAATCCAGCCCGGACCTGGTTTGTCTGGCGCGCTGAGTGGAGGTGAACAGTTCTATATCTAATGCCGGGTGCTGCTGTTGGATCTGGGCCAGCGCCGGAACGGCAATGTGACCGGTGAAAGCCTCAGGTGCCCCAATCCGGACGGTACCGGTCACCGCCGCCTCGGGTTCTTCCGAGACCAGTTTGGCAAGCGAGTGTTCAATTTCTTCTGCGATCTCAAAGACCTGGCGGCCTTCCGTCGTAATCTCCCAGCCCGCCGGGGAGCGTAGTAGCAGCCGTTGGCCGGTAATCTTCTCTAATGCAGTAATCCGACGGGAAACGGTCGCGTGATTGATGCCAAGGGAGTCTGCAGCGGCGGTAAAACGTCCTAATCGTGCCACCGTCAGGAAGGTCATCAACGACGGTAAATTGCTGTGCAGTTCTTCCCAATCCATGACTGCGAGTCTACTGGACGAGACTCTTCTAACCTCCTGCCGTGACCTGAGGTACTCAGTTTTCTGTCGGGGTTGCGAAGCTGATAGGTACCACACGAGCCCGGTGTTAATCGAGTAGGAGGGCGGGTTTGCCGCCCTCCTCTCACACCACCGTACGTGCGGGCCCGCATACGGCGGTTCGCTTAGCCGTTTGAACGAAAGCGTAGCCAAGCATCATAGAAGAAGACCGTGCCATGTTCTTGCCAGTAT
>DATBUK010000035.1:0-7327 GCA_036516155.1 Yaniella sp.
ATTTCTGCTGGTCGGCCCTATCATCACCAGTAGTCTTAGCTCATGACCAACGCTGCACTAGAGACGTTCTCGGACGCGACGAAATCGTGGTTTCAGAAGTCCTTTGATGCGCCCACGAAAGCTCAGCTCGGCGCCTGGGAACCCATCGCGTCGGGGCAGCACGCGCTGGTCATCGCACCGACGGGTTCGGGTAAAACACTCGCGGCGTTCCTCTCGGCGATCGATAAGCTCATCACGCAACCCAACGAAAGTAAACACCGGACCAAGGTGCTCTACATTTCGCCGCTGAAAGCTCTCGGAGTCGACGTCGAACGCAACCTGACGGCGCCACTGGTCGGAATCACGCAGACGGCGATGGCTCAGGGCATTGAGGTGCCTGAGATTCGCACGGGTGTCCGCTCGGGTGACACCTCGGCTCGGGATCGTCGTCGGCTGGTGACTGATCCGCCCGAAATTTTGATTACCACCCCCGAGTCGCTGTATTTGATGCTGACGTCGAAGGCGCGCGAAACATTAGCCGGGGTGGAAACCGTGATCGTTGATGAGGTCCACGCGTTGGCCGGCAATAAGCGTGGCGCCCACTTGGCGGTATCGCTCGAGCGCCTGGATGCCCTGCTTGAGCAGCCCGCCCAACGCATTGGGTTGTCGGCGACGGTGCGACCCGCAGAAGAAGTCGCCCGGTTTTTAGGGGGTGTCCAACCGGTCACGATCGTCGACGGCGCCGAGCAGAAACGCTGGGATATTACCGTCGCGGTCCCGGTGGCCGATATGACCCAACCGGATGTCGGTGCCTCCCCCGAAGAAAACGTGTCGATGTGGCCGCATGTGCAGGCCGAGATCATGGAACTAGCGGATGACTATCGATCCATGATCGTGTTCGTGAACTCTCGACGCTCAGCCGAACGACTCACCGAGGCCCTGAATGAACTGTGGGAAGCACGGCAGGACGACGGCGATACCCCGGATGAAGAGTTTGCGCGCACGCACCACGGGTCGATGTCGGCCACGGCACGAGCTGAGGTTGAAGAGGGGTTGAAGTCGGGCACCCTGCGGTGTGTGGTGGCGACGTCGTCATTGGAACTTGGGATCGACATGGGTGTGGTGGATGCGGTCGTGCACCTGCAATCGGCACCGACCGTGGCCGCGGGACTGCAGCGCGTCGGTCGTGCCGGTCACCAGGTTGGTGAAGTTTCCGTCGGGTGGTTCTTCCCGCTGCACCGGGCCGACGTCGTGGATGCGGCCGTGGTAACCGAGCGAATGTTGGCCGGTCAGATCGAGGCAATTTCGATCCCGGCCAACCCGCTGGATATTCTGGCCCAGCACACGATCGCTGCAGCTGCCATGGATGACCTGGTTGACCAAGAGTGGCTGGATCTGGTGCGTCGAGCCGCGCCGTTTACCACCCTGTCACTGGACATCTACGCCTCGGTGCTGGATTTACTGGCGGGTAAATACGTCTCCGATGAGTTTGCCCAGCTGAAACCGCGTGTGGTGTGGGATCGCGAGGCCGGGACCATTACCGCGCGTCCGGGTGCCCAACGGCTGGCTGTCACCTCGGGTGGGACGATCGCCGACCGCGGGCTGTTCGGCGTGTACTTGGCCACCGAAACCGATGCGGCCAAACGGGTCGGGGAACTCGACGAAGAGATGGTGTATGAATCCCGGGTGGGGGAAACCATCATCCTGGGTGCCACCACCTGGCAAATCGAGGACATCACGCACGACCGGGTGCTGGTCACCCCGGCCTTCGGGCGACCCGGCCGGTTGCCGTTTTGGCGCGGTGACCAACCGGGCCGGCCGCTCGAGCTGGGTCGTGCAACCGGGGCGTTTCGTCGTGAAGCCCTGGCCGATGCAAACATTGACGAACGACTCAAAGCCGCCGGTCTCGATGAGAATGCCCGGACAAACCTGCTGAACTATTTGACCGAGCAGCGCGAAGCCACCGGACATCTGCCGACGGACACCACGATCGTGATCGAACGGTTCCGCGATGAACTCGGCGACTGGCGGGTCATCTTGCACTCGCCGTTTGGCAAAGCCATTCACGCGCCCTGGGCCCTGGCGATTTCTGAACGGGTCAAGGCCACCTACGGATTTGATGCCAATGCGATGGCCGGCGACGACGGGATCATCGTGCGCATCCCGGCCACCGACGGGGAACCGCCCACCGCCGAGATCTTCTGGTTCGAACCCGAAGACCTGCGCGATCAGCTGCGCCAGCACGTCGGCGGGTCAGCCCTGTTTGCTGCGCACTTCCGCGAAAACGCCGCCCGCGCTCTCCTGCTGCCGCGCCGGGATCCAACCCGACGCACGCCGCTATGGCAACAACGCCAGCGCGCCGCCCAACTACTGGCCGTCGCGTCGAAATACCCACAGTTTCCGATCATTTTGGAAACCGTGCGCGAGGTCCTCCAAGATGTGTACGACGTCGACGGGGTCGTCGAAATCTTAGAACAGGTCCGCACCCGAGTGCTGCGCGTCGTTGAGGTACAAACCCCGCAGGCCTCCCCGTTCGCGCAAACCTTGCTGTTCGGTTATACCGCGGCATTCATGTACGAAAACGACGCGCCCCTGGCCGAGCGTCGTGCCGCTGCGCTGTCCTTAGACCCCGGCTTGCTGTCCCAACTGCTGGGCCAGGATATGCTGCGTGAACTGCTCGACGACGAGATCATCGCCCAGGTTCAGGCCGATCTGCAACATACCTCAACCTCCCGGCGACTCACCGGGGTCGAAGGGGTGGCCGACCTGTTGCGTCTGCTGGGCCCGTTGACCACTGAAGAACTGGCCGAACGCCTCCACGACAACGATGAAGCCGTCGACGCTGACACCGCCCACGCCTGGGTCACCGAGCTCGAGGACGATAAACGCGCCATCCGGGTCCGCATGGGCGAGGCCCACTACTGGGCAGCCATCGAAGACGCCCCACGCTTACGCGATGGCCTGGGCATCCCGCTGCCCATCGGTGTTCCCGCCGCGTTTTCCGAATCCGTCGATGACCCCCTGGGCGATCTGGTGTCTCGATACGCCAGAACCCACGGCCCATTCACCGCCCCGCAGGTCGCGCAGCGTCTCGGCATCGGACCCGTCATCGCCCACCAGGTTCTCCAACGCCTCGCGTCCCAACAGCGCGTGACCTTCGGTGCCTACCTGTCGACCCCGCCACCCGGTGACGGCCCGGTCGCAACCGATGAGTGGTGCGATGTCGAAGTGCTGGCCCGAATCCGGCGCCGCTCGCTGGCCCAATTGCGCGCTGAAGTCGAACCCGTTGAGCATACCGCCTACGCCCGCTACCTGGGACAACAACACCAGGTCACCCCCGCACCACAAGAACGCGGCGTCGACGGTGTGGCCATCGTGTTGGATCAGCTCACCGGCTTCGCAGCCCCCGCCCAAGTCTGGGAGTCGGCGATTCTGCCGGCGCGCGTGGTCGACTATCAGCCGGCAATGCTGGATGAACTGTTAGCCACCGGTCAGTTTGTCATGGCCGGAGCCGCTGACCAGTCCGTCGCGTTTCACCACGTCGATACCATTGACCTGACCCTGCCCATCCGAGCCACCGACGACCGCACCGCCGTCCACGAAGATATTGTCAGCGCACTGACCGACACCGGCGGTTGGTTCTATTCGGCCCTGGCCGCCCAACTTGAACACAGTGGCCCAGATATTTTGGCCGCACTCTGGGATCTCTTCTGGGCGGGGGTCGTCACCAACGACACGTTCACCGCCGTGCGCGCGACCTATACAAAATCCACAGCCCGACGGGGGCAGCCGCAGCGCTCATCACCCCGGCGGGCCGCCCGATTACGCCGGCTCAACCGCCTGGCACCGGCGACCAATGTGGTCCGCCAAGTCGACCCGCCAACCGCGGTCGGGCGCTGGTCGCTGCTACCCGAACGCACCGACGACAACACCACCGCGCTGCACGCCCAAGCCGAGTACCTCCTGGATCGCTACGGGGTCATCACGCGCGGCGCCATCAACGCCGAGGCACTGCCCGGCGGGTTCTCGGCCTACTACCGGCTGCTGACCAAGATGGAAGAGTCGGGGCATATCCGTCGCGGGTATTTCATCGACGGGCTCGGCGCGGCACAATTTTCGACGGCCGCAACCGTGGACGCCCTGCGGGCCTTCGACCAGGACCCAACCCACCCCCAAGCCGTCGGACTGGCCGCAACAGATCCGGCCAACCCCTACGGTGCAACCCTGGACTGGCCCGATACTGAAGGCCACCGTCCCGGACGGAAAGCCGGAGCATACGTGGTCTTGGTCAACGGAGCACTCGTGCTGTACTTGGAGCGCGGCGGGAAAACGCTGCTGCAGTTCGGTGACGACCATCTCGGTCCCGCCGCAACCGCCCTGCATGCGGTGCTGCAACGCGCCGGCACCGAAAAACTGGCCATCGCAACCGTCAACGGTGACCCGCTGGTGAATTCGCCGCTGGCTTCCCACCTTGTCGAAGCCGGTTTTTACACCGCGCCCAACGCGATCCGCTACCGCGCCTAGACTGGTGACATGGCCACTCCCCCACTTCCCGTCCGCAATGGCGTGGGCCCCACCCGGCTGCGCATCCCCGCCGGCACCCCGTCGACCGTCGTGGATTTTTTGCGTACGCGATTCCCGCATTTAGCCGACGAGTCGATCACCCAGCGCATCATGGATCGCGAAATTGTCGCCGACGACGGCACGGTCATCACGGCCACCACCCCAGCGGATGAACACGAATTCATTTGGTATTACCGCACCGTGCCACACGAGACGCGGATTCCGTTTGATATCGACGTGCTGCACATGGACGAACACCTCGTGGTCGCAGATAAGCCGCACTTTTTACCGACGACGCCGGGCGGTCAGTTCGTGCAAGAGACCGCGCTGGTCCGGTTGCGAAATCAGCTCAACCTCCCTGATCTTGTGCCACTGCACCGTCTCGATCGTGCCACCGCCGGCATCCTGCTCTTTTCACCGCATCCTGAAACGCGTGGTGCCTACCAGCAACTCTTCGAACACCGCCGGGTCACACGCTACTATCAAGCCGTGGTAGCACTACCGTCTCCTGCGACACTGTATCTGGAGCGGTTTCCACTGACGTTTCGCAATCGAATTGTGAAAACCAAGGGCGTCATCACCGCCGAGGTCGAAGCCTATCCGGTGGCTGATTCAGGCCGGATCGAAGCACCCCGGGTCGGCAAGCGTCGTCGCAGTCACGCGCCGACGACGGGCCCGAATGCCATCACTCGAGTTGAACTGCTGAACTACCATAACGTTGGAGACACGACCCTGGCGCATGTGGCCCTGTATCCCCAGACGGGTCGGACACACCAGCTGCGCATTCATTTGGCTGCGCTGGGACATGCTATAGTGCATGATCGGTTCTATCCTGAGTTATTGGACCACGCACCGGATGACTATTCAAAACCTCTACAATTACTTGCGAGTGGGGTCGCCTTTACCGATCCCTTCACCGGGAAGTCTCGGTCATTTACGTCGCAGCGCACCTTAGCATTCGCCAATGACTGAAGGATTAAGTCTTGACTTTTGCCCGTGTCGCGTGTCAGGTCGTGAATCGTGAGACCGCGGACGTAAAATAGCCGGACTCAGGGAAATGATGCGTGGGAGGTATGCACGTGAGCCAAGAGCCATCGGACTCTTCGGAAGCGCTCGAGCGTTTGAAGAAGTCTTCTGCAAGCCCTGATGTGCCCATCTCTTCCAACGGAAATTCCGCCGACGCTGCCTTCGCAGACGCTTCCCCGGAAGATTCAGACGACACCCCCCGTACCACCTCCGGGCAGACCCAGCAGGCCGCTGCCTTGCAGCCGCGTTCGACACCGCACCAGGCTGAGCAGTCTGAAGACAAGATGACGCTGCGCGATAAGTTTAATGCCTGGTTGGATTCTTTTCGCGGCCCAACCCAGGAGGATATTGAGCGTGCTATCGCCAATACTCCAGACCGGATCCAGGCTCGCTGGCAGAAAATTCAAGACGAACGGCGAGCCGCTCGCGAAGCTGAAGAACGTGCCCGACGGCTGGCATATGAAGTAGAAGAAGCAAAGCGTGCACTTGAATCGCAGTGGGAACGCGAAGCTGAGAAGATGGCCGAGTTGGAGCGGCAGCAAGCTGCTGAGGCTCGTCGTCGACAACAAGAACGTGAGACCGAGGCACTGCTGCAGGCTGCTCGTGAGGTTGAGTCGGATGATGTGCCTGCTCCCGAGAATCGTCCGATGATGCAGCGCGAGGGCGAGTATCTGAGCGACGAGGAACTCTTAGAGTTGGCCCGGATCAAACTTCCGGAGTGGCAACGGCTCGAACGTATTGTGAATAAGGCTCGTTCCATCGAGGAGCAGACCCCACCCCCACCACCGGATGCCGCGCCAGTCGAGGAAGAGACTGACGAAGAGGTCGTGCTGCCGTTCCGTAAGCCGGTAACGGATGATCCCGAACCTGAACATTTGGACGGTTTCCGACGCATTACGTTGAGCATTAGTTGGGTGCTATTCGTTCTCGTCGGCTCATTTGCATTGGGCTGGATGGGTCCTTGGCCATCTGTTCTCGATGCCAATGATGGTGTGTACGCAGGATCGACGACGTTGATGTCGATGGCCAGTTGGCACATTGTGGCGTGGCCGTTGCTGTGGTTTTTGATGCTGCTCTATACGTTGTATCAGTGGTCGTCTTCGCAGTACTCGGCGGTGCGAAATCGCGCGACGGCTTGGTATGTGCTCAACGCTATGTTGTTGGCCTCGGGCACGTTATTGCTGGTGCATTTTCAGGACTGGGGATTAGAGGTTCTCACGTCGGCTGCTGCGGTGTTACTGCTGATCCGAGCCGTTCGAAACTTGAATCTCTACACCGAGCGAACCGTCCGTGAGCGCTATTTAGTCGATCAACCAATCGGAATCTTTACCGGTTGGATGCTGATCTTCACAGCGACCTCATTGTTTACGGCTATGGCGTCGTGGAATGTGTTGAATTTTCTTTTCATTCCAGAAATTGTGTGGGCGATCGCGGCGTTACTCGTATTGCTCGTGATGTTGTCTCGGTTGACTCTTACGGGTCGAGGTCGTTTGTCGATAGCTGTGGGCTTCGGCTTCGGTACCGCAGCGATCATCGGTTCACGGCTTTTCGGGCAGAACCAATCATTCTTACTGACCGTGATAGCGGTGCTGGGGCTGTTCATTATTTTTGCTGCCACTGAGAATCGCCGTTACCAGATCGCCTCAGCTGAGAAACGCGTCATGGAACATCTTGTCTACCTTGACGACATCGAAGACGACGGCACAGAACGCATCTAGCTTAGAAGTTCCAGTAGAGGTTGCGTAGCAGGGGTTGGGTG
>DATBUK010000036.1:0-7371 GCA_036516155.1 Yaniella sp.
TCTCCGGTGGTCTCCGTGCTTTCCGCGGTGGTCGGCTCAGCGCTGGGCGTTGCAGGCGCAGCCGGGGTCTCGGTGCTACCGCAAGCCGAAACCCCGATCGCGAGTGCTAACGCCGCCGCGATAGTCGCAAACCAGGTTCGAAAAGGAGAGGATATCGCAGTGGCGCGCATACGTTAGCTAAAGGCGGCCTGACCAGTCAGCTTCTGGCCGACGATCAGCGTGTGGACCTCATCGGTGCCCTCGTAGGTGCGCACAGATTCGAGGTTATTGGCGTGCCGCAACGGCGAGTACTCGGCGGTGATGCCGTTCCCACCTAAAATGGTGCGGCATTCGCGTGCGATCTCAATCGCCACGCGCACGTTATCGAGCTTGGCCATCGAGATCTGGTGCAGATCCATCGTGCCGGCATCATTGGCGCGCCCCAGTTGCAGCGCCATAAGCTGGCCCTTATTCAACGCGATGGTCATATCCGCCAGCTTCTTCTGGGTCAGCTGGTAAGCGGTCAGGGGTTTGCCGAACTGCATGCGGGTCGAGGCGTATTCCAGGGCGGTTTCGATCGAGTCGCGAGCCGCACCCAGCGCACCCCAGGCGATCCCGTAGCGCGCCTCATTCAAGCACGAGAACGGGCCACGCAGGCCAGGGTTCTTCGGCAGGATCGCATCGACCGGCAGTTTGGCATCTTCGAGGTAGATGTCGCACTGCAAGGACGCGCGCATCGACAATTTTTGCTCGATGGCTTCGGCCCGGTAGCCAACGGTGTCGGTTGGGACGATGAAACCACGAACCACCATCTCGTCATCGGCGCGGGTATCACCTTCGGGATGCACCCCGGCGGCCTTGGCATCGGCGACCGAGGCTTTTGCCCAAATGATCGCGACGTTTGCGACGGTGGCCAGCCCGATCCAGCGCTTGGACCCATTGAGCACCCACTGGCCATCGACGAGTTTGGCGTGCGTAGCCATCGAGGACGGATCCGAGCCAGCGGTCGGTTCGGTCAATCCGAAGCAACCGATGACCTCGCCCTTAGCCATCTGGGGCAGCCAGGTCTGCTTTTGTTCCTCGGAACCGTTCTTCGCGATCGCGGTCATGGCCAACGAACCCTGAACGGAAATGACCGTACGCAAGCCGGAGTCGCCGGCTTCCATTTCGTGCATCGCAATCCCGTATTCGACCGCACTGCGGCCACCGCACCCGTAGCCGTCAATGTGCATACCAAACAGGCCCAGCTCGGCCATCTCGGGGATCAGTTCCATCGGCAGGGTCGCCTCGTCGTACCAGCGAGCGATATTTGGGCGCACCCGACGGTCCACAAAATCGGCGACCTTATCTCGAACTGCGAGCTCTTCGTCGGTCAGCATCGAGGCAATATTGAACAGATCTGTTTTCGACATGCATTCTCCAGGGATTGATGACCACAAACGGGTCCTGTGCGGTTCTTGTGACGTCATTCACGGTAGCCAACGCGTCAGACGCCAGCAACACTGCACCGCATCATTACCGAGATCGCCATCCATCGATGTCATTCCGGCATCGATCTTGCGGAATGGCTTGCGGCAGGCTGACGATATGAGTATGAGCCTTGCTACCAGTTCCACATCCACCGGCGTCCTCGATGGCATCGTCGTCGCCGATTTTTCCCGAGTCCTCGCCGGACCGTACGCGACCATGCTGCTGGCCGACATGGGCGCGACCGTCATCAAAGTTGAATCGCCCGGCGGCGACGATACCCGCGCCTGGCAGCCACCCGTCCGCGACGATCAGGCGACCTATTTTCTGTCGGTCAACCGCAATAAACACGCGATCGCACTGGATCTGAAAGATGACGACGACTTAGCCATGGCCCACCGGCTATTGGCCAAAGCTGATGTGTTTGTCGAAAACTGGAAGCCCGGCGGGTTGACAAAATTCGGCATGGATCCCGAGACCGTAGCCCAGCGTTATCCGCATCTGGTGCATGCTTCGATTACCGGTTTCGGGACGACCGGGGGAGCGCACCTGCCCGGTTATGACCTGCTGGCACAGGCCGCGTCGGGGCTGATGGACATCACCGGAGAACCGGAATCGTACGGGCAAAAGGCTGGCGTCGCAATTTTCGATGTGGTCACCGGACTGCACGCGACCGTCGGGATTTTGGGTGCTTTGCAGGAACGCCAGCGTAGCGGCAAGGGCCAACATATCGGCGTCAACCTGATGTCCTCGGCCCTGTCAGGGTTGGTGAATCAGACGTCGGCCTACGTCGCCGGAGGTGTCGTGCCCACCCGGATGGGCAATGACCACCCCTCCTTGGCACCCTACGGGCCGTTTGCCGCCGCAGATCAGCCACTGATTATTGCGGTCGGCAACGACGGGCAGTTCCGGCGCCTAGCCGAGGCGCTCGGCGTGCCCGAGCTGGCCGACGATGAGCGGTTTGCCACCAACCCGGCCCGCAACGCCCACCGGGAACTCTTGCGCACCGAGCTGGAAGCCCGGCTGCACACCAAGACCGCCTCCGAGTGGGTCGAGGAATTGCGCCAGGTGCAGATTCCGTGCACCGAGGTGTTCACGATCGCCCAGGGTGTGGAATTCGCTGAGGAAATCGGTCTGGATCCGGTCCAACCCGCCGGTGCCGAAGCTATTCCGACCGTCAAACATCCGATCGACTACTCACGGAGCGGGGTCAGTTATGACAAAGCTCCACCGAAGTTAAATCAGGACGGCGATGCCATCCGCGCATGGCTCTACGATGAAGCCGAGAACACCGGCCACTAGCGCCCGGCCTGTGAGAATGATGAGTCTCGTTTAAATTTCTGGAAACGTAGAGGGTCTAAGTCACTCGCACACGTTTGTCGCCAGCGACGATCCCGTCGAGCACGCATCTCATTGTGAAATCGAGGTGGAGGTGCGCGGCGTCGTCAATTATTGAGCGTGGCCTTGATCCGCCGGTGAAACGCCGGCGCGATATCAGCTAGCGATTGGTAAAGCCTTTAAGGGGTCACCTAATCAATCGGTTAGAGGCCATTACTTAGTAAAGGGTTTAGGCATCGAAGACGTTGTGTCTTGATGCCTAAACCCTTTACCTGTTGGAACGCATAGGCGATTGGTGCCTTATGACCAGTGCTTGGCTGAACGAAGTTTCATAGACTCACGGTACTCGCGCGTCGTCTCGGCGAAGAGCTCCCCGTTGCCCCAGTCCAGGATGACGCCATAACGACGAATAACGTCGTGCATCGAGAGTTCTCCGTCGCGGAATTTCTGAGCGATTATCTCAGGGTCTTCCTCCAACCAGGCCGCACGATGCTCCGCGATATAGGCCCGCGCAGTTTCAGTAGCAGCTTCATCGATTTCAAAGTCATCGAGCTCGGCGTCGATCACTCGGATGACGACTCCGTAGTCCTTCTCGGCGCGCTCTACCGAAACGTACTCGTCAATAACGTCCTCCAATACCTGCTGCGGGTCGCGGTCAAGCGGGTCACCAAATCCTCCGCCACCGGCTGAGGGTCTAGTGAATTCGTCGCCAGGCTGTACGGGGAAACCGGAGAATACCGAACCGAGGTATTGCTCATCTCTGGTTTTTCTGTTAACCCATACACCGTGGGGGATCGACGGTAGTCCGCCTTCGATGCCCCAGGTAACGGACCTAGCACGGTCGCAGGAATAGCTGATGACGGTCGATTCTGCATCGGTGAGGATGCCACCTTTTTGTACACCTACTCCGCCGCGGTATTTTCCTGGACCGGCGGAGTCAGTGGCAATCGAGTGCTCAGTGGTGATGACCGGGGAGAGTCGCTCTTGACCTTCCAACGGTTGAACGGCAAGACCAGCACCGAACACTGGGGATGTAGCACCCGAGCCATCCTTTGTTGAGCGACCACCCCAACCGCCAGCCATCCAGTCGTACCACATGAAATACGGCCTATTTTCACTGCGCGCGTCTTTCCCACCAACGAGGAGGTACTCAAGGTTGAACGAGCATGCCATGGCACGCTCTGGCATGATTTGAGACCAGAGTTCAAACACTCCGTTCATAATTTTCTCGTGTGGTCCGGAGCAGAAACCAGTTACGGCTGTGGGCCAGGCAGCGTTCACGACGGTACCCTCCGGGCCGATATCAGCGGTCACAGCACGGTAGAAGCCAGAGTTCAGGGGTACGTCGGGAAAGAATGTTTTGGTACCTGAATACAGTGAGGAGTGCGTCGTGCCGTAACCAGAGTTGAGGAACGTCGCAACCGAGGGAGCGGAACCATTGAGATCGTAATGGATTCCGTTCTCATCCAACGTGAGCTTGATATGGATTGGAATAAGCTGCTCCGACGTTGATGGATCGTTATCGATGTAATCAACGGTTTCCCACGTTCCGTGTGGGAGCGTCTTGATCTTCTCAAGTACCGTTCGTTCGACGTAGTCTTGGGTCTCCTGCATTGCGTCCACCACAGTTTGTTTGCCGTACCGGTCAACGAGGCGAAGCACTTCGCGTTCGCATACTGCGGTAGCCTCTGACTGCGCATGCAGATCTCCCATGGCGACATCAGGAGAGCGGGTGTTGGATACGATTAACTGCGCAACGTCTTTGAGGAAAACGCCTTTACTCCAGACCCGTACGGGAGGAATCCTAACTCCCTCGCCAAAATGATCAGTTGCGTTGATATAGAACGAACCGGGTACTACGCCGCCGATGTCTGCCCAGTGCCCTTTGTTTTGCGAGAATGCAATGATCTCACCTTCCGAGAAGATGGGGCGGATAAACGACACATCATTGAAGTGGGTTCCACCTCGGTACGGATCGTTGATCAAGAAAACGTCGCCCGGATGGATGTCATCTTCGAACTGCTTAAGTACAGCTTTGGCTTGGAAGTGCAAGGTCCCTACATGGACGGCAATGTCTGCGGATCCCTGCATGACGGTGTTTCCCTCAGCGTCACAGAGCGCCGAGGAAAAGTCGCGAGAGTAAATGACAAATGAGTAACAAGTCCGAAGTAACTGTTCACTCATCAAGTCAACCGACGTGGCGAAGGCGTTCTTGAGTACCTCAAATGTCACCGGATCGAGACGATCAGTCTGTTGGTCGACTGGCTGTGTAACGGTAGTCATTAATTACTCCTTTTAATATGAATGCGGATATTGAGCCATTCGTCAACCTCGGCATGACTTCCTGGAGGTACCACAGTTGTCGAATCAAGCTGGTTGACAATCGCCGGGCCCGTGAATTTGGCTCCGGCTGGGATATCCGAACGGTTATAGACAGATGTTTCGTGCCATTGACCATCAAAGTAGACGGAGCGCGTTTCGACAGGTAAACCAGGGCCATCGTCAGTGATCGCGGCCGGTTGGAAGTTTGGTTTCGTAGTCTTGCCGACGGCATGTAGCTGTAGTTGATATAGTTCGACCGGGGTGTCATCGTTCCGGAAGGCGAATTCGCGTTCGTGCTGTTCGTGGAACGCTTCAATTGCTTGGTTGAGCGCCTTTTTGCCGTGGCCCATCGGGATCACGAGCGAACGCCACTGGCCTACATACCGCATTGAGACCAGACGTTGCAGCACCACGCGCTCATCGGGAACTCCCTCATGACGTAACCGTGCCGCGGCTTCGTTCTCTACCCGCTGGAAATTGGCTTCCAGCTCTTCGATATCAGCCTCGCCGGCTATACCGGTGTATTGACGTGAGAAATCGTGCTGAATGTCGACCAGTAAGCATCCCATCGCGGAAGTGACACCAGGGTTCGGCGGTACAACCACTGTGGGAATATTGAGTTCTTTTGCCACATCCACGCCGTGCAAGGCTCCCGCTCCGCCAAAAGCCAGTAGTGCGAAATCGCGAGGATCGTGGCCACGACGGATTGAAATGATGCGCACTGCATCGGCCATGTTGGCATTGGCAACCTGAATGATCGATTCAGCGGCCTTTTCTAAGGACAAGCCGAGTGGTTTGGCGATGACTCGTTGAATTGCTTCAGCAGCGAGAGCCTTGTCGAGATTTTTTGCGCCGTCCGCCAGCGATGTGCCAAGACGTCCCAATACCAGGTTCGCATCGGTGTTTGTTGGCTGGTCGCCCCCGGTGTCATAGCAAGCCGGACCCGGCGCGGCGCCTGCCGACTGCGGCCCATTGCGCAGTGAACCGGCGATGTCTATATGAGCGAGAGAACCTCCGCCAGCACCGATTGTCTTGACCTCAATTGAAGGGAAGATAATAGGGTGTCCGTACTCGACTGACCACTCTTTGGTGATGCGGAGTTCGCCATCTGCAACCAGCGAAATATCGGTTGATGTACCACCCATATCGAGACTTACTGCATTGGTGTAACCACACTGCGAAGCAACATGTTGGGCCGAAATCGCACCCGCGGCGATTCCAGAAGCTGCGAGTCGAACCGGGAATTTATCAACCGTCCGCGGTGTCATGGAGCCACCACCAGAGTGAAGTAGCAACAGGTCTCCTGTGTAGCCACCCTCATGCAATTTGTCCGAAAGGCGGTTTACATAACCCGTCACAAGCGGCGCTAAAACTGCGTTCGCTACAGCTGTATTGAACCGGCCATACTCAAACATTTCAGGCAAGATCTCAGCGGACGTAGTCACTGATGCATCTGGTAGCTCTTCTTCCAGGATTTCTCGCATGCGAAGCTCATGGGCGGCGTTGGCGAAAGAGTTAAGAAAGCAGACCGCAATGGTCTTGGTGCCCCGTTTGCGCAAGAGGGCGGCGAGGCGGCGTGCTCCGTCTTCATCTAAGGCTTTGACCACACGACCTTTGTAATCAATGCGTTCATCAACTTCGAAACGATCACGGCGCCGAATATAAGAGCCTGAAACATCGTTGTAGGCATCCCACAGATCGTCCTTCGTGCCATCACGGATCTCTATCACGTCCCGGAAGCCGGTCGTCGTGATGAGAGCAGCCTTGGGGAAGTTCCGAGTGATGAGAGCGTTCGTTGCGACTGTGGTGCCGTGCGAAAAGAGTGAGACATCGGCGAGGTTGACATTTCCACGCTCGACACCGTTCATCACAGCGACCATTGGGTCATCCGGTGTCGAAGGGACCTTAGTCACACGCACGCTTTTCGCTTCATCGTCGAATATACAGACGTCGGTGAACGTGCCACCGACGTCAACGGCGACGCGGAGTTGCGCCATAGCTAACCTCCAGGAAGAAAAATTTGTTGACTGTGACTCAAGTCTCTATCAGTGAGTGGAGTTTGACTATTGGATAGAATGAAAAACTGGAACGCAGTTTTTGTAATTAATCCAAAATGCTTCTGGTGTTGGGTTTTCTGCGAATATCTTCCAAAAATTCTGAAAGATATGTATGCAGCAGTCCGGGGTACCTCATGTCAAGATCCCCGCGAACGGTAGGCCGTGCCTCAGAGAAATAATCCCCGCGTAAGGTCTAGCTAGCCTGGCG
>DATBUK010000037.1:0-6241 GCA_036516155.1 Yaniella sp.
CTTCACCATCGTGGTGTTACCTTTGGCGTTGGCATGGTTCGAGTGGGAGTGGCCCTGGACCTGGCTGCTGGTCGTAGTGGCGGCCGTGGTTGGTGGTTGGGCCGCTTATCTTCCGGAGCAGCGGCGGCAAGTCATCCTGCGCCAATATCAACAGCAGAACCACGTGGCCGAAGAGCCCACCGACTCGTAGCAGCACCTTAACGAAAATCGCCGGAACCCTTTGCGGGGTCCCGGCGATTTTTATGCTGAGTTCAGATTAGCTGTCGCTACCTGCTTCGATGGCTTCTCGTTCTGGCGCAGCCTCGATCGAGCCGGTTTGTTCGATGATCTCGAATTCGAGTTCGTCGTTCTTACCTTCACCGGTCGCGGTGACCTTGATGTGCGAGTGCGCTGGGATCTCACCGTAGAGCAGCTTCTCGGACAGTTTGTCTTCCAACAGGTCTTGGACCGTACGGCGTAGCGGACGGGCACCCATGGATGGATCGTAGCCGCGGTTCGCCAGCAGGTTCTTGGCCTCTTGGTTGAGTTCGATGCTCAGGTTCTGTTCGGTCAGACGATCCTGGAGGCTCTTGACGAACAGGTCCACGATCTCCACGATTTCTTCGCGGGACAGCTGTGGGAACACGATGACGTCATCAACGCGGTTGAGGAACTCCGGACGGAAGTGCTGACGGAGCTCTTCCTGCACTGTCGCCTTCATCCGCTCATAGCCGGTCTGGGTATCGGAGATCGACTGGAAGCCGGTCTGGACACCGCGGGAAATATCGCGGGTACCCAGGTTGGTAGTCATGATGATCACGGTGTTCTTGAAGTCGACCACGCGACCCTGGGAGTCGGTCAGGCGACCTTCTTCCAGAATTTGCAACAGCGAGTTGAACAGGTCCGCGTGGGCTTTTTCAACTTCGTCAAATAGGACGACAGAGAACGGACGACGACGGACACGTTCGGTCAGCTGACCGCCTTCTTCGTACCCGACGTAGCCTGGAGGGGCACCGAACAGACGCGAAACCGTGTGTTTCTCTTGGAACTCTGACATGTCCAAGGTGATGAGTGCTTCTTCATCACCGAACAGGAACTCTGCCAGTGTCTTGGCCAGCTCGGTTTTACCAACACCGGTTGGACCGGCGAAGATGAACGAACCGGTTGGACGGTTTGGATCCTTCAGTCCGGCACGGGTACGACGGATCGCACGCGATAGGGATTTGACGGCTTCGTCCTGGCCAATGACCCGGCGGTGCAGTTCGTCTTCCATGTTGCGCAGACGTTCGGCTTCGGTCTCGGAGAGACGGAAGACCGGAATACCGGTGGACTTCGAGAGCACTTCGGCAATCATGTCCTCGCCAACCTCGGCAATGCCGGTGGCGGCTTCTTCACGCCATTCGCGTTCTTTGCGGTTGCGTTCGTCTTGCAGCTGCTGTTCTTTATCGCGCAGCGAGGCGGCACCTTCGAAGTCCTGGCCGTCGATTGCGGCTTCCTTCTCCTGGCGCACCTGCTCGATCCGGGCATCATATTCTTTGATTTCCGGTGGGGTGGACATCCGCTGAATGCGCAGTCGGGCACCGGCCTCGTCGATCAGGTCGACGGCCTTATCCGGCAGGAAGCGGTCCGAGATGTACCGGTCCGCCATGACGGCCGCGGCATGGAGTGCATCGTCGGTAATGGATACCCGGTGGTGTGCTTCGTACCGGTCACGCAGACCACGCAGAATTTCAATGGTGTCTTCAACGGATGGTTCATCAACCTGGATAGGCTGGAAACGACGCTCGAGAGCCGCATCTTTTTCAATGTGTTTGCGGTACTCATCCAGGGTGGTGGCACCAATGGTCTGGAGTTCACCACGGGCCAGCATCGGTTTCAGAATCGATGCGGCGTCGATGGCACCTTCGGCGGCACCGGCACCAACCAGGGTGTGGATCTCGTCGATGAACAGGATAATGTCACCGCGAGTACGGATTTCTTTGAGTACCTTTTTGAGGCGTTCTTCGAAGTCACCACGGTAGCGGGAGCCTGCGACCAGCGATCCCAAGTCCAGCGTGTAGAGCTGTTTATCTTTCAGGGTTTCTGGCACATCATTGCGCACAATAGCCTGTGCTAAGCCTTCAACGACGGCGGTTTTACCAACGCCTGGCTCACCGATCAGCACCGGGTTGTTCTTGGTACGACGAGACAAGACCTGCATGACGCGTTCCATTTCGTCGGAACGCCCGATGACAGGGTCAAGCTTGGATTCCCGGGCGGCTGCGGTCAGGTTGGTGCCGAACTGGTCGAGTACGACTGAACCGGCTGGCTGGCCCTGGCCGGAACCACTCTGGGATACGCCCGCTGGTTCTTTGCCTTCGCCTTCGCCGGAACCTTGGTAACCGGACAGCAGTTGGATGACGGTCTGGCGGACGCGGTTGAGGTCTGCGCCGAGTTGGACGAGGACCTGCGCTGCGACGCCTTCACCTTCACGAATCAAACCCAGCAGGATGTGTTCGGTGCCAATGTAGTTGTGACCCAGCTGCAGCGCTTCACGCAGTGAGAGTTCTAAAACTTTTTTGGCGCGCGGGGTAAAAGGGATGTGGCCGGATGGGGCTTGCTGGCCCTGGCCAATAATTTCTCGTACCTGCTCGCGCACAGCACCCAATGAGACATCGAGAGACTGTAAGGCTTTGGCAGCAACGCCATCGCCTTCGTGGATCAACCCGAGCAGGATGTGCTCGGTACCGATGTACGAGTGGTTGAGCATGCGCGCTTCTTCCTGCGCAAGCACTACGACTCGTCGGGCCCGATCGGTGAATCTTTCAAACATGGGCACACTCCTTGCTGACTGTTGAATCTGATCGTACTGACATATAAAAAGTATTGAGACTGCTGTTCACTGCTGGGCGAAGGAAATGTGCCACGTATTTCCCTGAGCTGAGTCTCGGTGGCTCAAGGTCAACTTCGCACACACCATTCCTTTTCCTCAAACGTAGTGGTTGCGCCTGTGGATAACCAGGTTTGGTGCAGCGTTATTCCGTGAACTTAGAGCTTTTCGATGACAGCGTCATCGTCATCCCGGCGTTCTGCGGCCTTCTTCTGAGCCCACAGTTGAGCTTCGCGTTCTTCGGCCTCGCGGCGCGCGTCACGCTCTCCGGAATCACCCCGAAACAGCGAGCGCATAACCAGCCAAAAAATGAAGAACAGCCCGATAGATGGGGCGAGTACTTCGAAATAATCCATGAATACGTCCACGGTGTCTCCTTACTCGTCACCTTCTGGTTTGAGCAGCGGGAACAGGATGGTTTCACGAATTCCTGTCCCAGTGAGCAACATGACCAAACGGTCGACACCCATGCCCAGACCACCAGTTGGTGGGGCACCATATTCTAGGGCACGCAGGAAGTCATGATCTAACTGCATGGCTTCTTCGTCGCCGGCAGCAGCTGCTTCCGATTGCGCGGTGAGCCGTTCGCGCTGGATGACCGGATCGATGAGCTCCGAGAACGCGGTGCCGATCTCATAACCGTCGATGATCAGGTCCCAGGCTTCGACCATCCGCGGATCTTCGCGGTGTGGACGCGCCAGTGGCTGCGCAGCCTGCGGGTAGTGGTACACAAAGGTCGGCTGCAGCAGATTCGGCTCAACGAGTTCATCGAACAGCTCCAGCGCCAATTCTTGCGCGTCGTTGTGTTTCGTCTTATCGACGTCGATGTTTTGGGCTTTGGCGATGGCCAACAGTTCTTCGGCGGTCGTATCCGGTGTGACCTCTTGGCCCACAGCTTCAGAGACTGCCGGGTAGAACTCTTTCCACTCCCACTCGGTATCCAACACGATGGTGTTGCCTTCGGGTGTGGTCAGTTCGTTCTCGACCCCGGCGGCTTTGGCAGCGGCCAGAATGATTTCGCGAATCCGCTCGGCCATGCCATACATATCGGAGTAGGCCTCGTAGGCTTCCAACATCGTAAATTCTGGGGAGTGTGTCGAATCCACGCCTTCATTACGGAAGACCCGACCGATTTCGAAGATCTTGTCGATCCCGCCGACCACGGCACGTTTGAGGTACAGCTCGGTGGCGATACGCAGCGTCATCGTCTGGTCGAAGGCGTTGAGGTGCGTTTCAAACGGCCGAGCCTGTGCCCCACCGTGAATCAGCTGAAGAATGGGCGTTTCGACCTCAATGTAGCCCTGGTCTTCCAGTGTGCGACGGATCGCCCGGACCACGCCAGCACGCTTGTGGACCATTTCGGCGGCCTCTTGACGCACGATCAGGTCGGCGTACCGCTGACGAACGCGAGTCTCTTCGGCCAGATCAGCGTGTAGGACCGGCAGCGGGCGCAGCGCTTTGGACGCCATAGTCCAGGAGTCGGCCATGATCGACAGTTCCCCGCGCTTTGAAGTAATGACTTCACCGGTGACCGAAATGTGGTCGCCCAGATCGACCAGGTGCTTATAGGAATCTAACGACTCTTTCCCTACTTTGCCCTGTGAGAGCATGACCTGCAGACGCGGGTGCTCGCCTGAGGCGCCGCCTTCTTGCAGGCTGGCAAAACACAGTTTTCCGGTGTTGCGTTGGAATACGACGCGACCGGCTACCGAGACGACGTCACCAGTTTCGGTTCCGGGCTCAAGATCGGGGTACTTCTCGCGAATCTCGGCCAGGGTATGCGTACGGTCTACCTCGACCGGGTAGGCCTGCATTCCCGCATCAAGCAGTTCTTGGCGTTTCGCGTGTCGAACCTTGCGTTGATCGCGAGTATTTTCGACATCGTCGACGGTCGAAGGGCTGGTGTTTGAAGTGTTGGTCGTACTCACGTCCCATAGTCTAGCCCGGTGCGACCACTCGGTCGCGCGTTATGTCCCGTATCGGCGGATTAATCGCCCCTGGCTCATCACCAGTCTCCTTGGACCTCGATGGGTCCCGGGGTTAGTTCTGGGTAGCGGGCCTGAGCAAATCTGGCCAATTGTTCTGCCAGCGCTTGGACCTGCTCGCGAGCGTAGTGATCGGTCCGCCATCCGGCGTGCAGCCACACAGACAACACTCTTTCCTCGAAGAGGATTCGGGCTGGTTTGAGGCCGAAGAAGGCGTCTTCGGTGACGATCGCCACCCCATTGCCCGCCGCAACAAGTGCCTGAGCGACCCGGCCCGAGTTCGTTTCAACAATGTCGGGCACCGTTAATCCCGCAACGTCGATCGCTCCGTCGAGCACCCGGCGCGACATGAAGTCGGGCGTGGTGACGACGACGCGCTCCTCGACGAGTTCTTCTAACCTGATTTCGTCCCGGTCGGCCCAGGGATGGTTCGGGGCCACATACGCCCACACCGGCAGCTCCACGAGTGCGATCGAAGCAAATTCTTTCGGCGGTTCAGCTGGCATGATCACCAGGTCGGCTGTGTTAACGGCTTGTTCTAGTGAGCTACCCAGCGGCGTCTCAATCACGCGTGAATGCAGTTCGGACGAATCCAGCGTCGCAACAAACGGTATGACCACATCGATCAGGGTCGTGCCCGGTGCGGCAAACGTGATTTCCGAAAACCGTCCCGTCGCCAGCATCTTGGCGTACGCTTGGGCCTTTTGCATTTCATTGACGACATTTTGCAGTACCGGAAGCAACTCTTCACCCGCAGCGGTCAGGGTCACCCCCGAATGATGGGACTGCAATAGCGTGACCTGCAATTCGCGCTGTAATTTTTGCAGCTGCCGAGACAGCGCTGGCTGGGTGATGTTGAGTTTGCTGGCGGCCACCGACACATTTTGTGTTTTGGCTACTGTGAGAAATGCGGTGAGCAGGCGTTCGTCCATAACGCTTAAGCATACCTTCAATGCTGCTTTTCTATTGGCCGGGCATAGCTTGGGTGGCTCATAATAGAAGCACACCCCTCCAAGCCAGGGAAAGGATCTTCGCCATGTCACGCGCACCACTTGAACAATCTCGCAAACTCGTTACCGAACTCCCCGGACCGAAGGCTCGTGAGCTTCGGGAACAACTTACCACCTACGTACCCAAGGCGCTCAGCCCATCGACCCCGGCATTCGCTTCCCGGACCGAAGGCGGCATCATGGAAGATGTCGACGGGAACCGGTTCATCGACCTGGGCTCCGGTATTGCCGTGACCACGATCGGTGCCTCACATCCGAAAGTGGTGGAAGCAGTCCAGCGCCAGGTGGAGGATTTCACCCATACCTGTTTTATGGTCACACCGTATGAGTCATACGTTCAACTGGCCAAACGTCTCGATGAGCTTGTGCCGATCTCGGGACAAACTCGCAGTGTGCTG
>DATBUK010000038.1:0-5680 GCA_036516155.1 Yaniella sp.
TGTCGACACGTCGGTGGGTATCGAACTGCTCGACAACAACCAGGCCGACGAAGCGCTGCTCGATGATAACGACCATCGGGTTGAGCTGAAGCTGCAAGAAGACTTTGTCCACGAGGACCGCAATCTGGGCACCGAGGTGCATTTCTTCTATTCGAAGGATCGCGCCGAAACCGTTGTCGACAAGATCGCGAACGCGAATCTCGATGACTACTCTGACCAGCCGGTGACCTCGAACTGGTTCTTGTCGATGTTGGGCTTCCTTATCCCGTTCCTGATCATCGTCCTGCTGTTCTGGTTCTTGCTGTCCCGGATGCAGGGTGGCGGCAGCCAGATGATGAAGTTTGGCAAATCACAGGCCAAACTCATGTCGAAGGACACCCCGCAGGTCACGTTCAAAGATGTGGCTGGCGCTGAAGAAGCCGTCGAAGAGCTGCAAGAAATTAAAGAGTTCTTGACTGAACCCGATAAATTCAAAGCTGTTGGGGCCAAGATTCCCACCGGCGTGCTGCTCTACGGTCCGCCCGGGACCGGGAAGACGCTGATCGCCCGGGCCTTGGCTGGTGAAGCCGGGGTACCGTTCTACACGATCTCGGGTTCCGACTTTGTTGAGATGTTCGTCGGGGTTGGTGCCTCGCGTGTACGCGACCTCTTCAATGAGGCCAAAAAGAATGCCCCCGCGATTATTTTCGTCGACGAAATTGATGCCGTTGGGCGTCACCGTGGTGCCGGCGTTGGTGGCGGCAACGACGAACGTGAACAGACGCTCAACCAGCTGCTCGTCGAGATGGATGGTTTTGACGAGAACGCCAACGTCATCCTCATTGCGGCAACGAACCGCCCCGATGTGCTCGATCCCGCCCTGTTACGTCCGGGTCGTTTTGACCGACAGGTACCGGTCGAAGCGCCATCGCTGGAAGGGCGACTGGAGATTCTGCGAGTCCACGCCCGCGGCAAACCATTAGTCGAGGACATCGATCTGTACGGTCTGGCACAGCGCACCCCTGGCTTTTCGGGTGCTGATCTGGCCAACGTCCTCAACGAAGCGGCACTGCTGACGGCACGTTCGAATGCGCATCTGATTGACAACCGGGCCATTGATGAAGCCGTCGACCGCGTGATGGCCGGACCGCAGAAGCGCACCCGGTTGATGAATGATCACGAGCGGAAAGTCACCGCCTACCACGAGGGTGGTCACGCGCTGGTTGCCGCCGGGTTGAACCACTCGGCTCCGGTATCGAAGGTGACGATCCTGCCGCGTGGTCGCGCGCTGGGCTACACGATGGTCGTGCCCGACGAAGATAAGTATTCGGTGACGCGCAATGAGCTGCTGGATCAGCTGGCGTATGCGATGGGTGGTCGAGTGGCCGAAGAAATTGTCTTCCATGACCCGTCGACCGGCGCGTCGAACGATATCAACAAAGCCACCGACACCGCGCGCAAGATGGTCACCGAATACGGTATGTCGTCTCGCGTGGGAACCGTCAAACTCGGCTCTGGTGATGACGAACCATTCTTGGGTCGCTCGGGGATGGGCTCGAGCCGCGAATACTCGGATGAGCTGGCGTTTATCGTCGACGAGGAAGTCCGGAAACTCCTTGATGACGCGCACGCGGAAGCCTACTGGGTGCTCAACGAAAACCGCGATATCCTAGACGAGCTGGCCTCCCGGCTGTTAGAACAAGAAACCCTCAACCGGCACGAACTTGCCGAACTATTTGCCAACGTGCGGAAGTATCGGCCCCGTGAGACGTGGTTGTTCCACGAGGACCGGCCGGTTTCGGATCTGCCACCGGTCGATATGCCGGCCGGCACGGCGACCGACAACATGTCGCATCCCCAGCCACAGACCAGCGGCGAACAGCCATCCAGCGGTGACCTCCAGGAGCAATAGATGATTGATCAACCCCGAATCGAAGCTGCGATTCGTGAGGTCCTGCTGGCGATCGGGGAGGACCCCGACCGTGATGGCCTGGTTGAAACCCCGGCCCGGGTGGCACGTGCCTACGAAGAGTTTTTTGTCGGGCTGCACCGTGATCCGGCGGAAATTCTCGGCACCACCTTCGACATTTCGCACGATGAATTAGTGCTGGTCAAAGACATTGAATTTTATTCGATGTGCGAGCATCACCTCGTCCCATTCCACGGCAACGCCCACGTCGGGTACATCCCATCGGCTGACGGAAAAGTCACCGGCCTGTCGAAACTGGCGCGCCTGGTGGATGTATTTGCCCGTCGTCCACAGGTCCAAGAACGCCTCACAACCCAAATTGTCGAAGCGCTCATGGAACATCTACAGCCGCTCGGTGCCATCGTGGTGCTGTCGGCCGAACACATGTGCATGTCGATGCGCGGGGTCCAAAAACCCCACGCGAAAACCGTGACATCGGCGGTTCGCGGTCAACTGCGTGATCCGTCAACTCGCAATGAGGCCATGAGCCTGATTCTGAACGCCGGCATACACTAAGCCCGGCCCTCACACAACAGGAAGGATCCCCATGTCAATTGGAGCTGTCCCAGGAACCGGGCCGGCCTCGGGCCCATTGTCAGTGGTCCGTAAAGCCACTCGCAAATCATTTGCCGATCTGCCAACCGACCGCACTCTGGTCATGGGCATCCTCAACGTCACCGACAATTCGTTTTCCGACGGTGGCGAGAACTTCGATACCGCCAAGGCGATCGACCACGCGCTGCGCATGCACTACGCGGGTGCCGACATTGTTGACGTGGGGGGCGAATCGACCGCCCCGGGCACCGATGAGGTCAGCCCCGAAGAAGAACAGGCCCGCATCCTGCCGGTCGTTGAAGCCCTGATCAAAGCCGGGGTGTATGTCTCGGTTGATACCCGCCACACCGAGACCGCACGTGCGGCACTGGAATACGGCGACGTCATGATCAACGACGTCTCCGGGCTCAACCACGAAGCGGATATGCCAAAATTGGTTGCCGAGTCCGGTACGAAATACGTCGTGATGCACAACCGCGGCAACTCCAAAACCATGGACGGCCTGACCGACTACACCAACCTGGTGGAAGAGGTCGTGGCAGAAACCCAGCAGATCATCGACACGTTCCTGGCCGCCGGGGTGACCAAAGATCAGCTCATCGTGGACCCGGGACTGGGCTTTTCCAAGAGCGGCGACCAGAACTGGCAGCTGCTCAATCATCTCGACGCTTTCAAAGCACTGGGCTATCCGGTGCTGATCGGGGCCTCCCGGAAACGTTTCCTCGGCTCGATGCTGGCCGATTCCACCGAGAAACCCGTTGAGCCACGCCAGCGTGACCATGCAACCGCGGCAGTGACCACCCAGGTCGCCGAGGCCGGCGTGTGGGCGGTGCGCGTGCACTCGGTTATCCCCAACGTTGACGCGGTCGAAACCGTCGCCGCACGCCAGGCCGCGCACTAGTCACATGGCCACGATTACGCTGACCGGGCTGCGAGCCCGCGGCCATCACGGCGTGCTCGACCATGAGCGCGCAACCGGTCAAGTCTTTCTGGTCGACCTTGAGCTCGACGTCGACATTGCCAAGGCCGCCGAGACCGACGACGTCGCCGATGCTGTCAACTATGCCGACGTCGCCGCAGTCGCTGAACAGGTGATTGTCGGCGAGCCGGTCAATCTGATTGAAACGCTGGTGACCCGGATCGCGGATGCCGTGTTGGCTAAATTTGATCGGGTGCGCTCGGTGGTCGTGACGGTGCATAAACCGCAGGCCCCGATTCCGGCCGATTTTGAAAACGTCGCCATCACCGTCACCCGCAACAAAACGTCCTAAGGCCGCGTCATGCAAGAGCTGCCCCCTGAACTGACCACAGCCCCCGATCACGAGGTGGCAGCCGTGGTTGCGCTAGGCTCCAACCTCGGTGACTCGCGCCAGATCCTGCACGATGCGGTTACCGGCTTGCGCGACCACGCCAGGGTCAGGGTCACCGCGGTGTCACCGGTGGCCAAAACGGCGCCCGTCGGGGGACCGGAACAGCCCGATTTCTTGAATCAGGTGCTGCTGGTGACGACATCGTTATCACCCTATGGCCTGTTGCAGCTGGCCCAGGAGCTCGAACAGGCCGCCGCACGGGTGCGGGATATTCGCTGGGGACCGCGCACCCTGGACGTCGACATTATTACCTACGACGACGTCAGCTCCGAGCACCCGGTGCTGACCCTGCCACACCCCAGGGCGCATCAGCGGGCCTTTGTGCTCACACCGTGGTCGTGGGCCGACCCCCACGCGATGCTCGACGGTGTAGCTGTGGCAGAGCTTGCAGCCCAAGCCGAGGACGCTGCGACCGTTGAACGACTCGAGACGAATCAGGGGGACGAGTCGTGACGGCAATACGAATCGGCTGGGTCCTGCTCGTGGCGATCCTGGCGACCACCGCAGGGTGGCTGGGTGGCTTTTTCGCGGCCGAAGCCGGGTGGCGCGCCCCGGTGCTGGGGTACACCTCGGTCATCACGCTGGCCGGGGTCATGATCCTTGAACTCATCCTGGGGCTGCGGGTTCTCAAAGATCGCGAACGCCCCGTCGCCGACCGGATGAACCCGGTGGCCGCCGCCCGGACTCTGGTCCTAGCCCAGGCCGGCACGTATGCGGGAGCCGCAATCGGGGGCTGGCACGTGGGTATCCTCATCCACCGGCTGCCGGTCAGCGGTTTCGGGTCAACGGTCGTCTCGGAAGCGATCATGCAGGCGATCACGGCGTTGATCCTCGTGGTCGTGGGATTTATTGTGGAACAATGGTGCAGGATCCCACCGGACGATACCGACCCCGATGGGAACCATAAACGACCGCCCTCGAGCTCGTCGGGGGCACAGCCGACCACCCGGCAGGCCGACCCCACCACCCGGCCAGAACTTTAGCCACCCACCAGCAGAATGTAGGCATGGATCACGAACAGTTACCCTATCAACGGGTCTCAACCAAGCTGATTCCGCTGCGCCAAATTTACAACGCTCTATCCTTTGGCATCCCGATCATCGCGGTTACGATCGGGCTGTTCGTCCTCCGCTCGGTTACACCGATGTTTGACCAGCACCCGGCCGCATACCTGCTGTTTCTGATACCGGCCGGCTTACTCATCTGGGGCATCATTTACGCGTTCATCATTCCGCGCCAAGTCCGGGCGATGGGCTACCTCGAAAAACAAGACGACCTGCTCTTGCGGCGCGGGATCCTGTTTCGCCACCAGGTCGCGGTGCCCTACGGGCGTATCCAGTATGTCGACATCCGGCAGGGCCCGCTGCAACGGCTGTTTGGCATCACTTACATCGTGATTACCACCGCCGGTGGTGGGACCGCCTCAACGTTTGAGGGCCTCGAGATGGACGAAGCCGAACGCCTGCGCGATGAACTCACCCAGCGCGGGGTCACCCGGCTTGCCGAGTTGGGGGAGTCATGACCGAAACACCACCCACCCCAAGCCAGAGCACCGCCACCGAGCGGCCCTGGCGGCGCGTTCACCCGATCTCGCCGTTTATCCGCTCCTGGTCGGTCCTGCTGATCTTCGTGTACCTGGTGATGAGTTTTTCGGTGCGCGAGCTGCAGAGTTTTATTGAAGCGCTCAATCTGTCCGTCGGGCAGTCTCTGCTCATGCTGTTGGGCCTGGTGGTCGGCATTTTGCTGGTCGCCGCAGGTCTTTATGCGATTTCGTGGCGGTTTTACCAGTTCCGGATCACCACCGAGG
>DATBUK010000039.1:0-3490 GCA_036516155.1 Yaniella sp.
CAGCTCGTTAGACTAGGGGACGTGACTGCTACCAATAACTCTGCTTCAGACTCGTCCAACACCCTGATGGTCATCGACGGCCACTCGATGGCCTACCGCGCATTCTTCGCGCTGCCGGCCGAAAACTTTCAAACCCAGACCGGCCAACACACCAACGCGGTCTACGGTTTTCTGAACATGCTGCTAGCCATGATCCGAGAACAAAAACCCACGCACATCGCTGTTGCCTGGGACATGGACACCCCGACCTTCCGCTCGGAACAATATCCCGAGTACAAAGCTGGCCGGGATAAGACCCCGGATGAGTTCCACGGACAAATCGACTTGACCAAACAGGTCATGGACGCACTGAACATCCCGAACATCGAACTCGATGGGTACGAAGCAGACGATATTGTCGCCACCATGGCCACCCGCGCCGAAGACGCCGGGTGGAAAGCCCGCGTGGTCTCCGGTGACCGCGACACCTTCCAACTCATTAACGACAACATTACGGTGCTCTACCCGATGCGCGGGGTCTCGGAACTGCCGCCCTTCGATGCCGCAGTCATTGAAGAACGCTACGGGGTATCACCTCAGCAATACCCCGACCTCGCAGCACTGGTGGGCGAAACAGCCGACAACCTGCCGGGGGTGCCCGGTGTTGGCCCTGGATTTGCTGCCCGCTGGATCAACAAATACGGCAGCCTGCAAGGGATTTTCGACAATATTGACAAAATCGGTGGGAAAAAAGGCGAGGCGCTCCGCGAAAACCTTGCGGCAGTCAAACGAAACCGCGAACTCAACAAGCTCGTCACCGACCTCGAATTGCCGCTGGACCTCGAAGACACCGTGATGGTCAACCCCGACCGGAACCAGGTCGCTGAACTCTTCGATGCACTCGAGTTCAACACGATTCGGGACCGGTTATTCACCACGTTCGAACAGCAACTGGGCACCGACGAAGAACCACCACCTGCAGAGGATATGCCCGATACGTTGCTGATCGATGAAGTCGTCGATTGGGAAACCTTCCTGACGAACGTCAACGAACCCGTCTCGGTGTTCTGCCACATTAACCCACCGGCAGTGATCACTCGACGCAAAATCCCTGCCCCCGGAGACTACGGCGAAATCCGTGCCCTGGGTTTTGCCACGTCCGAATCCACCGCGGTCATTGACTTCGACACCGCGTCCAAGGAACTTGGCCAAGCCGTCGTGGCATTTCTATCCGATTCAGCCTATGCGAAGGTCGTCTACGACCTGAAAAGCATTCTCAAAGCCCTCGCCACCACGTCTTCGAACTCGCCCCTGCCCGCGCGTCCGGATGTCAACACCTCCATCGTCGGGGTCGAGGATGACGTCTTATTGTCCGCATATATTCTGCAACCCGATCGTCGCGGCTACGAACTGACCGACCTTGTGCAGACCTACCTCAACACTCGACTGGAGACACTTGCGGCAACTGAAAATCAGGGACAGCTAGAACTGGAAGGCATAGCCGACGACAACGCTGAAGAACTGGCCCAATATGCTCGCAACGCGTGGATGATCCACCGTCTCAACGATGTGATGGGGGAGCAGCTTGAAGAACGCGGTGCGGTGTCACTGCTACACGATCTTGAAATTCCACTGTCTGTGGTGCTCGCCAAAATCGAACTGATTGGTATCGGGATTGACCGCGAACGACTCGATAGTCTGCTCGCCGGATTTTCCAATGAAGTTGAAAAAGCTCAACAGTCTGCGTTTGCGTCCATCGGGGGACAAGAGGTCAACCTGGCCTCTCCCAAGCAGTTGCAAACCGTCCTGTTCGAAACCCTCGACATGCCGAAAACTCGTCGCACCAAAACCGGCTATTCCACCGACGCTGATTCACTGGCTGACCTGCTGGAAAAAACCGATCACCCGTTCCTCCACAACCTCATGGCCTTCCGTGACGCGACCAAACTCCGCCAAACGGTTCAGGGCCTGCTGGACTCGATTGCCGACGACGAACGGATCCACACACGGTTCTCCCAAACCGCGGCGGCGACCGGGCGCTTGTCGTCGTTGAATCCCAACCTGCAGAACATTCCCGTACGCACTCCAGCAGGACGCCAAATCCGTGACATCTTCGTCGCTGGGACCAATCCGCACACTGACGAACGCACCACCTTGCTGACGGCTGACTACTCACAGATCGAAATGCGTATCATGGCGCACCTATCGGAAGACGAAGGACTCATCCAGGCCTACCAAGATGGTGAAGACCTACACCGCTTCGTCGGTTCGCAAGTCTTTGAAGTGGCACCCGAAGATGTCACGACCTCGATGCGCGATAAAGTCAAAGCGATGTCCTACGGGCTGGCCTATGGCTTGAGCTCCTTCGGCCTGTCGAAACAACTGCGCATCTCAGTCGATGAAGCTCGCGAACTGATGACCAGCTATTTCGATAGGTTCGGCTCGGTGCAGCGCTACCTGCGGAACGTGGTTCGCCAGGCGCGCAAAGACGGCTACACCGAGACGATGCTGGGCCGCCGGCGCTACCTGCCCGATCTGCAGTCGGATAACCGTCAACTTCGGGAGATGGCCGAGCGTGCCGCCCTCAACGCCCCCATCCAAGGTTCCGCCGCGGATCTTATTAAAAAGGCGATGTTGGGCGTACAGGAACGCATTGAGCAGGAGGGGCTTTACTCCCGCATGATCCTGCAGGTCCACGACGAATTGATCCTCGAAGTGATCGAATCCGAAATCGAGGCCGCAGAACAGATTCTGGTCGAAGAAATGTCGTCAGCTGCGACATTGAAAGTCCCGCTGGATGTACAAGTCGGAAAAGGCTACTCCTGGCACGAAGCTGCGCACTAAAGCAGTCATTTCTCATCGGTAGATGTTATCCGTCACGAAATCAGGGCTTCAACCGGGCAAGTTTGGGACAAAGTTTCCAATCACAGCGCCGGTCTGACGTTGATTTTGACAGGAGCAATACTCTACTATATTAAATGTTGCCTAATTTGGCAGTTCAAGAATTGTGATGCAGCAAAACGCCGTGTCATAAACCCTGTAAGTTTATCAATCATATTAATCCATATCGGAGTCCCTACTACATGACCACTACTAGCAACGCCCCTCAGGTCGCCGTTAACGACATCGGCTCAGCTGAAGAATTCATGGCCGCTGTCGATGAGACCATCAAATACTTTAACGATGGCGACCTGGTGGCTGGCACCGTCGTCAAAGTCGACCGAGACGAAGTACTGCTCGACATCGGCTATAAGACCGAAGGTGTCATTCCTTCACGCGAACTCTCCATCAAAAACGACGTCGATCCGGATGATGTCGTTGAGGTTGGCGATTCCGTTGAAGCCCTCGTCCTCACAAAAGAAGACAAAGAAGGTCGCCTGATCCTTTCCAAGAAACGTGCTCAATACGAGCGCGCTTGGGGCGACATCGAAAAGATCAAGGAAGAAGACGGTGTTGTCACCGGTACCGTGATCGAAGTTGTCAAGGGTGGTCTGATCCTCGACATCGGTCT
>DATBUK010000040.1:0-4308 GCA_036516155.1 Yaniella sp.
TAGGGAGGTATGCCTGATGGCTCCAGGTTCACGGTGGTTCAAACCCGCCGACATCGAACCGATCCGTCGAGTCTGGATGAACTTTCCTCGTGCCGGCGCCGCAAACTATCCCGCCATGTGGCAACTGTCCTCTGCCCGGCGCGCCTGGACCCGTCTAGCCGAGACCATTAACCAATTCGTCCCGGTGACCCTGTTAGTCGACCCCGACGATCAACACACCGTCCAATCGTATCTTTCCACCCGCCTGCCCATCGTCGTAATTCCCTTTCACAACGGTTCGCTACGCCGGATCGGGCCCACCCTGGTGGTCTCGCGGCATTCCCAAGTCCAGCACGGGCGCCGCCCACGCCGTGTGCTGGGAATGATCGACTTCACGTTCAATGGTTTCGGGCACCTGCCCGATGTCGAGTACGGCCTCGACGACAACCTTCCCGGCACCCTTACTGAAATCCTGCCGGAAGCCGACAGTATCGGCGAACGCCAGTTTTCGGTCATGGTGTCCGAGGGCGGTTCGTGGGTCAGCGACGGGCTTGGCACCGCAATCGCCTCCGAGGCCCTACTGCTCGATCAGCAGCGGAACCCCGGCTGGTCACACCGCACCGTCGAGCGGGAACTGCGACGTGAAGTCGGACTGGATCACATCATTTGGCTCCCGCACGGCCTGTGCCACGGTGCCGCACCGAAGGGTTGGGGCGGCTATGTGGATCACCTGGTCGCATTCCACTCGCCAGGACGCGTCATCTTGCACAACCAGCCGGACCCCTCCCACCCGGACCACGAAGCCACCGAGGCCGCCCGCGAGATCCTGGCCAATGCGCACGATGCCAAAGGCCGACCGATCGAAATTATCGACATGCCGGCCCCACAAACCCACTCAGACCTGCGCGGCCCCGTCAACTGGAGCTACCTCGACTACCTGGTGCTCAACGACGTGATTTTGATGCCGCGGTTCATCGACCCCCACGACGCCGAAGCACAGCAGCTCATCAGCACCCTGTATCCCGAACACCGCGTCGTGCCCTTCACCGCGCAAGCGCTCTTCGATCACGGAGCATCGATGCGCGCCGTCACATTACCCGAGCCGCGCGTCAGCTCACAACGATAACGCTCAGCGGTCCGAGCAAACCCGCACGCCAGGCACGCACAACGCTTGACAACCAACTACCCTGAGTTCGATAGCAGAACAAGGAGTGCAGGCTTTGACAGACCAGAAGATGACCACAACCCAACGAGCCATTCTCGTGGTGGTGCTGGTCCCGACGTTCATGTCGCTGCTGTCAATCTCCTCGATCAACGTCATCCTGCCCTCCATCCAGGACTCCCTGGACGCCACCACCAGCCAAATCCAGTGGGTACTGTCCGGGTATACCCTGGCCTTCGGGGTGCTGCTCGTGGCCGCGGGCCGAGCCGGCGACACCTTTGGTCGCGCTCGTCTCTTTGTGGCCGGGCTGGCCGTCTTCGGGCTCGGCGCGCTACTGTCCGGGCTGGCCGTCAACGGGGTGATGCTCGTGCTGGCCCGATTCATCATGGGATTCGGCTCAGCACTACTCAACCCACAGACCGTCGGGTTCATTCAACAATTTTTCGACGGGCCACGCCGCGCCCGCGCCTTTGCAACCTTCGGTTCCGTCGTCGGGGTGTCGGTCGCGATCGGCCCGGTGCTGGGTGGTGGGCTCATCGCGCTGGCCGGCCCAGACTGGGGCTGGCGCTGGACGTTTTTGGTCAACGTCCCCATCGCAGCCGCCGCGATCTGGTTTGCCCACCGCTACTTCCCCGCCGAAGCATGGCAGCGCACCGAAACCGCCCGCGGCGAGAAACCCGACCTCGACCCGATCGGTACCGTGGCCTTCACGCTGGGCACCCTGTTGGTTATGTGGACGTTTTTGGAAATCGACAAGGGCGGGATCTACTGGGCCATGCTGCCCGTCGGTGGTGCGATTTTGAGCTGGTGGGTGTGGTGGGAACGCCGCTACAAACGCCGCGGTGGAGAACCGATGGTCGACATGGCACTGTTCCGTAACCGGCCCTACCGCAACGGCACCCTGCTGATCGGGCTCTTCTTTACCGGATCGACATCCGTGTGGGTCACCGTCGCGGTCTTCTTGCAAAGCGGCCACGGTATCTCAGCGTTGGTCGCGGCGCTGGTTGGGGTCCCGTCGGCCATCGCGACATCGATCTCATCGCAGATCGCGGGTCGCTATGTGTTGCGCGCCGGACGCCCCATGGTCGCTTGGGGCATGACCGTCACCCTGACCGCACTGGCCGCCTCGATCTTCGTCATCGTCGGGGTCCAACTGTGGGACTGGTCGGTGTGGTGGCTCATCGCGACCCTGTCTCTGCTGGGCGTGGCCCAGGGATTCATCGTCTCCCCCAACCAGACCCTGACGCTTATCAAAGTTCCAGCCCATGTCTCGGGTGTTGCCGGTGGCGTCATGCAGACCGGCCAACGCGTCGGCACCTCCATCGGGACCGCGCTGATCACCTCGGTGCTGTTCGGGGTCGCAGCCGCCTACTCCTGGAACTGGGCATTCGTCGCAGCCTTCGGCCTCATCATGGTCATGGTCTCCATCGCACTGGCCGTGGCCATCATCGATGTGATCGGCACCCGCCGCGCGCAAGCCGCCGTCCCACAGGGCAGCGAAGGAACCCAAACGTCATAGCCCTTGACACACTGTCACGACGTGTGGTCAATACGGTACATTAGAGCCATCGACAGGGGAGCAGCCCAATGCTGCTGAGAGTGCGTAAGCAGACCCTCGAACCTGATTCCAGCTCATACTGGCGGAGGAAGTCGGAACTCTCCACGCATCGCGTGCCCTCCTAGCCCACAGGAGGAACCTTTGAAAAAATCTTTGCCCGTACTCATCGTGGCCGCGCTCGGTCTGGCCGGTTGTTCGGTTGCCGACCAGGCCCCCGACACTGATGAAGACGCCGCAGCCTCGATCACCATCATGACGCATGACTCGTTCAACGTGCCCGAAGAGCTCGTGGCCGCATTCGAAGAAGACACCGGTTACAGCGTCACCACGACCTCCCCCGGCGACGCCGGCGCGGTGTTGAACCAGCTGATCCTGCAGAAGGATAACCCCACGGTCGACGGCGTCTACGGGATCGACAATTACTCGGCCGAAACCTTGCTCGCCGAAGACCTGTTGACCAGCCACGACGTCGATCTGGGCTCGGCCGAACAATACGCTCTCGACTCGGATGACGACGGCCACCTGGCACCCATCGACCACGGGCAGGTCTGCGTCAACATCGACAACGAATGGTTTGAACAAGAAGGCATCACCCCGCCCGAAACCCTCGACGACTTACTCGACCCCACCTACGAAGGCCTGTTCGTCACGACCGACCCGACAAGCTCATCACCCGGCCTGGCATTTCTGGTCGCCACGATTGCCGAATACGACGACGGCTGGCAGAGTTACTGGGAACACCTGCTCGACAACGGCGCGAAAGTTGCCGGCGGCTGGTCGGATGCCTACTACTCCGACTTCACCTCGGCCGGCGAGGGCGACTACCCGCTGGTGCTGAGCTACTCGTCGTCACCATCAGCAGAAGAAGGCCGCACCGCCTCGCTGTTGGACACGTGCACGCAGCAGGTCGAATACGCCGGAGTCCTCGAAGACGGTGCCAACCCAGAAGGTGCCAAAGCCTTCATCGAATTCCTGCTCAGCACCGAATTCCAAGAAAGTCTGCCCGAAGAGATGTTCATGTATCCCGTCAACGACGAGGTCGAACTGCCCGAAGCATGGTCCGAATACGCTGACCTGTCCGACGACCCGATCACCATCGACGACGCCGAAGTCGCCGAGAACCGTGACGATTGGCTGGCCGACTGGACCGAAGTTTACGAAAACCACAGCTCGTGATCGCCCGCCTCGGGTGGGGCGCAGCCGTTGTTCTGATCCTCACCTTCCTCACCATCTTCTTCGCCTGGCCCGTGTCGGCGATGCTCTTGCGCGGTATCACCGACGACGCCGGCGCGCTCGACTTCAGCGCATTTGGTGAGGTACTGGCCACCGGCCGGACCTGGGCCATCGTCGGCCACACGCTGACGATGGCCCTGGCCGGCACCGCCGGATCCGTACTGTTTGGTATCCCGGCCGCCTATATCCTCTATCGCACCGATTTTCCCGGCCGCACTATCCTGCGATCCATCACCCTGGTCCCCTTCGTGTTGCCCACCGTGGTCGTCGGGGTAGCCTTCCGCGCCCTGCTGGGCCCCAACGGCCCCCTGGGATTTTTGGGCATCGACCAAACGACCTGGGCCGTCATCGCGGCCATGATCTTTTTCAACATCAG
>DATBUK010000041.1:0-16307 GCA_036516155.1 Yaniella sp.
GGATACATTCGCATCTCGCTCACCGCCACGGATGGTGACGTGCACCAGGCGGTGACTCGACTGGCCACGCTATGATGACACCGTTTGGCCATAATGTTTGAAACGTCACCAAAATTGGTAAATTTGTACAGCAGAGACATATCGAATAGTGCCACCGATCGTGGCCATAGTGCACGCTGCGTGCTGCACGGACAAGAGGGAAAATGACTGAAACACATGACGGCAAGCTGACGGTAGGCGAAACACACGTTGACCTTCCACGCGTTGCATCAACGGTCGGCAACGACGGTCTCAGCATCGCCACGGTCTTGCGTGACACTGACACGGTCACCTACGACCCGGGGTTCATGAATACCGCCAATGCACGGTCAGCTATCACCTACATTGATGGTGACGCAGGTATTCTGCGCTACCGCGGCTACCCGATTGAAGAACTGGCACAGCACTCCTCATTTCTGGAAGTAGCCTACCTGCTCATCTACGGTGAACTGCCAACCGCCGATCAGCTGGCTGACTGGGACAACAACATCCGTTCCCACACCATGCTGCACGAAGATATCAAAGCGTTCTTCGACGGTTTCCCACGCAATGCTCACCCCATGGCTGTGCTGTCGTCAGCAGTCTCAGCGCTCTCGACATTCTATGAAGATTCCCTGGACCCCTTCGACGAAGAACAAGTCCACATCTCCACGATCCGGTTAATGTCCAAGGTACCGGTACTGGCCGCCTACGCGTACAAGAAATCCATTGGCCAGCCCTTCCTTTACCCGGATAACTCGCTGAACCTGACCGAAAACTTCCTGCGCCTGACGTTCGGCGTGCCTACCGAACCTTACGAACTCGACCAGGACATGGTCGATGCGCTCGACATGCTGCTCATCTTGCACGCCGATCACGAGCAGAACTGCTCGACCTCGACCGTGCGCCTGGTCGGGTCATCGCACGCCAACATCTTCGGTTCTATCTCTGCCGGGATCAACGCGCTCTTCGGCCCCCTGCACGGTGGCGCAAACGAAGCCGTGCTCAACATGCTGGACGAGATCAAAGAAGAAGGCCTCAGCCCAGAACAATTCATGGACAAGGTCAAAGACAAAGAGTCCGGCATTCGCCTGATGGGCTTTGGTCACCGTGTCTACAAAAACTATGATCCACGCGCACGCATCGTGAAAGCCACCGCAGAGAAGATTCTCAATAAACTTGGTGGCAACGACGAACGTCTCGAAATGGCAATGCGCATCGAAGAGCGCGCACTCAACGACGACTACTTCATCGAGCGCAAACTGTACCCGAACGTTGACTTCTACACGGGCCTGATCTACAGCGCGATGGGCTTCCCGAACCGGATGTTCACCCCGCTGTTCGCCCTGGGTCGTCTCCCAGGTTGGATCGCACAGTGGCGCGAAATGATCACCGACGATGAAACTCGTATCGGCCGTCCACGCCAGGTCTACGTAGGTGAAGAGCTGCGTCACTACCCAGGCGCAAACTAACCACCCAGACATCCACAGGGACGCCTCACCGTCGGTGGGGCGTCTCAGTGTTTAATCTGCTGGTTCGCAGTGAGCGGTGGTCACTTCAGCGGCCTCGACCGTTTGCAACTGGAAACCTTCGACATTGTCGAGTGACGAAAACGCTTCCTCTACGACACCATCTTCAACAAGTGTTTCCAATGCTTCTGCAGCCTCACCGCAGAGGTCTGCATCCACACCTAACCAATAGGATCCCGCAGTGGTGAGCCGCTCATCCAATGCTTCTGCCGCGTTCGGCTCGTCGTCCGCTACGTCTTCCCAGGACAGTAACTCGTACCGCTCACTGTGGGCCGGATCCACCAACAACCCCGCCAACTGCAGATTATCGGCGGAGATCGCATCGTAGCGTCCAGACCGCATCCCGACTTCGCATTCTGTGACCGTGGGTTCTAGGACGGTGTGCTCAGCGGGCAATTCTGCACCGGCGGCAAGGGAGCCCGAAACGACACAGACCGAAGCATCTGCCAGATCTTCAAGTGTCTCAATCGAGTTCACTGCCAGGGGCTCAAGGGTTGGGGTGGCGTCATCGCTGGGTTCTTGGTGCACCAGCAAGCCAGGCTGCACCGTCACATACGGGCCAACTTGGGCTGAAGCGCTATCTAAAGTTGCTTGCGTAAATTGGCCGATCGCTAGTTGAAACTGGTAGTGATCTTCTGCGACTGATGCTGGGGTAGTGGGCACCCAGAAGATTTCGGCCTCGGTTGGAAGTGAACCCATGTGCTCGACCAGAGCAGTGACGAGATCGATTTCGGCACCGGTGACTTCGGCTGGAGCCACCCCAGAGACCAGACCCGGTGAAGAGACCGCGACTCCTACGGTGACAACATCCTGCGGATCTACCGGTTCCTCTTCCACCACGACGTTGTCTTCGGAAGCGCACCCGGTCACCATGAGCCCGGCGGTCAGGGCGATGACTGTCCAAAAGCGAGCGCGGAGATGCTGGTGTTGATAAGTGGCCACGCTCAGACATTAGCCGACTTCGCCGTAGGTGGCATCTCGACACAGCTGACACACCGGCCTCCTCTGGCTGCACCGCCGCTGACGTGGTACAAGTGGTCATTTATGGTGCGCTTGTAACGGATTTTGGCTTCCCACAAGCATAGTTGAATATTTCATGCGATAATGGAGACATGGGCGATGCGATTCTGATGATAGAAATTCTGGTGCTGGGCGTGCTCGTCATCGGATCTCTTGTAATCATAATCACTCGTGGGGATCAACAGCTCGTCAAGCCACTTGCTGAACCACTGCCAACATTGCCACCGGTACTCTTACCGGAAGCAGAAGATATTTCCGCCCTCGACATCCAAGACATTCGTTTTGCAGTTGGTTTGCGTGGATACCGCACCGATCAAGTTGATCAGGTCTTGGACCGGCTAACCACAGCGTTAGACGAACGAGATCAACAGATCGCTGCGTTGCGCAAAGCTGTAGAGCAGCAACCGTCCAACCAAGAATCATCTCAGTAATGTCAACCGCACGCGTCGCGGTTATGACGCGTATTGAAAGGAACACTCATGGCTGCAATGAAGCCTCGTACCGGAGACGGCCCAATGGAGGTCGTTCGTGAACAACGTAAACTCGTGATGCGCATTCCTACCGATGGTGGCGGGCGCCTTGTCGTGGAACTGAACGACGAGGAAGCCGAAGCACTGAAAGACGCCCTGAACGGCGTTTTGACCGACGCCTAAGGTTCAAACCCGGGTAGCCATCAACAAGCCGGTTCCCGTGGTCAGGAGCGTGGAGGTCCGCCAAATCGTCGTGTTATCGCGTAGCTGATTTCCCACGTCTCGCAACATGACCGTGGAAGCCTCCCGCACGGCGGGCTTGGGTACCCGGTCTTGATCTAACGCGTCGTGAATAATCACCATGCCACCGGAGCGGAGCACACGAGCCGCTTCGGTGACATGGTAATCCAATAACAACGGATCTGCATCAATAAACATCAGATCGTATGCGCCGGCAGACAATTTCGGCAATACGGTACGGCCACGACCGGCAATCAGTCGCGTCGTGGAACTCGGGTAGCCATCGGTACCAAACACTTCACGGGCAGCCCGTTGCGCCTCGGCGTCCGGGTCAAGCGAGGTCAGGACCGCACCTCGGGGCGCTCCACGCATCAAGGCTAACCCCGACACGCCGGCACCTGTACCAAGTTCCACCATCGTGTGCGGACGGGATGCCGCAGCTAAAAAAGTCAAGAGCGATGCTGTGCCCTCAGAAACCGGTGTGATGCCTAACTCCGCCGACCGATCGCGAGCCATGAGTAGGACGTCGTCCTCAACCGGACGTGCTTCAGCAAAAGCCCAGCTTGCGTATTTGCCGGTCTGTTGCGGACTCAGCGCCTTCATAATGTTTGTACTCCCGTAAACTTGATGTTCGCATGGGACATGCTCACTTCATTGTAAAGGTAGCCGCTCACGATATCGCATTCATGCCAAATGACCACGACTGTTTCAGAATATTCTCAGACTGATTTGTCACAATGAGGGCAGTCTCGTCTTGAAGTATGTTGTCTTGTTTAGGGAAGCGAGGATTTGTTGATGAGCAGAAGTTCTGCAAGCTTCGCTTTTCATCCGCGCTCCAGGTTTGATGCGTTTCTGGAAGGTCAACTTTCTGCATCGGCTGATCAGCGGATGCGCGCCCATCTGGCGGAGTGCCCCCAGTGCGCTAAGGAAGTCGAACAGCGATCTTCTGCTCTGTCGGTGACACGAAAGCTCGACAAAATCTCTCGCGGCGAAGCCAGTACTTATACCGCGCCCCAACCACCTGCCGTGATGCACTCAAATGGTGTTGCGGGATGGAAATTTCTTGTCGGGGCCGGTGTCGTGGGGCTGGTCGTCGTTGGATTATTTGTGAGCCTGTGGGTTTTAGGTGGAGAAGAACGTACGTCTGAATCGGCGAACTCTTCTTCACCCGCTCTGATCCCGCAAGAAGTCGAAGTGGTTCAGGCCGATCCTCAAGACCTCATTCGTCCCACTCCAAGTGACGACTCCACCAAGATTCCTACGGATTTTGGTACCACGACCGCGCAACTGTCCTATAGCAGTGCCCCCCTTGGCATCGGAGGAAGCCCTGTTCGGCTCAACTCGGTGAGCGATCTGCGTGCCGCAGGCTGGACGATTCCACAGTTCCAAGCCCTGGGCATGTCATTCGAATCAGCCGTCGTTGACGAAGAAGACGGCCAGGTTTATGTCATGTCGGTCTTCAATAGTTCATCCACGAATGTTGAAGATCAGACCGTGGTCCGAGAATGTCGGACCGAACAGGAAGACGGTTCGGTGACTGCCTGCAGTCGATTAGACTTCACCAAATCCGATGCGACCGAGATCTCCCTACCGGTTGCTGAAAACGTCTGGCTCTATACCTATCCGGATGGTTCATGGACAGCGTACATGGCAACCAGTAAGTCGCAGTACCGGGTAGATTCCACCTCCGATGCAGATTATGCCGGAGGCATCATGTCGACTCTCTATGTCGAAGAGAAGTCCCGCCTGAGTACGATCGGTGAGGATTCTCCCGAGGGCGTTAGCCACCGGTTTGAGCGCGGTCTAGAGCGTCTCATGGGCCGATAATACCGCCTGAAATCGGCGTCCTAATCGCTTTCGGGTAAGCTGTAATCCAGTATGAACATCTTCGGTATTAATGGTGGCGAGCTCATTGTCCTCATCGTGCTCGCCTTGCTGTTGTTGGGGCCAGATAAGATCCCCGAATACCTCCGGAAACTGCGTGAGTGGGTCCACAAGATACGCAAACTGGCCGAAGGTGCTAAAGAGCAATTTAAAGAAGAAACCGGCACAGACTTCGATGAGGTGGATTGGCAAAAGTACGATCCACGCCAATACGATCCGCGCAGAGTCATTCGCGAAGCGCTCTCCGAGCCCATCGAAGATCTTGAAGCATCACTCACCGATGCCAAAAATACGGTCCATGATGCCGCCAACACAGTGTTGGATAAGCCCAACGAGCGGCCCCGCCTCACGCAAGCAGAGATCATGGCCGCTGCCGTACCGATCGATCAGCTCGAACAGCAACCACGCTTTCCTAATCCAGCTCACCCCGAAGACTCGAACCAGTCAGACATCGCGCCCCAATCAAACCCGGCGGTAACGGCCACAAACGTTGATGAGGACGCTTCGGCCGAAGAAACTTTGACGATCGATGAGCCGTCTGATGTGGCACCAGAGGTGCAGGAGCCGGTAGAGGTAGCTGAGCCTGGGACTCCGTTCGATGCGGAAGCTACTTAGGCGAAACCGGCAGTTTGCGGCCCGCCAGCCCGCGTGGAGTCGTAGCCAACTGGGCGACAATCGACTGTAAGGCCCGCCCTGCCGCGGCATCTTGTGAGACCTCTACGGTTGGGGTGCCTGCCTCGCTATCGGCCCGAAGCGTTGGGTCCAATGGAATTGATCCCAGCAACGGCACCGGTTGTTCTAACACGTTCGTGAGCCGCTCGCTGACGGCCTGACCACCGCCAGATCCAAAGACTTCCAACCACGTCCCATCCGGCAGTTGCATGGGCCCCATATTCTCGATGACGCCGGTCACCGGTTGGTTCGTTTGCGTCGACAGCTGACCCGCACGGGCTGCTACTTGCGCGGCGGTATGCTCTGGTGTGGTAATAACCAATAACTCTGCGGTGGGTAGCAACTGTGCCGTGGAAATCGCAATATCTCCGGTGCCCGGCGGCAGATCAATCAACAACACATCCAGATCACCCCAGTACACGTCGGTGATGAACTGTTCCAAGGCTCGGTGAAGCATCGGGCCGCGCCACGCAACCGGCTGGTCGGTATCCAAAAACATGCCGATCGACATGATCTTCACGCCGTAGGCAATCGGTGGCATGATCATGTCTTCGACCTTCGTGGGTTTCGAATTGACCCCCAATAGCCCTGGGATTGAGAAACCATGGATATCGGCATCAATGAGGCCAACTGATAACCCCCGCTGGGCTAAACCGACCGCGAGGTTCGCCGTGATCGTGGACTTACCCACCCCGCCCTTGCCCGAAGCCACAGCGTAAACCTTCGTTAAGGAATCGGGTCCGAACGGATTCTTTGGTCGAGAAGCAGTGAGATGATCCTGTAGGGCAACACGCTGTTCAGGAGTCATGCTGGACAACCGAACCGAGACACTCCCGTCGGTGACTGACTGCAACGCCGTGGCAACGTCTTGGTGGATCGTATCCTGCATCGGGCATCCGGCGATCGTAAGCCGGATGGTCACGGAGATGTCTTCGCCCTCGAATTCGACGGCTGCAACCATGCCCAGTGCAGTGATGGGTTGGCGAATCTCGGGATCGATGACCTCCCGCAGAGCCTGCCATGCCTGCCATTCGCGCGAGGACTCCGGCACGACATCGGGTGCGAGAACGCCACCGGGATACAGGTCAGTCGATGCTGTCATGGGATATTGATTCTCCTTGCTCACAGCGCAATGTGGGCGGGGTGGTGGAAAGTCCGGGTCACAGGGTAGAAAATAGACACTATGAGTATGTTTGGTCCTGGAGCACACATTGGGTCGCCACTGCCACAGGGGCAGTTAGTCGGCAACTACCGTTCGTACGATGCCGCCATGGCGGCCGTCGATCGTGCGGTAGAAGCCGGGGTGGATCCACGGTTTCTATCTATCGTAGGACGCGACTTACGTTCGGTCTATCGACTACGTCATCGGCCAAGTTATGCCGCAGTGGCAGGACGCGGCGCGCTCCAAGGGGCCTTCTTCGGCCTGTTCATTGGCTTACTGCTGTCGATGATGGCCGGTGGACAAGGCATGATCATGACCTTAGGGTCCACGATGGTTCTCGGTGCAGTGATCTGGGTGATCTTCGGAGTCATCGGTGAAGTGATGCGGCGTCGACAACTCAAGTATGCCCTCATCCCGTCCATGACTGCTGTCAGCTATGATCTGGTGGTTGATAACGCGGTCGCGGGCCAGGTCACCGCGGCCCTTGGGCCACAGCCGACAAACCAAGCCCAGCAAGCCAGCCCGACACCGGCCCCTGATCCTCAGCCAGACGCAGCGAAGCCAGAACAGCCTACGTCTGAGCCTGCTGGCGGAATCCAGGATCTTCCTGACGGACGTCCGCAATACGGTGTCCGGGTAGACCCCCAACCGGATTCCCAGCAGCAAGACTCAGACGACACGGATCAGACTGACTCAAACCGCTAGCTCTGCCAGAGTCGCTGCATCCAGTTTTCGATATCTTCTACTGTGCGTGGCAGATGCGATGACAGTGATTCCGCGCCGTTGGCGGTCACGAGGATATCGTCTTCGATCCGGACTCCGATGCCGCGGTATTCTTCTGGGATCGCAAGATCTTCTTGTTTGAAATACAAACCGGGCTCAATTGTAAACACCATGCCTTCACGCAGCGGTGCATCCAGGTACATTTCCCGCCGGGCCTGAGCACAATCGTGGACATCTAACCCCAAATGGTGGGATGTTCCATGCGGCATCCAACGACGATGGTGTTGGCCCTCTGGAGCGAGCGCTTCTTCGACCGAAACCGGCAGGAGGCCCCACTCATCAAGATGCTGAGCCAGCACTTCCATAGCGGTATTGTGAATATCTCGGAAGAGCACACCGGGTTTCGCGGCGTCAAGTGCAGCATCAGCGGCAGCAAGGACCGCATTGTAAATCTTGGCTTGTACCGGGCTGAATTTACCGTTGACCGGAAGGGTCCGGGTGATATCGGCTGTGTAGAGCGAATCCGCTTCCACACCGGCATCAACCAATAATAACTGCCCGTCCTTGACCGGACCGGTATTGCGAATCCAGTGCAGGACCGTTGCATTATTTCCGGCGGCAGCGATCGTGTCATAGCCAAGATCGTTGCCTTCTAACCGGGCACGAGCAAAGAACGCGCCTTCGATGACCCGTTCTCCGCGTTTGTGCTCGGTCGCCTGAGGAATCGCGCGAACGATGTCCTCGAACCCACGAATCGTTGCCTCGACGGAGCCACGGAGCTCAGCAATTTCATAGTCATCTTTGATGAGGCGCATTTCCGATAGGAACTCTGCGAGTTCTGCATCAAGAGCGTCGGATTGCTCAAGATCAACGCTGGTGTTGATGCGTGAGGTATCTACCAGCGCATCCATGTTCTGGTCAGCTTCGCGCACCAACCGAATCCGGGTGCCGCCCACTTCGACGACACCGGCATCCACGGTTACCGCATATTCCAGCTCGGATAAGTCTTTGGTCGGGATTTGAGTGCGCTGCTGCAACTCTTTCAGGGTTGGTAGTGGGCCTACCCAGAACTCACCGGTTTTGGTGTTCGAGTAAAACTCTTCAGAATCTCGTCCGGCGAGGGGACGGAAAAACAGTGTGGCCTCATGGTTGCTGCCGTGGTCCCCGGTCCCTTCAGCGACTGGTTGCATCACCAAGACTGCTTCCGGTTCGTGATCGACACCCAATCCCGTCAAGTGCGCAAATGAAGAATGCGGTCGGAACCGGTAATCGGTGTCATTAGAGCGCACCTTTGGTGCACCTGCAGGAATGACGAGCCGGTCGGTGGGGAAGCGCTGAGAGAGGGTAACCCGACGCTGAGCTGCATATGCTGCGGCTGCGTCTGGTTGATAGTTTTGTTCCTCGGTCTGCTCCCAATGCGATGCCATGAACGCTTTGAACGCGTCTGACGACGGGCGATGCGAGCGATTCTCAACTCGCTCCTCGAGGGGTTGATCGTGAGTAGAAACGTGATCAGATGGTTGAGTCATACCTGTAATCTTCCCATGATTGATTGGGCTGTCTATGACTTGCAGCAATATTCGCGACAAGCTTGTCACCGGGGTCCGATCGAGTGGTTGTCACGCCGGTGGGCGAATCTGCCGGAAAGGTGGGACGGCTAGTAGAATGACCACTTATGGCCTTCGACTTGCACACTCATTCGGATCTATCGGACGGCACGACGTCGCCTGCGGAAGTGGTTTCCGAAGCGGCTCGGGCCGGTCTTGACGGTGTTGCCATCACGGATCATGATACGACCGCCGGTTGGGACGCTGCCGAAGAGGCGGCCGCAGAACACCAGATAGCGTTGGTTCGCGGCATGGAACTCTCCACGGTGTCTGCCAATGGGATTGCCGTACATGTGCTGTCCTATTTGCACGATCCGACCAATGTCGATCTGTTGGCTGAAATCGCCAAATCTCGGAACGCTCGGTATACCCGGGCCAAGCGCATGACCGAGTTACTGGCGGAAGACTTTCCCATCACGTGGGACCTGGTGAAACAACAAACCACAGTCGAATCGACGATCGGTCGACCACATCTGGCGGATGCGTTGGTTCAGGTCGGAGCGGTACCGAATCGTTCTGCGGCTTTTGATTCCATTCTGCGTGGCGGTTCGAAGTACTATGTGCCGCACTATGCCCCTGATCCAGTGCTCGGTGTCGAATTGATCCGCGCTGCTGGGGGAGTACCGGTGTTTGCCCACCCGAAGGCCAAGGTCAGGGGCCGGGTGGTCGAAGAACGGTTGTTCTATGACATGCTCGATGCCGGGCTGGCAGGTGTAGAGGTCTACCATCGCGATAATTCCGGTAGCGGGAAAGCGTGGTTGCTCGAGTTTGCCAAAAAACATGACTTACTCGTGACCGGGTCATCTGATTACCACGGGGCTGGGAAACCCAATCGGATCGGTGAACACGTCACCCCGCGGGCCACCGTGGAGGCTATCGAAGCACAAGCCACCTCGGGGTATACCGTGTTGTGGAACGGCAATTAGTCGCGGACGAGCTCAGTGGTCACGACTTCGGCCTTGGGTAGCCGAGCGGTCATGACTTCGATTGCCTGTTGGTTTTGATCCACGAGAACGTAGCGTCGGCCGAGCTCTTCTGCTGCTGCACCGAGGGTGCCGGAGCCGGCGAAGAAATCCAGTACCCAGTCACCGGGTCGTGACGAGGCCGCTACCATTCTGCGCACCAGTCCCACGGGTTTCTGGGTGGGGTAACCGGTCTTTTCTTTCCCGGTGGGGGAGACGATCGTATGCCACCACACGTCAGTGGGCAGTTTGCCGCGGGCGCGCTTTTCTGGTGTGACCAGTCCGGGTGCCATGTAGGGTTCGCGGTCGACCTCGGCTGAGTCGAACCAATATTTTTTGGGATCTTTCACATAGACCAAGATCGTGTCGTGTTTGGCCGGCCACCGGCTGCGGGATTTTCCGCCATAGTCGTAAGCCCAGATGATCTCATTTAAGAAGTGGTCGCGACCAAAGATCATGTCTAACATGACTTTGGCGTAGTGGACTTCACGGTAATCCAGGTGAAGGTAGAGCGTGCCGTCTTCAGCTAAGATACGCCAAGCCTGTTCTAAACGTGGCTCCAGAAAGTCCCAATAGTTTGTAAACGCATCATCGTATGAAGCTAAGGCCCCTCGAAGGGTCTCGTATGAGTGACCACCGAACCCCACTCGATCGCCTTTTCCGTCGGCGACCCGCACCGTGGTCATTGACGCTCGGGACTGGGTGCGTCCGGTATTGAAGGGTGGGTCAACGTAGATCATCGTGACGGATTCATCTGGCACTTCGGTGAGGATGGCCATGTTGTCGCCGTGGATGATTTTGTTGGGCCCAGTAAAGAACTCGGTCATGGATTAGCTAGTTGTCACCACGGGAGTCACGTTGTACAACTTCACCGTTGCGACGCCGAGTGCGGCTTCGTTGACGACGTGGTTTCTGTTTACCCGACTGGCCTTCGCGTGATGGGGTATCAGCAGATCCAGAACGTGTGCGCTTGCGTTGGCCACCGCGTCCTTGTCGATTGCGATTGCGATTCTGCCCACCACGACCGCCTTGTGCTGAGCGGCCACCCTGGCGTTGGCCTCCGCGACCACGTTGTTTATCTGGACCGCCCAATTCCTCTTGATCTTCAGCGTCAAGGCCTTCACGCGTCCGCTGGGCCTTCGGCAGTTTGCCCTTGACATCTTCGGGGATGTCGAGATCTTCATAGAGGTGGGGCGAAGCGGAGTAGGTTTCAACCGGCTCGACCTGTTCGATTTCTAAGGCCTGAGCGATAAGCCGCCAGCGGGGAACATCTTCCCAGTCCACCAGCGTCACCGCGATACCTTTATGTCCGGCTCGACCGGTCCGACCAATCCTGTGCAGGTAGGTCTTTTCGTCATCGGGGGCTTGGAAGTTGATGACGTGGGTAACTTCTTCGACATCGATCCCGCGAGCGGCCACATCGGTTGCGACGAGCACGTCGATTTTGCCGTTTCGGAATGCGCGCAGGGCTTGTTCTCGAGCACCCTGGCCGAGATCGCCGTGGAGTGCTCCGGCGGCAAAACCGCGACGTTGCAGTTCTTCGGCAACTCGTGCGGCACTACGCTTTGTGCGGGTAAAGATAATGGTCAGCCCACGGCCACGAGCTTGTAGTGTGCGAGCCAACAGCTCGTCTTTGTCCATGTGGTGGGCGCGGTATACGAGCTGACGAATGTCGCGTTTGACGATCGAATCGTCTTCCGGATCGGCAGCAGAGATGTGCGTCGGCTGCACCATGTAGCGTCGGGCCATCGTGACGACGGCTCCGGGCATCGTTGCGGAGAACAGCATCGTCTGGCGCTTTTCGGGGACTTCTTGCAGCAGGGTTTCAACGTCGGGCAAAAAGCCTAGGTCGAGCATTTCGTCGGCTTCGTCGAGGACAACCGTCTGAATCTGCGACAGGTCGAGGTGTTTTTGTTTCATCAGGTCGATCAGGCGACCCGGGGTGCCAACGATGACGTCGACCCCGCGTTTTAGATCGTCGATTTGAGGTTCGTACGCGCGGCCACCGTAGATGGACATGATGCGTACGGAGAGTTTCTTCGCGGCACCTTCGAGGTCTTTGGTGACCTGAACAGTCAGTTCGCGGGTCGGGGTCACAATGAGTGCTTGGGGTGCACCCGGCACCTGAAGGTCCTCATAGCCTTCGTCTTCGGGGCCCAGTACGTTGTGCAGTACTGGGAGCCCAAAGCCGAGGGTTTTGCCGGTACCGGTCTTTGCTTGGCCAATGATGTCCTGGCCACCTAGCGCGATGGGCAGCGTCATTGACTGGATCGGAAAGGGTGCGTCGATGCCTTGGTCGGCGAGTGCTTGCACGATTTCGGGACGTAACCCGAAATCGGCAAACGTTTCGTTAGCGTTATGTGTCACGATTGATTTTCCTTAGCTCAGTTTTCCGCACGGTAGCGTGCTGGCGGAGCCGATCGTGGAGAAGTCAAAAGTAACAGATACGCGTGCACGTACGACCGGTCATCCGGGGGTAAAATATGGGATCCACGGAGGTGGATCGATCCTCAGTCTACCTGGTGGTTAGGGTCCGGCGATTAGCCGGCGATGAAACCAACCCGGCGGGAGGTGGTGTCGGTGATCTCGACATAGCCGAGTACTCCGGCAGGCACGACGATGGTGCCGTCTTTATTGTCGGTGAGTTCAAGTGGGGTGTTGTCTTTGACTGCAGCCTGGACGCGTTCGAGGACCTCGTCTTTCGACATTTCGGTCTCGAATACGATTTCGCGGCTGACGTTTTGGATGCCGATGTGAATTTCCACGGTTGGTGTCCTCCTAGAATAGATGACAGTGGGAGCGTATATTCCACTGTTCAGCTTAGAACAGTTTTGGTACCGGGCGGTTGAGCCCGGTCATCACTACGCTCATGGATTATTGGATAGGTCGAAGCCGATCGCCCCGTAAGCAACAAAGCGCACCGTGTGTTCGAGCGCGGTTTCCAGGGGGATGGGTTCGTCTGTTCCTCGACCCGGCGCATGTTCTTCGGCCCAGCGGGTCGCAAGGAACATCACCACAGACGCGATCCCTCGGGTGACAAATTTCGAACTGTTGACGTCCAAGATCGAGTTATCAAAGATGTACGGGGAGACGACTTCCACCATTTGGCTGACAAATTCTTCTTTGCGAGCTTCGAGCTCTTCCGGCTCGTCCATCGAAGTGTCTAACAGTAGCCGATACAGGCCACGGGGATCTGCGACGAAATCATAGACTCCACGAACTGCCTGATATGCGGTGTCTTCATCGGCGGTGTCAGCCTCCGGATCCACAGTCAGCATGCGTGCTGTGACCGTGTCTCGAAGCGTATCGAATTGGTGGTCGATGAGAGTGAAGAAGAGGTCGCGTTTATTTTTGAAATGCTGATACAGCACGGGTTTTGACACCGCGGCGCGCTGGGCGATCTCATCCATCGTCGTTTGGGCGTAGCCGGTCTGAGCAAAGACGTCCATCGCGACATCGATGAGTTGTGCGCGGCGTTTGTCGCGCGGCATGCGGGTTGGTGACGTGGTGGTATTCGACATGTTGAGCATTCCGTTTCGGGCTGGTCGTGCACAGCGGTCACCGCGCCGAGGCGAAGCCGAGTCAGGCGGTTCGTTGTTGTGCTGGCACCGCGTCGTGGGCTGGGGTCTCTTCGGTTTTCACCCGATCGTTTCGACGTCGTTGTTCAGTGGTTTCTGCAACATCGAGGCCAAAGATGGTCTCGAGTGCAGCTTCGTATTCGTCGAGCGTCCCGTTGGCGGCTGCTTGCCGTGCCCGTATGGTCGGCTCGTGCAGTATCTGTCGCACCATTCGACGCATGGCGAATTGTACTTCTTCTGCAGCGGCAGTGCAGCCGTGACGATCTCGGACGCGGGCCATTTCTTCCTCGAGCACGGCCATGGTGTGGCCTCGCAGGGTGACGATGGCGTCAGAGGCGGTTCGTTCACGCTTGTCGTGGAGGTATTCATCGACTGCGCGATCGACCAGCTGCTGTGCCTGGGTAATGGAAGCCTGTTGTTCTGACGGTGCTGCCATCTTCACTGATTCAAGTGTAATCAGGTCTACGGCTGGGAGGTCACCGATGGCGGGATCAAAATCGTGCGTCAACGCTAGATCTAATACGGTGAGCCGGTGTGTTGCACCTTCGCGAAGTTTTTCAAGTTGTTGAGCACTTACGGTGCGTTCGCCGCCGGACACTCCGATCAGCACATCTGCTTCAGCAAACGCGCCTTCGACGTCAGAGCCACCCAGTGCCATGGCCCAGTTGCCGCGGTCTTCGACGAACTGCTGCGCGCGACCCGAAGAAGAATGGACCGCAACGTTCTTTGCGCCGCGGGCTTCCAGTTGGGCAAGCGTTGTACCGGCGTAGGCTCCGGTGCCGACCAATAAAATATTGGCGTCTTCCCAAAAGCGGCGGGCGCCGACAACGGAAGTTCCCGCCCGCAGCTTGGTGGCTAAATCTAAGGCGACCGACACAATGGAACGGCCGGTGGAGCCGAGTGCGGTTTGCGCGCCGATATCCTTGGCAGTTTTGCTTGCGGTTTCAAAAAGCTTCGTGAGTGAACCGGTGGTGTGACCGGCTTCGTGTGCCTCGGCAAGGGCGCGGCGTACCTGGCCGGCAATTTCGCGTTCGCCCACGACGGCAGATTTCAGGCCAGAGCCAACTTCAAAAAGATGACGGACGGCAGCGTCGTTGCGGTACAGCTTGAAGGCCGAGGCAACCTCGTCATATGGCATGCCGGTAGACTCGGCGATGGTGGTTAAAATCTCCTCGGCTGCTTGTTCAACATCCTTGTTCCCGGCCTCTGCGTAGAGCTCGACGCGGTTGCAGGTCGACAACGTGACCAAGCCGGATACGGCATCGGGACAGACTTCTTCGGCGACCTCTGAAGCGCCGCTACCTAACTGCGCCACCGTTTCGAGGTCCAACCAGGTGTGCGCTGCGACTAAGGAAAACATCACCACAATGCCTCCCATCGTACGAAATTTGCCAACCGTGGCAAAATGGACGGCCGTGTTTCGCTGTTGGGGTGATCAGCTCGAATGCGAGGACACGTGCAGCAATCACTCAGTCGTTGCTGGAATAATAAACAGACATGACCCAAGCGTTTTCTCATTCTCCGGCGCTGCCGGCCACCCATCCGCTGATGCTGCAAGACTCTGACAAGTCGACCGCTGAATCGGATCTCATCAAAGGATATCGAGGCGAGCGGGGGAGCCGTCGCCCAGTCTGGTTCATGCGACAGGCCGGACGCTCACTACCGGAATATCGCAAGCTGCGCGAAGGCACGACGATGTTGGAGTCCTGCCTGATTCCAGAGATGGCCTCAGAAATCACCCTGCAGCCCGTACGCCGTCACGACGTCGACGCTGCCATCTTCTTCTCCGATATCGTGATCCCGTTGAAACTGGCGGGCATCGGTGTGGAGATTCAGCCCGGTGTGGGCCCGGTCCTCGATGCGCCGATTCGCACGGCTGAAGATATCGCGAAACTTCCTGAACTGACCGACGATATGTTTGAACCCATCACCGAAGCGGTCAAACTCACCGTCGCTGAACTCGGCGCGCGTCCACTCATCGGCTTCGCAGGGGCCCCCTATACCGTCGCGGCCTATATGGTCGAGGGGCGACCATCACGCGACCACCTCGGTCCGCGCACGATGATGCACAACGACCCGGAAGCCTGGGGTCGGCTCATGGCATGGACCGCAGAAGCCTCAGGTCGTTTCCTCCGTGCGCAGATCATGGCCGGCGCATCCGCAGCGCAGCTCTTTGACTCCTGGGCCGGGTCGCTGTCCCGGGCCAATTACGAACACAAGGTTAAACCCTATTCCGAGCAGGCCATCACGCATGTCTCCGACCTCATGGGTGAAGGCGGCATCCCACTGGTGCACTTCGGTACCGGAACCGCAGAAATCTTGGATCTCATGCGAGACGCCGGCGCTTCGGTGGTCGGTGTGGATTACCGACTGCAGCTTGATGAAGCCAACCGTCGGTTAGGAAACACTCCCGGACCAGACGGACGGACCAACGTCCCGCTG
>DATBUK010000042.1:0-11952 GCA_036516155.1 Yaniella sp.
TATTGGTAATCATCCTGGCTTTGACCAAGCACGTGAGGCCGCAGACGTCCTAGCCGCCCGGTTCGACTGCCCGCGCCATGACATCGGCGTGGTCTTGGGTTCGGGGTGGGCGCATACGATCGATTCGCTCGGGGAAGTCACGGGCGAGGTGTCCTTTGACCAGGTTCCCGGTCTCGGGCAAGACGGTGTTGCCGGACACGTGCAAAAAGTTTCGTCCGTGCGACTGCCCGATGGCCGTCAGGCCTTGGTCTTTGGTTCTCGCACCCACTACTACGCCAGCCGTGATACCCAGGCCGTTGCCCACGTCGTTCGGACGATCGCAGCGACCGGTGCGGCCACCGTCGTGCTGACCAATGGTTGCGGTGGCCTGGATCCGCAACTTCAACCGGGCACGCCCGTGCTGATCTCCGATCACATTAATCTCACCGGGACTACTCCGCTGGTTGGTGCAGAGTTCGTTGACATGACGGATGCCTATTCGAAGCGCTTACGAACCATCGCCAAACAGGTCGATCCGTCACTGACGGAAGGTGTCTACGTTCAGTTCGCCGGACCTCAGTACGAAACCCCGGCCGAAGTCGCTATGGCCGGTACACTCGGCGGGGACCTGGTGGGGATGTCTACCGCACTTGATACGATCGCGGCCCGGCATGCTGGTCTAGAGGTCTTAGGTATCTCGTTAGTGACCAATGCGGGGGCCGGGGTGACCGATGCTCCGCTGTCCCATGAAGACGTCATTGCCGCCGGCGAAGCGGCCGCGCCACGGGTTTCGAAACTACTAGCCGATATTATCCATGCAATCTGAAGTACATGAGGTCGTCGCTCAAGCGCAAGAGTGGTTGCGGCTGGACCCGGACAACGCCGACGTTCTGGAACGCGAAATTACCGCAGCCCTGGAGGGTGACGACACTGCCTATGCCACGCTGACCGCGCGATTTGCCGGGTATCTGACCTTTGGCACCGCCGGCCTGCGCGCCCCGCTTGGCCCCGGTACCACCCGCATGAATCGGGTCGTGGTGCAGCGCGCTGCTGCTGGTATCGCGGACTTTGCGCTGACTCACGTGAGTGATCCGGTGGTCGTCATCGGATACGACGCTCGCCACGGGTCACAACAGTTTGCCCTCGACTCAGCTGCTGTGCTGACCGCGGCAGGATGTCGAGTTCACCTGATGGAGACACCGGTCCCGACCCCTGTCTTGGCCTTCGCGCTGCAGCAGCGTCAGGCCGACGTGGGCATTATGGTGACCGCTTCCCATAACCCGCCCATCGATAATGGGTACAAGGTGTATCTCGGACCGCGCCTGGAGCCTTCGGAGGCTGACACCGGGGCCTACGCGCAGATTACCGCTCCCACAGATCACGCCATTGCGGGCCACATCCACCATTGGAATACCGCAACCCAACTTCCCACCCGAGCCGAGACCGGGTGGCAGATGCTCACAGAGCAGAGTATTTCCGACTACGTCGCAGCCGTTGCTCACTATTGCAATACACTGTTTGCACCCGCCGAGCACCGCTCCGCCCTTCGAATGGTCTACACCCCGCTCCACGGTGTCGGAGCGGCCACGTTTGATCAGCTGCTAGACGCCACGGGCTTTGCAGCACCTACCGTCGTGCCAGAGCAGGTCAGACCCGACCCGCTGTTTCCCACTGTGGACTTCCCAAATCCCGAAGAGCCCGGCGCACTGGATCTGGCCGTGGCCACAGCTGAAGCCCACCCCGACACTGACCTGATTGTGGCCCATGACCCTGATGCTGACCGGCTGGCAGTGATGGTTCCCGTCGAAGGTCGATGGCAACGCCTGACCGGTGACCAGGTCGGACTCATCCTGGGAGCCAGGCTCATGCCCTATTTGGCAGAAAACGGGTTAGCTGCAGCAAATTCCGTCGTGTCCGCCCCGCAGTTAGCCCAACTAGCAAAGCAGCACGACGTCGACCATGCTGTCACACCGACCGGTTTCAAATGGATCTGCCGCGTTCCCGAGTTGGGATATGGCTACGAAGAAGCGCTGGGTTATGCGGTCGCCCCGCACCTGGTCAATGACAAAGACGGGCTGTCCGCCGCGATCGTCATTGCAGACCTGGCCGCCGAACTCAAAGCCCAGGACAGCGACTTGCTCGCCTACCTCAGTCAATTGACAGACCACATGGGCCCGGCACTGTCCGATCAGGTGGCCATACCCGTGCCGTCCCCGAGTGTCGGAACCCTTTTACTCGAGGACCTATGGGCCGATCCACCACAAAAACTGGCTGGCTACGGCCCGGTGACCACCGTGGATTATCAGCACGCTGATGTCCCACTGGCCCAGCAGTACGGCCCGCAAAATATGATCGAATTTTCGACGACGGGTGAGATATCCACTCGGCTGATGATTCGCCCCTCGGGCACCGAACCCAAAGTGAAATGCTATGTCTCCGTGTTCGCCGAACCCGGGACACCGCTGGCCACGGTCGAAAACGTCATGGAACAATTACGCCTCGAAGCTACCAGCCTGGTGAACGTCACCTAAGGAGAAATCGTGTCACAAACCGCACCCCTGAGTCCCGAGCAGATCGAAACCCTCGATGCATCCCAGCTCGCAGCCTTCATTGACCACACCCTCTTGGGTCCGACAGCCTCAGCTCAGGAAATCGATAGCCTGTGCGAACAAGCTATCGACTATGGCACCGCCTCAGTCTGTATCCAACCGGTCTGGGTAGCACGGGCCGCCAAACGCCTTGCCGGAAGCTCAGTGAAGGTCTGTACTGTCGTCGGCTTCCCCACCGGTGCTCAAACACCTGAAACGAAAGCGTTTGAAACCCGCCAGGCGATTGACAACGGCGCAGACGAAATCGACATGGTGATCAACCAAGCTGCCGCGCTGGCCAATGAGAAGGAGACGTTATTCAACGACATCGGTGCGGTTGTGGAAGCTGCGAAAGGTCATCACGTCATAGTCAAAGTGATCTTGGAGACCGCTGCCCTGACTGACCAGGCAAAGATCCTTGCGTGTGAAGCAGCGGTTGAAGCCGGCGCTGACTTTGTGAAGACCTCGACCGGTTTTGGTCCCGGTGGCGCCACACCTGAAGATGTCGCATTGTTGCGCACTACGGTCGGCGACGCTCTCGGGGTGAAAGCCGCCGGCGGGATCCGCACCCGGCAAGACGCGGTGAGCATGCTACAAGCCGGCGCAACTCGTCTTGGTGCAAGCTCGACATACGCTATTGTTAGTTAACAACACATCATCGCATCGTCGTCCAGGGTAGTCTGGCGGCAGTAAGTTTTTCTGAAAGAACGAGGTGTCCCCTTGATTCGTGACGGCAAACCGGCAAATTTCTCCGGTGAAGGAAACACGGCTGGTAACTGGTTGATTTACGGCGTCTCCTTGGCGCTGTTCTTGATTGGTCTGTACCTGCTCAACTGGACATCATTTGAAAACGTCTGGTGGACCTTCGGTGGGCTCATCGTCCTCGCGTCGATCGTATTCTTCGTCGGTTGGCAGTTCACCGGCCAGTCCAACACCGTCGATGAGGACTTTGTGACCGACCCAATCCATGAGTCCAAGTCACCAAACCTCTAAACGCCCGCGTTTACTAGATTCCACGCAGCACCCGGGGTGTTCTTGCCCCGGGTGCTGTTGTGTTTCCACTCATGAACTCCACTCACCGTAACCTCGGCATCGACGCGCTGCGCGTCTTTTCTATCGCCATGGTCATCCTCGGCCACGCTGGAACCTTCGACGGTTCCACATTGCTGTCGATATGGCGCATGCCGTTATTTTTCATCCTGTCTGGCTTCTTTCTCGTCCCCTACGGACGATCATTGCGTATCGAGACCGCACGTCGCTGGGAGACGCTGGTCATTCCATATTTGGCATGGTCACTGGTCATCAGCCTGGTCGTTATCGTCGTCAAATGGTCCGACCCCGCAGAACTCCTCCACCATCTGCACACCGGCTGGCGTGGTGGGACCGGACGATCAATTTTCTGGATGTCATCCTGGTTCTTGCTCACCTTGGCCATCTCGGCCGTGGCCCTACGCTTTCTTGAACGCTACCCCCGGTGGGTTGCCTGGGCCATCGGGATTGGCAGTATCGTCCTCTCCAGAATTTTCGTCTACTTGAGCCGCGCTGATGTGCTAGACGATCATCCTTTTGCTGAGATGCCATTGCGATTGGGCATCAGTTTGCCCGTCATCTTCTACCTGTTAGTCGGGCAAGAGATTCGCTCTCGGGTGATGCCCGCGGTCATGGAACTCTCTGTCACCCGTGCTACGTCAATCGGGGGCGTGTTGATTGTGGCTCCGCTGTTCTTAGCCGCGCACTTTAGTATTCCTGCACACTATATTCATGCCGGTCTGTTCGGCTGGCCCGTCATCACCCCGGCGATCGCTATTACCGTGACCATTGGTTTTCTCATGGTCTTTGCAACCGGAGTGAATAGGCTTTTACATCGCTGGGTCTTTGCTGGTCGGTTGGTCGGCCGACTGGTGCGTACCGGTTCAACCGTGGTCCTCAGCCATGGGCTCGTGCTGCTGTATCTCCATTCGCTGGGTATCAACGGCAGCTCACTTCCTGATTTATTGATACGGTTTAGCGTGACAATGATCGCAGCATTTGCCATCGGGGTACTTATTAATATGACTTCGGCGGCCCGCCTGTTTTCTGGTGTACCCCAGGAACGACCGTTCCGGATGGCGATCGCCGCCTAACGAAAAGAGTCTATGGCCACCTCACGTCCTCGTCGAAACATTGGAATAGACCTTCTGCGGGTCTTTTCCATTGTGATGGTGGTCGTCGGTCACGCAGGCGCATTTCCGAATCAGGAATTACTCACGATCTGGCGCATGCCGCTCTTTTTCATGATCTCGGGTTTTTTCTTCACTCCGGGCCGCACGGTCGCAAGAGAGTTTGTCCGACGCTGGGACACTTTGATCATCCCCTACCTCGGGTGGTCAGTCATGATCTCAGTCTGGCTCATCACCGTCCTGTGGGGACAACAAGACCGCATACTTGAACATCTCGAGTCGGGTTGGACCGGGGGCTCACAGCAATCCATCTTCTGGATGGCTGCGTGGTTCATCACCACGCTTGCTGCAGCGACCATCCTTCGACGTGTTCTTGAATACTTTGGTACGACCGTCGTGTGGGTGGTAGCGATCGCTGGGCTGGTGGCCGCGTATGTTTCGGTAGAGTTGCTTGACGCTGGCGTGCTCGATGTCCATCCGCTGGTCAATACGCCGTTACGCCTCGGGTTGGCCTGGCCGGTGCTGTTCTACCTGCTTGTCGGTGAAATGCTCCGCAAACTTCTGATGCCCCTGATGCAGCACGTCGCGTCGCATTTGTTAGCGGCCCTCGGTCTCATCCTGGTCACGGCCGGCCTCGCGATTACCTATGCCACCGATGTTCGGGCACATTACATCCAAGCCGGTGATTTCGGTACCCCGGTAGCAACGGCCATGATCGCGATCGTTGTGACCGCCGGGTTCATCTTGCTGTTTGCCACGTGGGTCAATGATGGACTCCAAAAATTCCCCTGGACACGAGCTGGTGTATCACGGTTGGTCCGGACCGGTACCTCCGTCGTGTTTTCTCACGGGCTGGTCCTGATCTGGATGTACCAAAACGGGTACGGCGAGGACTCCATGGATCACTTTTGGTTACGCGTCGGCGTCGCTGTGACCGTTTCGTTTGCGATCGGATTACTGCTCAATAGCACTCCGATGGCCCGGCTACTTTCCGGAGCCCCGCAGGAACCCAGTCTTTTCCGGAAGCGCGACGGCCGTTGAGTTAGTTGTCCCCGAAAATCGCTGAGATGAACTCTCCGGCCCATTCCAACAGTTCCGCGTCCACAAGATCCTTGCCGGTGACCGACTTGGTCTTTGGTCGTGGTACCATGATGGCTTTCAGCGGTGCACGGTAGGAAGCACCAGGGTACATCCGCTTGAGCCGCATGGCGCGAGAATCTGCAAGCTCTTCGACCGGTCCGAACTTGATGTTCTTACCCATCAGCATGATTTCGTAAATCCCGTACTCGCGTGCCGTGTTGCGGAAGTTCGCGACCGCGACAAGGTTTTGGGCTGCTTCAGGAAGTTCCCCGTAGCGGTCTTGCAACTCTTCTACTGCGGCCTGTACGGCATCAGCATCTGTGGCCTGGGCCAGATTGCGGTAGGCCTCCAGACGTAACCGTTCACCGGGCACATAGTCGTGCGGCAGGTGGGCGTTGACCGGCAGCTCGACTTTAACTTCTTGCGGTGAGGTATCCTCTTCACCCTTGAAGTCCGCGACGGCTTCACCCACCATCCGCAGGTAGAGGTCGAAGCCCACACCGGCAATATGGCCAGACTGTTCGCCACCAAGGAGGTTCCCGGCACCACGGATTTCAAGGTCTTTTTGTGCCAACTGCAGACCCGACCCCAGTTCGTTATGAGTTGCGACCGCCTTGAGACGCTCCATCGCAGTTTCGTTGAGTGGTCTGGCCGAGTCGTAGAGGAAATAGGCGTAGGCTCGATCACGGCCACGCCCAACACGGCCACGCAGCTGATGCAACTGAGACAACCCGTAACGGTGGGCGTCTTCGATGATCAGCGTATTCGCATTCGCAATGTCCAGACCCGTTTCAATGATGGTGGTGGAAACCAGAACGTCATATACTTTCTCCCAGAAGTCCACCATGATTTGTTCGAGCGTGGATTCTGACATCCGACCATGCGCGACAGCGACTCGCGCCTCAGGCACGAGCTCTTGGATCCGGGCGGCGACTTTATTAATGCTCGTCACCCGGTTGTGGACGTAGAAGACCTGGCCTTCGCGCATCATTTCGCGGCGAATGGCAGCAGTGATTTGCTTATCGGTATACGGCCCGACGTAGGTCAGAACCGGGTGACGCTGTTCTGGCGGGGTGGCCAGGGTCGAGGTCTCGCGGATTCCAGTCATCGACATTTCTAGGGTTCGAGGAATCGGGGTCGCCGTCATGGCGAGCACATCGACGTTGGTCCGCATCTGTTTGAGTTTTTCTTTATGTTCGACGCCAAACCGCTGCTCTTCGTCCACGATCACCAGGCCCAGATCTTTGAACTGGATCTCGTCGGACAGCAACCGGTGGGTTCCGATGACCATGTCGATGCTGCCATCGGCCAGACCCTCAATCGTTTCACGCGATTCTTTGGGTTTCTGGAAGCGTGACAGCGCCCGAACGGTCACCGGGAACCCAGCGAAGCGCTCGGTAAATGTTTCGGTGTGCTGGCGAGCCAACAGCGTGGTCGGCACAAGGAGTGCGACTTGCTTGCCGTCTTGAATGGCTTTAAATGCTGCTCGGACTGCGACCTCTGTTTTACCGAAACCCACGTCACCGGCGACAAGCCGGTCCATGGGCACTTCGGCTTCCATGTCCTTTTTGACCTCGTCAACGGTCGTGAGCTGGTCGGGTGTTTCAATGTGGGGAAACGCCTGTTCGAGCTCATCCTGCCAAGGGCTATCGGGTGAGAACGCATGCCCACGGGTGGCCATTCGCGCCGAATACAGTTGGATGAGTTCTTTGGCAATCTCGCGGGTCGCCCGTCGTGCTTTGCGTTTGGTTTGTGCCCAGTCCGAGCCGCCCATTTTGGAAAGGGTCGGGACGTCACCGCCGACGTACTGGCTGACCTGATCGAGCTGGTCGGTGGGGACAAAGAGCCGGTCGCCGGCGCCACCACGTTTGGATGGCGCAAACTCTAAGACCAAGTATTCGCGATAGCCCTCTTCACCGGCCGCGGAGCGTGCCCCAGCAACTTTGCGACGTTGTAGCTCAATGAACTTCGCGATCCCGTGCTGATTATGGACAACGAAGTCGCCTTCTTCCAGTGCCAGCGGGTCCACTGCATTGCGACGCTTGCGTGCCAGGGAACGTTTTTCGCCGCGTTGTGTTCCGGCTGCTTGGCGTCCAAAGAGGTCGTATTCGGTGACAATTGCGAGCCCTTTTTCATGCCAGGCGAAGCCGGCACCTAGCGGCGCAACCGTGATGTGGATTTTGCCGGGCTCGGGCTCGGTGATCGCTTCCACGACGGTGGCGGTGTGGCCTTGTTCGTCAAAGAGTTCAGCCAGCCGTCGTGCCGGTCCTGGCCCGTGGGTTGCGACCACGATTGACCATTTGTCTCGGATACGGTTGCCGACGTGTTCCATCAGCGCGGGTACATCACCGGAAAATTGTGCGGGAGCAGTAAATCCCGAACGTAGTGCGGTGGCGTCGAAGGTCTCGTCGGTATCGAAGGCAGTGAACTGCCACCAGCCCTGATCGCGCTGCAGTGCTACCGTGCGGGTATCTCCGAGTGTGGCAAAACCACCGGCTTCCTGCTGGTTCTCGACCGGAGCGGCGAGCCCTTCACCTGCGGCAGCCCAGGCAGCTTCTAAGAATTCTTCGTTCGTCGTGAGCAGGTCGTGTACGCGACCGCGCACTTTTTCGGGCTCCACGATAATCGTCGTCGAGCCTTCTGGTAACACTTCGAGAAATGATTCCATCTCGGTCACCAGTGGCGCGAGCGATTCCATGCCTTCGACGGCCATCCCGTTGGACATCGGCTCAAGAATTTCCAAGACATTCGGCATCGAAACCTGCAGGTCACGTGCTTTCTGTTTGACTCCTTCTGTCAGTAAGAGTTCGCGACAAGGTGGCGCATACATGGTGGTCGGCGTTTCGGAGCCGTCCTCCGAGGTATCGACCAGTGACCGCTGATCGGCGATCGAGAAGTAACGGATTTCTTCAACTTCGTCACCGAAAAATTCCACGCGATACGGGTGGGGTTCCGTGGGTGGGAAGACGTCGATAATGCCACCGCGCACGGCGAACTCACCACGCCGTGAGACCATGTCCACCCGAGAATATGCGGCATCCGCGAGGTCTTGGACGACCTGTTCAAAATCGTAGAACTCACCGGTCTTCAGTAACACCGGTTCGAGCTCGCCAAGCCCCTTGACGATCGGTTGGACGATCGAGCGTACCGGTGCGGTCACGACTCTCAACGGTGGTTGACCATCTCGGCCGGGATACGCTAATTTGCGCAACACCGCCATGCGTTCCCCAACTGTGTCACTGCGGGGTGAGAGGCGCTCGTGCGGCAGTGTTTCCCACGATGGAAAGTGCGCCACTGTCGCAGGATCCATCCAGGCGCTGAGTCCTTGTGTGAGGTCTTCGGCCTCCCGAGCCGTGGCCGTTACCAATAATACGACGGGGGCGTCAAACTCTGAGGCGCTCAACGATTCGGCGAGGGCCGCCGTGACAGCTTCCCGTGCGCCATCAGGAAGAGAGAGCGATAAGTCTTCGGTGCGTTCAGGACGCGTAATAGAGGCTCGCATTGCTGAGACGGCAGAATCGTATTCGATGTGAGCGAGGAGCCCTGATAACACAGCGTTGTCAGACAAGATAAACTTCCAATAGCTGGGGAATTTTCATAAACGGCGCACCTTCCAGCATAACCGTTTTCATTGCAGCATCGTCTACACTTGCTTTCTATCCACTGTTAGCGAGCATCTAAGGGGAAACCCATGGCCTTTACTGAATCCACGACGATTTCTCACCCGCCCCAAGATGTGTTTGCGGGGCTGATTAGCCAGGATTTTCAGACTTGGGTCGCACAGGAATTCAACGCCAGCGTCGATAAGTTCACTGTGGTTCCAGCACAGCCGGCCGCAAGCGATACCGTGTCGGTCACCATTCACCGCAGTATCGATGGCGAACAGATTGCTCATAAGCTCCCCTCGGCCGTGCAGCGTTTCGCCAAAGGTCGAATTAACATTGAACAATCTGAAGCCTGGTCGGGCGAGGGCGAGCATGGCGAACGGGATGCCAATGTCACCATCAAGGTGCCTATTGCCAAAGCGACAGGGACCGCAACCATCAAGTTAGTCCCGCACGCCGACGGTCAGGGAACGACGGTTGAAATCTCGGGGTCGTTGAAGTCTTCTATCCCGTTGATGGGATCGAAGATCGCCCAAATGGCTGAACCGCAGGTCGGGAAATTGCTCACGGGCATGACCGAAAAGCTAGATGCTTGGTTGAAAAAGTCCTAGAGTTCGATGATTCGTATCGGGGTGATCTTTCGAGGTCATCCCGATATTTTATGTCGAACTAGTGGAAGCGGTTCTGGGTGGCAGTGAGCCCATTTTCAATGAGTGACTCGACCGCGTCTGCAAGACGGTCTATATGCAGCGCCAAAGTTTTTTGTTCGGTGCTCGAAAAGGGGCGCAGCACGTAGTCGGCAGGCGCCATGCGTCCGGGTGGTCGACCGATCCCGGCTCTGACCCGGAGATAATCTATTGTGCCCAGTGCTTGGGAGATAGATTTGAGGCCGTTGTGGCCGCCTTCTCCCCCACCGCGTTTCAGTCTGATGGTATCGAAGTCGATATCAAGCTCATCATGGACCACGATGAGATTTTCGGGACCGACTTTAAAGAACTTCAGCAAAGCCGCGACGGGTTTGCCCGAGAGGTTCATGTAGGTCGCTGGTTTGGCCAACACGACCTTCGGGCCTCCGATACCTAACCGGAATTCGGCCACTGCTGCTTGAGCCTTATGCGCTTTAAAGCGCTCACCGTTGCGGTGGGCAAGCTCATTGACCACCATGTGGCCGATATTATGCCTGGTTGCAGCGTAGCGTTCACCAGGGTTCCCCAATCCCACCACCAGCACTGGGCCGGCGGTGGGATCGAGTTCCCCGATTGACTGAGTGGTCAAAGAGCTGACTTACTCGTCGTCTGCTTCTGCAGCTTCTTGCTCAGCAACGGTTGGGACCTCGCCTGATGCTTCTTCCTCAGTGTCTTCGTCTTCGCCCAGATCCTGTTCGACAACTTCGTCGACGGTTGCGATGAGGTACTCTTCTGGGTCTTCGACATCCAGGACAGCACCTTCTGGAAGGATGACATCGGTTCCGTAGACGTGTTCGCCTGCGGTGCGACCGGAAAGGTCGATCTGGACGGCTTCTGGCAGGTCCAAGACATCGGCTTCAACCGGGATGCTGTTTACGTCCAGTACGTAGGTGTGGTCTGGTGCAACTTCACCAATGACTTCAACCCAGACGTCTACTGTGACGCGCTCACCGCGACGTACCAGCAGCAGGTCAACGTGGTCGATTTCATCTTTGAGCAGGTTGCGCTGAATGTCACGTGGGAGCGCCATTTCGGTGCTGTCACCTTCAACCAAGCGCAATAGCTGGTTGGGGTTACGCAGGGCCAAGAAGGCGTCGTGGCGTGGCAATAGTAGGTGGCGGGGTTCTTCGCCGTGGCCGTAGAGCACAGCGGGGATGTAACCGTCGCGGCGTGCACGACGTGCAGCGCCTTTACCGAATTCAGTTCGGCTTTCTACGGTGAGATCAATATAATCGGCAGCCATAAGAGGTTCCTCCTGTATGTTTTTCAAGTGCTGAATGCACTCATCTTCTCCAGGCAGGAACAGCAGAACACCTCAAAAGGGTTCTCCTAAGCCTCGTCGATCACGGAGTGGGTGAGACTCCCTCGCCTGGGCAACGCCTCATTACTATAGCAGCTGCTCACCTCGGAGACGAATTCGCTCGCAATGCCAAGCCCACTATGTTCACGAAGCATCTGTCGGACAAGCACCTGGGCGTGGTTTTTCCACAGGGTGTTGGTTTGTTTTGGGGTTGTCCACAAATGGGGCTCACCTGGGCTTATCGTGTCCCACCCTATCGCTAGCATAGGAGGCATGAATACAGCGGTTCTGGCCAAGCAGCAGCTCCAGGAGACTATTAGTGTCCTGGAGACGTCGCTGGCTGATGCCTCAGAAGCCGACTGTATTGAAATCCTCCAGTTGGTCGAACAGGCCAAACGTCAACTTGCTGCCGTTCAGGCGCAGGCCACTCACGCGCTGATCGAACAACGGGAGGCGGCTGAAGCTGAGGATGGGATCCCGAAGTCCAAACGGCTCGGTGGGGTAGATGCAGAAGTCGGGTTGGCTCGGGGCGAGTCACCGTTTGTCGGGGCCGCG
>DATBUK010000043.1:0-4942 GCA_036516155.1 Yaniella sp.
TACTGGGTATCGGAGCCACTGCCCGAAGATTCTGCACTAGCTCACGTCGGCATCGCAGATGCCTCAACCGCACAGGAAGCAGGCGACGACCATATTTTCGTGGCCGACGATGACTCCAACAACATCCGACTCTACGGTCCAACCTTCGACGAACCGGTCGCCGAATTCCCAATCCACGAGATTGTCGACCAGATTCAACCGGGCCGGGAATGGGACCTCGAAGCCTCGGCCCGCGCCGATGACATCATCTACTGGGTCGGTTCGATGGGGAACTCTCGATCCGGTAACCTGCGCCCCGACAGAGATATCATCATCGCCACCGAAGTCACCGGTACAGGTGCCGATGCAACCTTAGAACCACTGGGGTATACCCGCGGCACACGCCAAGCGCTCGTCGACTGGGATACCAATAACGACCACGGTGAAGGTGCCGGAGCCTTCGAATTTGAGCGCGCAACCGCAGACGGTTACGGTGCCGAAGGCCCGAACTCACTGAACGTTGAAGGTGCCACGATGGCCCCGGACGGGCAGACGCTGTGGTTGGGCTTCCGGTCCCCGCTGACCCCGCTTGATGACGGTGACACCGCGCTGATGGTGGCCATCGAGGACATCGAAGACGTCGTGATTGGTGAGACCGAGCCGACAATTTCCGATCACCACTTCCTCGATCTCGACGGGCGTGCGATCCGATCGATTGCGGCCACCGACGATGGCAACTACTTGATTACTGCGGGCTCTGCTGACGACGAGGGCAATTTCGCCATGTTCGGCTGGAGCGGCGACGTCGACGATGAACCCGTGCAGGCAAGCGGTGCGGCGCCGAGCTTGGCAGGCTGGGACGGGTCCTATGAAGGCACCGCCTACGTCGACTCACTGGCCGACGGCACCACGATTCGGGTCATCCAGGACGTCGGGACACTGGATCTCTACGGTACCGGTGACGAGGCACAAGATCTCGCACGCGAGTACGCCAAATTCGTCTCGCACGACTACGTGTTGGACTTCAACGGCGCCTTCGAGGAACAGACCGAGACACCTTCCCCGACGCCAACGGAAGCCGAATCAGTGAGTCCGGCGCCTTCTGAAACGCCAACGGATCCGTCATCTCCGGTTGAGACAGCGGACCCAGTTGATGAGGAAACCCCGGTTACAGGAGCTGATGATGCATCTGGCTCAGGCCTGGCCACCACTGGTGCAACAGTCCTGGCCTGGCTCGTCCTCGGGCTCGTCCTGTTGGCCATTGGTATCGCCGTGGTACGACGCCAACGCGCAGCAAAACACTAGACAATCCCGCCCACAGCGCTCTCCCCGGTTAGCCATGAGACGGCCGGGGAGAGTGCTTTTTCGTATCGGCGGTGCTTGCCGCTTGGCACTTCACCGGACACAACGGCCGCCCGCATACTATGCTGGAACAAATTTCGTCCTTCCCCAGGTCAGCGTTTGGAGTCGTATGACAGATCCCGCCCGTCAACAAAACCATCGACTGCCCGCTTCGGTGGACCCAGCCACGGTGGTGCGTGGCGACTTTGGGCCCCATGACCATCCGATCCTCGGCTCACCTGATCGAGCGCCTGAATGGTTAGGGTTTCACGTTTCGGAATACGGGGACGGTTATGCGCGGGCACACATGCAGGTCCGGGCAGACATGCTCAACGGTTTCAAAATCGCCCACGGCGGCATGATCTTCGCGTTTGCCGACACCTGCTTCGCGTGGGCCTGCAATAATCCCGACGGTGACGGCTCAGTGGTCACCGTAACCCAGGGCGCTGACGTGAACTTTTTGTCCTCACCCGAAGAAGGAGCACGTTTGACCGCGGTCGGTGTTCGGCACTCCTCGACCGGCCGATCAGGGCTGTGCGATGTGACGGTCACCGATGAACAGGATCGCGTCGTCTTAGAATTTCGCGGCAGATTCCGCACCGTGACACGAAGCGCATGAAGGTGGTGCATCATGGCCAAGCGCTCAGGAAGGTTGAAACGCGGCTTATCAAGAGCCATCCTGAAGGCCGCCGGAACGACCTTAACGGCAGCAAGCGACGACAGTGGGAAACCCACCTTCCCGCCACAGGCAATCTATTATGCGAATCATTCGTCGAATCTGGATTTCGTGGCGATTTTAGCGGTGATTCCCACCGAGCTGCAGCCGCATGTCCGCCCGATTGCCGCCGCAGATTATTGGGGCAAAGGCCTTCGCGGTGCCGTCGCACAAGGTATTTTCAACGCACACCTGGTCCAACGCTATAAGGACCGCCCGTATACCCGGGCTGACATGCGAGTCACCCTGCGTACCGACTCGGGTAGCTCGCCAAAAACAGCGCAACTGGCCGGCATGACCGAGGTCCTTGATGCTGGCGATTCGCTCATCATCTTTCCCGAGGGCACCCGCGGACCGTCAGATCAGGTGGCAACGTTCCACGCGGGGCTCTACCGTTTAGCTCGGCACGCCCCACACCTACCGGTGGTGCCAGTGACGTTGAAAAACCTGGGACGGGTCCTGCCCAAGGGGGCGATCTTTCCGCAGTCCCATCCAGCCGAAGTTACCGTGCATGATCCCATCAGACTCCGCGAAGACGAATCCCAGGAAGACTTCTTAGCACGGGCCCGGGACATTCTCGCCGCAGAGCTACAGAAAGTCGACTAGCTCGTCTCTCGATGACTTCGCTTGCACCTCGGGCGGGGCCTGCGTTAGTGCTCCACTTTGGCTGCGGCTGCTTCGTCGAGGTAGAAGATGCAGTCGGCGTGCAGCTGCAGTGCGGAACCGGGGCGTTCTTCTGATGGTGGCTCTTGGAGTGAGTCGCGAATCGCGTCGGCTTTCGCTTCGCCGAAGGCCATCAGCACGGCTTTGCGAGATTTCAGGATGGTCCCGATGCCCTGGGTGACGGCCAACGGTGGGACTTCGTCGACGCCGCCCTCAAAAAATCGTGAGTTGTCTTTGCGGGTCAACTCGGTCAGCGCACCCACGTGGGTTGGTGCATCGAACGGGGTGCCGGGTTCGTTGAAGCCGATGTGGCCATTGCGACCGATGCCCAGCAGCTGCAGGTCGATACCGCCGGCTTCGGCAATTTTTTCGTCGTAGTACCGGACGGGACCTTCCGTCGAGTCGTCGCTGGCTTCTGGGATGTGAACCTGTGCTGGATCAAGACGGAGCGGTTCGGTGACGGTGCGGTTGATGACGGCGTGATAGGACTCGGGGTGGTCCCAGGACAATCCGATGTATTCGTCGAGTGCAAAGAACTGCAGCTGCGAGACGTCAGTGTTGTGCTCTTTGATCTTGTCTGCCAAAAGGGTGTAGGCCAACTCTGGTGTGGAACCGGTTGCGACACCGATGACCGCGTGAGGCTTCTCTATGATGAGTTCGTGCATCCGTTGTGCGACTTCTTCGGAGGCATGCTCTTTATCGGGCAGAATTTTTACTTTAACCATTTTGTTGTCCCCGTTTCAATACGTTACATCGGTCAAGTGTACTGCCCAGCGTACCGTTCGCCTATCGTTTTGACCTGCTCGCGCTGGATTTTTTCAGTTGATTCTGCCATCATCCGCAGGGCATCGGGCCGTGTCGTCACAGGTCTAGTCCCCTGACGGTCAGGGCGTCTGCGACGTCGTCGGCATGCTTCAGTGAAAGCACGAGGACGGGGACGACCCAGGACCACGGTGCGAGACGGACCCCGCGGGCCCGCTGAGCATCGCGGACTTGACGGATGAAGCCCATGATTTGGCCAAGTGCCGACAGCATCAGGGCAACGGCCAGTGCGACTTTATAGGGGTTGACACCCAGCGGTTTCAACGGGGTGGCCAGACGCTCGACCGTGGTGATGAGGTGTTTGATCCGCGTGGTGCGCGTGAACAGCTGTGCGGCCAAGATGATGGTGGTCAACCGAGCGATCACCGTGGCGGCGACTTCAGACTCGTTGAAGATCAATTGGGTGATCAGCAGGAACACTAAGAGTAAGGCCATGCGCAGCACGTCGGTGCCCAGTAGCCGCAATGGCAGGCGCGCAATCAGGTAGCCGAGCACCGGGATGCCAACGACCAGCAACGACCAGTACGAGTTGGGTAGGAAAAACAGCGCGATCGAGCCCAGTGCCAGGAGCAAGAGCTTGAGCGAGGTGGGAGCCCGGTGGAGCAGGGAGTTTGCCGGGTGGTACAGGGACAACATCAGCCGATGTGCTCCAGGTACTTGGTGATGCTGTCGGGGCCGCGGTGGGCGACGCGGGCGTCGTGGATCCAGATGATGTCGTCGCAGCGTGCGGCCAGCTCGAGGTCGTGGGTAATCAGCACGAGTTTGCGGTCGGGGTTGGCAAAGAGCTGGTCGGCGACGAGTTTGGCGTAGCGGGCGTCGAGCATGGTGGTCGGTTCGTCGGCGATCAGCACGTCTGGCCGCGTGGCAAGGACCGAGGCCAGTGCCAGACGCTGCAGCTGCCCCGACGACAGCGATAGGGCAGGTCGGTCGGCGAATTCGACCAGATCGTGCTCGGCTAAGACCGCGTCGAGTGTGGCTTTGCGTTGGTCTTTGGGCAGGTGGCGTAAGGACAGTTCGATGTCTTCGGCGACCGAGGGCATGATGACCTGGGCTGCAGCGTTGGCGATGATCATCCCAACTCGTCCGGCGAGGTGTTTGCGCCCGGTTGAGACTTCGATGTCTTGAATCTTGGCCGAGCCGGTGTAGTCCAGGAGCCCGGCGAGTACTTTGGCCAGGGTGGATTTACCGGAACCGTTCTCGCCGATAATCGCCGTCGTCGGGGTATCCATCGTCAGCGAGACGTCGTGGAGTAGAACCGTGTCATCCGGTTTGGCGGTGACAGTCACGTTGGCGAGTTCGATCATAGTTTCCTGGTCAGTACGGCAACTCCCATACCACCGGCGATGGCTGCGGCGGTGACGCCCAGGGTGCCCGACGGGGTGTGGTGCAGTTGTTCTAGTGTGGTCAAAAACGCGATGGCTC
>DATBUK010000044.1:0-96542 GCA_036516155.1 Yaniella sp.
CACGACCAAACAAGACTACCGTCATGTGGTGATGATTGTTGCCGGGCTTCTCTTTGTCGTCTCAGCAATAAGCTCACTGGTCATACAAGACTGGCGCAATGTCACCATTGCAATGATCCTGGTGGTATTGGTTTTCGCGCCCATTCTGGCCGAACGCTGGGTGAATCTTATCGTCCCCACCAGCCTGCAAGTCCAGTATGCACTTCTCCTGCTGACCGGACCCTACCTGGGCGGTTACTGGCGCTGGTATGAAATATGGCAACCCTGGGATACTGTCGTACATTTCTACTCAGGTTTCTTCGCTAGTTTCGCCCTGCTGTTGGCACTTGCTAAAACCCTGCATACTTTTCGGCTCAGCCTGCCAGTGTGGTTAGAGATCGTCATGCTGATTACGGCCAAAGCAACGATCGCGCTCACCTGGGAAATCGGGGAATTCCTCTTCGACCTCACCTTCGATACGCGAACGCAGGGTGGTAATTACGACACCATGACAGACATGATGGCTGGCTTGTTCCCTGCGTTTCTCATTGCAGCCGCTCTCTATGCGCATCGCCGCTACGGGACGTTTCGATACCTCGACTCCTTGAAACTCGCGGGCCAAAGCAAAATCTCCTGACTCCTGCTGCGGACTCGCATGTGCGATAGCACCTTCCGGCGAACGGAAAATTCCGGCAAACTGGCGGCATGCATACGTCTGAATTTGTCATCGTTCAAACCACTACCGACTCGGCAGAAGAAGTGGACCAGCTTGCACGTGCGGTCGTAGGTAAACATCTTGCAGCGTGCATCCAAGTGTCACAGGTGCAGAGCTATTACCACTGGGAAGGCCAGGTGCATCACGACCAGGAATTTTTACTGTCTATCAAAACCACCCGTGCTGCGGTATCTGATCTCAAGCAGTTGATTGCTCAGCGACATTCCTACGATGAACCCGAGGTGATGGTGTTGCCGATGGCTGACGGGAGTCACGGATATTTGCAATGGATGCGCGATAGCGTGACGATCTAGGCGCTAATCTGTGAGGTTCCTCTCCCAGGATGACTTTCCACGGAAAGTCATCTACGCTAGCTATTAGTTACTTCAAATTTTGGAAAGACGTCCCAACGGGACATGTCATAGCTGGGGGAGTTTTATGACGCAACAAAACGACATTATTGAAAACGCTCGACTCGCCGATGAGACAGAAATGGGCGCGGTGACCTTGAAGGTCCGCGACCTGGACAACATGATCAAGTACTACACCGAAGCACTACCACTGCAAGTACTTGCTCAGGAAGGTGCTTCAGCCGTCATTGGCCGCGGCAATCGTCCATTGGTGATTCTGGAACACGCACCTGAATTGCAACACGCCTCGCCGCGTGCAGCAGGGCTCTTCCACACGGCAATTTTGTTTGAGTCTGAAACCGCGTTGGCCGCGGCAGTATACTCCGTCGCCAAATATGCGCCCAATACCTTCACAGGTAGCTCTGATCACCTGGTCAGTAAAGCGTTTTACTTCAATGATCCTGAAGGCAACGGCATTGAGCTGTACTGGGACCGGGACCGCAGTGAATGGAGCTGGGTCCACGGCCAGGTTGAAATGGATAGCTTATTTTTGGATCCAAACCAATACCTTCGGGACTATCTGACCGAAGAGGCCATGCAGGATCCGGTGATCGGTGGAGTCTCGATTGGTCACGTCCACCTTCAGGTTGGCGATATTGCCGGTGCTCAGAAGTTCTATGTTGACTGGTTGGGTTTTGATGCCACGCACGCCAACACACCCGGTGCTCTCTTTGTGAGTGCAGGTGGCTACCACCACCATATGGCCATGAATGTCTGGAATAGCCGTGGTGCTGGCCCACGCGACAACACCCTAGGTTTAGGGGAAGTCGACATTGTGCTGCCAACCACCGATGCTCTGGGTGAAGTCACCGAGCGAGTCCGCCACTACGGAGTCCAGGTCGCTGATGACGGCCGCACCGTGAGCTTCGAGGATCCGTGGGCAAACGTCCTACGCATTAAGGCTGAGGACGCCTAAGAACTTCAGTTGCACTTACAACTGCCTGAAATAACACGACGGTCATGAGTCTACCCGCCTTGAGGCGGACACGACTCATGACCGTCGTTGTTTGTCTTCTGTCGGGACGGTGTTAGACCGTAACCAGCCCGTTGGGCGTGGAGAAGGTCACTTCGGCAATGCCGGGGGTTCCCGACGGAGAAATATATTTGATGTTGAGGTCTTCGACTAGCTCATCAGAGTCTGATAAACCTAGCCAGTCGCGTACACGCGGACGATTTCCTGCGATTGTGATCGATTCAATCGATGCTTCGGCAGGCTCGGCCTGTGACGGGTGCAGATCTTCGGTTCCGTCGTTCCACCGCAGTATGTAGGGTACTTGCGGATCAGCGATGAGACCTTTGATGCCGATTTGCTGCCATTCGAGGGTGCGTCCATCTGGGAAAGTTCTTGCTCCCGGCACTGAGCGACGGTCGAGACGTTCTTCAAATGGAGTCAAATCGTCAACTGACACGACCCAGCCCATCCAGCCGCCACCCATACTTGAGCGAGCTCGCACAGCCTGCCCGAACGGAGCCTTTTCTGCAGCGGGATGTTCGAGGACTTCCACAATTTCAAAGTATTGACGGTTTTTCATCGGGAAAAAGAGGTTGCGCGTCCCGAAGCGCGGGTGAACACCACCGTTGACCCAATCGATGCCGAGTTTTTCGGCCATTTTGTCCGCGGTGGCACGGAGTCCTTCCGGACCTACAGCATAAGAAACATGATCCAAGCGCATGTCAATCAGCATGACACGAGAGTTTAACCGAATTTGAATTGTGTCACACTTTGCAACAACCTCAAGTCCATGGGCATACCTATTTGCACCTGTCATAGGCGTTTGTCGCGAATGTGGTGAATTTTTCCGAATATTACTGGAAAATTTTATTACTGTGTGCTTACCTGCGGCCAACACAAAAAGCGTCCTCCTCACGTGTGGGCATGTAAGGAGGACGCTGGAGTGATGCGGCACTAGTAGCGCATCAGTGCTGCAACATTTTCGACACGGCCATCAGAAATAATGACGATGTCTCCTGAGTTGAGCTTGGTGTGCAAGATAGCGGTATTGACATCACCGGTACCATCCGAGGCGCTGAGCGATGGATTGATAAAGAGTGTGTCGACGCGACCGGCAACGGCTGCCTCGCGAATCAAGTCTGGCTGGGTCTCACCAAGTCCTGTACCTGATACGTCAGCAAAGCGCTCGTAGGCGGCATCGTCGTTTGCAGCAAAGTGTGGCCGCACAACATCCCAACCAGCCTGCTGTAGTTCGCGGTTGCTTGTGGTGTCAGGGTTGCCCGGGATGAAGTCTTCTGCGATGACGGGGTAGGAAGAATGAGTTTTAACCGCTGAGACGTTTTCTGCGACTCCGGCCAAGACCATGGGCTGGGAACGAGCCCGTCCCAGCAAGTCGCCCAGGGACGTGCCGACCTCGCGTAAGAATCGTTCAATTTCGGTTTCTTGGTTATCTGCGGCACCGCCGTGGCCGTGGAAGACCGCACCGGCGTTGCCGACTGAGCGGTTTTGTAATTGTGTCTGGCGGTCGTCGGTATCGATAACGTCTTCAAAGGACTCGGGGACAATGCCTTGGAGATCAAGCTGCACAACCGAGTCCTTGGTGGCATCCAGGACCCGAACTTTCTTCCGCGAGATCGCCAAAATATAGTACGCGTGTGATTTGGTCAGGGCTTCGGAGATTGGGCGGAGCACAAAATGTTCCGCAACGTGGGTGTACTCGGACACGGGCACACCAAGACGGTAGATGAGGTTGAGGCCTTTTGCTGCAAATAACGCAAGCGACTCGCCTTGTTGGCGTAGGAACGGGGCATCCGTGGCGATGGCGTCAAAAGACGCGAGCATATCTTTGGCATCGGATTCAGGTACCCCTGCATTGACGAGTTTTCGTCGCGCCTCGTTCACGAGTGACTTCACACGGGTAGCGGTATCCTGCGGTTGATGCTGCGGCGGGGCGGTAGGAAGGAAGATAGTAACCTTGGGGCCAGTGGCTGCGGCCATAGCTTTCAGGTCGTCAGCGGTGATGTCATCAAAGTATCCGAGTTGTTCCATACGACAACAATACAACTTGTCACCTCGAAATTGCAGCGTTGATCTCTCGGATTTATTGCCTAGGTTACAAATTCAGCCCATGGTGGTGTTCGGCGGTCTCAGAAGTCGCCATTTTGGTTGATTTCTGGCATAGTAGTTCGTGTTGGTCACGAGTGTCAGTAAATATGCCCCGGCTTACTGATCGGCAACCCTCCACCGCGGTGGGGTGCCCCGGGTGAGGACCAGGTCTCATGGCAAATTGAGACAAGCGCGGGTCTTCGCGCACGTCATGGGCTGCGCGGCAGACGGGCGTTGTGAAGACCCCTTGAAAGTACGAAGGAGTCTTGCACTTGGCACAACGCGATATCACCGATCAATCCACTTGGGGATTGTCTACCCGACAGATCCATTCCGGTATGGATGTTGATTCCGAATACGGAGCGACGCAACTACCGATCTATCAGACCACAAGCTTCAATTTCCCCGACACAGCGACAGCAGCCGGTCGATTTGGCCTCTCAGAGCTAGGTCCCATTTATAGCCGCCTCACAAACCCGACGGTCGACGCGGTTGAAAATAAAATCGCAGCGCTCGAAGGCGGCGTGGGAGCAGTCATGCTTTCCTCAGGTCAGTCAGCCACCACCCTCAGTGTGCTCAACCTTGCAGGAGCAGGCGACTCCGTTGCCGTCTCTGCCTCACTCTACGGTGGAACGCAGAACCTGTTTAAACACACCCTGCCGCGACTCGGGATCGAAACCATCTTTGTTCAAGACCCCCATGACCTTGATGAGTGGCGACAGGCTATTAAGCCCAACACCAAAGCGGTCTTTGCCGAAGTGTTAGGCAACCCGAAAGCTGATGTGCTCGACCTCCCGGCAGTCTCGGAGATCGCACATGATGCGGGTATTCCTGTGATTATCGATTCCACGTTGACTCCGCCTCCAGTGATGCGTCCGTTTGAACACGGTGCAGACATTGTCATCCATTCGACCACCAAGTACATGAGCGGGCATGCGAATGTGTTGGGTGGCGTGATTGTAGACTCCGGCAATTTCGATTGGACCGCTCAGCCGGAAAAATTCCCGTGGTTCAATGAGCCAGATGAGTCCTACCACGGTATTGTCTTCGGTACAGATTTTGGACCCAACGGTCCACTCGGTGCCAACCTGTCCTACATTCTGCGCATCCGGACCCAGCTGCTCCGCGATATGGGGAACTCTGCGACGCCGTTTAACGCGTATCTGGTGAATCTTGGGTTGGAAACGCTCTCGCTCCGCATGGAACGTCATATTCAAAATGCCCAACGGGTAGCCGAATGGTTAGAAGCTCACCCACAGGTCGAAAATGTGCAATACGCCGGCCTGAAGTCTTCACCATGGTACGACCGGGCGCAGCAGCTTTTCCCGAACGGCAGCTCCGGCATCGTTGCGTTCAACATTGCCGGTGGCCTGGCCGCAGGGCAGAAGTTCGCTGAATCGTTGACCCTGCACAAACTGGTAGCGAATCTCGGCGACGTCCGCTCCCTGGTCGTCCACCCGGCGACGACCACCCACGCACAACTTTCTGAAGCAGAACAGCTGGCAGCTGGTGTGAATCCAGGCCTCGTTCGTCTGTCAGTTGGACTGGAAGACATCACAGATATTCTTGACGACCTGCAGTCTGGCTTCGAAGCCGTTGCAGAGAAATAACAAGGAGTACAGGTCATGTCATTAGATCTTGAATCTGTGACCGACCCGGCAACGTATCAAGCTCAGACCGCAGTTTCCACCGCTTCCATTGGCGAACTGCACTTTGAAACCGGTGGGTACCTACCCAATGTTGAGCTTGCGTACGAAACCTGGGGAACACTCAACGCATCAAAAACCAACGCAATCTTAATCCAGCACGCCCTCACCGGGGATAGCCACGTCGCATCGTCGCCCGAGGCACCCGAAGACGGCTGGTGGGAATACTTGGTCGGTCCCGGCAAACCCATCGATACCCGCAAATGGTTCGTCATCGCTGCGAACATGGTCGGCGGCTGCTACGGTTCCACCGGCCCAGCCTCCCTGGATGAAAACAACCGTCCCTACGGTTCACGTTTCCCATTTGTCACCATTCGGGACGCCGTTAATGCTGAAGCCAAGCTAGCTGACCTACTCGGGATCGAACGTTTTCACGCGGTGCTCGGTGGGTCAATGGGAGGTGGCCGCGCCCTGGAATGGGCCGCCATGTATCCGGACCGGGTTGCCGGAGTCGGTGTCATTGCGTGTGGTGGACAATCCACCGCTGAACAGATTGCCTTTGCCCAAGCACAGGTCGAAGCCATCCGGCTGGATCCTAATTTCAACGATGGCGACTACTACGAGGGCGATTACCCGGTCCAAGGACTTGGCATCGCCCGTCGGATCGCACACATTAACTACCGCTCCGAACCAGAGTTCAACGTCAGATTCGGTCGCAAGTTCCAAGGCGACGAAAATCCCCTAGGATCTCCGGTTGCGACTCGTAACGGTCGCTACCAAGTAGAGTCCTATTTGGATTACAAGGCCAAGGATCTGGCCGGACGATTCGACCCGAACTCCTACATCGCCCTCACCGAAGCGCTGATGTCACACGACGTAGGCCGCGGCCGTGGGGGACAGGCTGCAGCGATAGCCAACATCAGTGCAACACCGTTCATCGCCGCAGTGGCATCCGATAGGCTATATTTCCCAGAACAAAGCTACCAATTAGCAGCTGACTTCGGTCCACACACGCCGGTGCATATCATCGACTCACCCATCGGACATGACGGGTTTTTGACCGACCTGCACCAGGTGGCCGACGAAATGATCACCACGTTAGGACTCTAAACACATGCACGTACGCTGGTCACATGACGAACCGCGCCCAGATTCAGATCTTGTGGTCTTCCTCCATGGTTTTGGTGCCGACGAAAACGACCTGTTCCCGCTCGGCAACTACTTTGATGACCGGTTCACTATCGCTAGTGTGCAAGCTCCCAAACAATTGCCACCCCACTTTGGGGGATACTGCTGGTTTCCCATTTCAACAGAACTGGAAGCCAACGCCGATGACGTCCGCGCCGCGATCGTCCAACTCGATGAGTGGGTGCAATCTGTCGCAGGCAACTTCCGAAGTGTCTCCCTGCTGGGCTTCTCCCAGGGGATGGCAATGGCCACATCGCTGATGCGAATGCGCCCGGGTTTCTATCCAGCCGTGATCGGTCTGTCCGGTTTTGTCATCGAAGCTGACGAACTGGCTGATCTCTTCTGTGATGAGGAATTTGCCTCATCAAATCAACCGATGTTCTGGGGTTATGACCCGGCCGACACTGTTGTGGCGACTGATCGTATCGAACAGACCGGAGCGTGGCTTCGACCAAGAGTCAACCTGGTAGAAAAAACCTATCAGGGAGTCGGGCACGGCATTCACCCCAAAGAAATCGGTCATTTTCTCGAATTCTTGAATCAACACGTCTAACGACGCGACGCAAACGACCGCCCCGCCCCGATCTGTTGAAACATTAGGAGTTCGGTGTGACCACATGCCCTAATAGCTATTGGTGAGCTCCACTTCATACGGGCTGGTATAGAACGTCCATTCATGGTTGGCCGGCGATGCCGATTACTGGCTATCGCAGGAAGTTATGGGACTTGGGTGCGGCACTGCGAGATGACTGTGTCAGCATCTTCCATCCATTCGATTTGCATCCACCGGTTCGTCGGGGTGCCGGCCTCATTGGCTTGTGGTTCTCCCGAGGTCGAGCGGCCGCGGCGGATATGATCAGCCAGAAGTTGCGCGAGTTCGCTGACTTTTTCAGGATGATCTTCCATGAGGTTGTGCTGCTCGCCGGGATCGTCTGCCAGATTGTAGAGCTGTGCTGGCTTATACCTGGCGGGTTCTTCGCCTGCCGGTTGGGCCATCAGCGATGAGAAGCCATCGCCGTCGGTGACGCATTCCAGTTTCCAGTCGCCTTTTCGAATGGCCAGGCCCCCGCCACCCGATGATGCCACGACGTCTTCACGAGCTGGTTGATCGGCGCCGCGCCACACATCCAGCTGGGAGATAGAATCTTCCGCTGCTGAGTCAGGTAGCGGTTCGCCCAGCACCTCCGAAAGGGTGGCAAAGACATCAGAATGCGATATGAGGTGGTCCGAGGTGGTGTTTGGTTCCACGACTTCTGGCCACCGCACGATGAACGGTTCGCGATGGCCGCCTTCCCAGATATCGGCTTTTGCACCGCGCCAGCCGTTTGATGGATCGTGGCCCTGTGCTGCTAAATCCTCTAGCCCAGCCACAGGCGAGACACCGTTATCAGAGGTCACGATGACAATGGTGTTTTCAGTTTGCCCCGCACGGTCAATCGCCTCGATCATTTGACCGACGTACTCATCAAACTGCAAGACAAAGTCCCCATAGGGTCCCAACCCAGATCGGCCCTGTAGCGATTCACTAGGAATAATCGGGCCGTGGACAAGATGCGATGGGACATAAAGGAACCACGGATCATCACCTGCGAGCATGCCATCTAAAACTTCGAGCGTCTTGTCTTGGAAGTCTTGAGGTAGACGGCTGACATCAAAATCCTCGGTCATGGGACCTTTTTGGATCTGGGTCCACTGTGCGGACGTTGCTCGATCAAGTACCCATTGATCACCACCGAATTTGGTCGGGGTATCGAGCGCTTGGCCGTTTTCAATGTATACAAATGGTGGCTGATCGTGCGATGCCGCTGTGATAAAGGAGTAATCAAAACCCAGTTCATTGGGGCCGAAGGTGATGGGTTGCCTGTAGTCAATGTCGACGCCTTCGACTTCCCACTGTTGATCGGCAGCGAAGTTACCGTCACGGCCAAAACGGGTTTGCGGGATCGGGTGTTTTTCGGCAGAAAGACCATACCGTTCAAGGTCGTTGCCCTGATCAAGCAATTGCCAGTCCAAGCCCAAATGCCATTTTCCCACGACTGCTGTTGAGTAGCCGCGCTCGGAGAGGAACTGAGCTAGCGTCAATCGGTCTTTTTCGATCAGTGACTCGGCATCTCCTGGCAGGACCATGCGTTTCAGACGTGAACGCCAGTTGTAACGGCCAGTTAGCAGACCATACCGCGATGGGGTACACAGCGCACTGGTGGCGTGTGAATCGTAGAACCGCATGCCTTCAGCAGCAAGCTGATCCAGGTGGGGTGTTTTCCATCCGGCATTCGGGTTGAAGCACGAGAGGTCTCCCTGGCCAAGATCGTCGGCAAGAATGAGCAGAACATTCGGTCGAGGAGTATGAGACGCAGATGATTCAGACACAGACTTCACCTTTCGAACGATTCAGCTTCCGATTTCAACTTTAAGGAGTGGAGCTTCAGCCCGGCAAGGGTCGCATCGTTGTCGCATCGGTGCGAAGGCTCAAGCGGTCTCAATCACCACATCCAACTCAAGCTGAGGAAGACTGATGATATCACCGGCGTGAAGTTGCCGCCCCCGTCGGGTTTCGACCTCGCCGTTGACCAATACTTCGCCGGCCGTAATCACGTCTCGGGCGTCCACACCGTCTTCGACCACGTTGGCCAATTTGAGGGCCTGACCCAACCGAATCATCTCGTCATGGATTGATAGTATTTCGCTATTGGTGCTCATAATCCTATTGTCACTCACCAACATGAAAGTTTCGACTAACCTAAACTAGTTGCAGGTTAATTCACGACCTGACAGTCAAACGTGTAATTTTTCGATAATGGAAAGTGATACCTCCATGGCACAACCGTCCACTCTCGACCAGGTTATTAACCTGGCAAAACGCCGCGGATTTGTATTCCAGGCCGGTGAGATTTATGGCGGTTCACGCTCGGCATGGGACTACGGTCCACTTGGCGTTGAACTCAAGGAAAACATTAAATCTCAGTGGTGGAATACCTTCGTTCGAGGACGCGGCGATATGGTCGGATTGGACTCTTCCATTATCTTGCCACGCCAAGTATGGGAAGCCTCCGGCCACGTCGAGACATTCGTGGACCCGCTGAGCGAATGCACTGCGTGCAACCACCGGCACCGCTATGACCACCTCGTCGAAGCGTTCGAAGACAAGCACGGCCGCACCCCAGAGCTTGAAGAACTAGCCTGCCCGAACTGTGGCACCCGCGGCAAAATGACCGAACCCCGCACATTCTCGGGCCTGATCCGCACCTTCCTCGGCCCAGTCGCCGACGATGAAGGCCTGCACTACCTGCGTCCCGAAACCGCCCAGGGTATGTACCTGAACTTCCTGAATGTGGTCAACACCGCCCGCAAGAAACCCCCATTTGGGATCGGCCAGATCGGGAAAGCCTTCCGCAACGAGATCACCCCGGGCAACTTCATCTTCCGCACACGTGAGTTCGAGCAGATGGAGATCCAGTTCTTCGTGCCACCTGCTGAAGCCGATGAGTGGTTCGACACCTGGGTCAACCAGGCACAAGACTGGTTCTTAGGACTCGGCCTGAACCCAGACAACCTGCGCCAGTACAACGTCCCGGACGGCGAGCGCGCGCACTATTCGTCGGTCACCATCGATCTCGAATACAAATTCGGATTCTCCGGTGGCGACTGGGGCGAACTCATGGGTATCGCCAACCGCGGTGATTTCGACCTCACCAACCACACCGAGGGTTCTGGCACCAAGATGCAGTACTACGACCAGGCCACCGAGGAACACTACACCCCGTATGTCATTGAACCATCCTGGGGGCTGACTCGGTCACTGATGGCGTTCTTGGTCGATGCCTACGCCGAAGACGAAGCACCAAACGCCAAGGGCGGCGTCGACAAACGCACCGTGTTGCGACTGGATCCACGCCTGTCGCCAGTCAAGGCCGCAGTGCTGCCACTATCGAAGAAGTCTGAGCTGGCAGAACCCGCCAACAAGCTGGCCGATCAGCTGCGCAAGCGCTGGAACATCGACTACGACGATTCCGGTGCTATCGGCCGTCGCTACCGTCGTCACGATGAGATTGGTACGCCATTCTGTGTGACCTTCGACTTCGATTCGCTCGATGATAATGCTGTGACTGTGCGCGATCGCGACACGATGCAACAGGAACGTGTTTCCTTGGACCAGGTTGAAAACTATTTGGCACAACGTTTAGGTTGCTAAGTGCACATCCGCGAATGGCAAGACGGCGATGACCTCCGGCTGCTGGAGATCTTCGGAGACCCGGCATCAGCTCAGCACCATTATGACCGCACCATGCTCGGACCTTCCACCCAGGACCCCTTTGGTGTGTGTCTGGTAGCTGAAGATGATGGTGTCCCGGTTGCGGCCGGGGCGATTCGAGCACAAGCCATCCATCCCCAACGGATGTGGTGTTTTGTCGAAACAGCTCCGCTGCAACGCCGCCGCGGTATTGCTGCCGAAGTATTTCAGCGGCTGCAAGCCCAACTTCCGGACAAGGATGCCCCGCTCAAAGCCCGCTCGGTATCCGGGGATGACGCCACCGCCACCTGGTTACAACATCATGGATTCGCCGAGATACAGCGCTCGCAGCGGGTGATTTTAGCCGCGGGGTCTTTTACCGAACCGCAGCATAAGGTTGAGCAGCTGGCCACCGGATCGGTCGAGTTGTCCAAAATTGCCGCCGAGTACTACAACGCGACACATGACTGGGATCCTTCTGCGCTGACCATCACACAGGCTCAGCAGCTTTTGTTGGCGCCGTCGACCGGAGCGCAGCAGGCCTTTGTGACCCGTGAGGCAGGGAAAATCGTCGCATTTGCGATTGCCTACCCGGGACCTGTGGCAAATGTGGTCGATCTGTTTGTCGGCTACGATCCAACACACGCTGACCCCACTGAACATGTGCGTGCTCTGCTTGCGGTCACCGGTGAGCATCGCAGCCTGGGCATTGATATCGACAACTCCACGACGGTTCTCAATGCACTGTTGGCTCAGGCCCTTGACGCCGACAGTGCCCTGATCGAACACGAGTCCATCATCTGGGCCACCGACGCGACTGACAATGCATAACGTTCCATCGACGATCCCCGCCACCCGGCGGAAAGTGACCATCTGGATGGTCAGCATCCTGGTGCCGCTGGGTGCGGTATTGCTCGGTGCCATGATCTTGTTGTGGCCCTCGGGGACATATCAACAACTGTCACTCGATGACCCCTATGGGACCACCGACAGCTTTACGGTGGTCTCCGGTTCAGTGTCGTCGGTGGTGCACCGTACCTGTGATGGCGGTGCCGAATCGGGCAGCCCGACCCAGGTGCAGGATGAACTGGAATGCCAGACCGCGCAGGTGGCCACCGACCGAGGCAGTTATGAGGTCGAGATCCCAGCTCAGGTCACCGCCTCGACCGAAGTGGTCCGGGGCGACAGTGTGAAGATCCTGGTGGGAGAGGATCTTGCCGAAGTGGGCGTGTTTGTGGACTTTGAACGCACCGTCCCCATGGTTTTGCTGGCGGCACTGTATGCCCTGGTCGTCGTCGTGGTTGCACGCTGGCGCGGGGTACGTGCCATCGGCGGGTTGATCTTGTCGTTCGTCGTGCTCTTCGGATTCATGATCCCGGCACTGTTGGAGGGCGGGCCACCGTTTTGGGTCGGGCTGATTGGCAGCATGCTCATCATGCTCGTGGTGTTGTATTTTGCCCACGGGGTCTCGCTGCGAACCACCACCGCGCTGTTGGGGACATTTATCGGGCTCTTACTGACCGCAGGTTTGGCTGCCTGGGCTTCGGATACCGCCTACCTCATTGGCCTGGGCGAAGAATACTCCTACATGTTGGCCTCGGTGGTCCCTGAGATTCGATTGTCCGGCATTGTGCTCACCGGGTTACTCGTGGCCGGGCTGGGCGTGCTCAATGATGTCACGATTACGCAATCGTCAGCCGTGTGGGAGATCAAAGCCGCCCAACCTTCCATTTCAGCACGCAACCTTTTCGCCGCTGGCATGCGCATCGGTCGCGACCATATTGCCTCGACCGTCTACACCATTGCCTTTGCCTATGCCGGTGCGGCACTTCCGATGCTCATGGTGGTGTCACTGTATGACCGGTCAATGCTCGATACCATCATGTCGGCCGAAATGGTCGAGGAAGTCGTGCGGATTCTGGTTGGATCGGTGGGTCTTGTCCTGGCGATCCCCATTACTACCGGGATCGCGGTCGCGGTCGCGAATGCCATAGCACCCGCACCATCGCAGGCCGAACAGTCTATGACAGCGCGCAGTCACTGACGTGCTCGACGGGTGCGAACATACCAGGCGAATGGCAGACTGGAGACCAGGAGCAAAGCGGCACAGACCAGATACGTCAGTTGTGCCCCCAGATAGGTAAAGCCCAGCCCACCGACTAAGCCTGCAATACCCAGCCCAATATCGAAGGTCATATTCCAGGCCACACTGCCACGGTTTGCACTGCCGGCTTGCTGGAAGGCCGCCAAGAGGCTTGCCGATTGGACACCCCCGGTGCCAAAACCTAAGACCGCCATCGCCAGCAGCAAGCCCCACCCCGCCGGCATGATCGCGGTGATGACTAACGCCCCAAGCGTGATCGCTAACCCGACGGCCATCACGGTGACCGCTGCGTACCGGTCGAGTAACGCACTGCCAAGGAAACGACCGACGATCACGCACACCTGCATCACAGCAATATACTGTGCCGGTGACGCGTCATCAGCTGCTGGGCCAAATGCCAGCACTAACCCAAAGACGGTCAACACGAATGCCGTCGGCAATAAGACCGTGAGCAACCCACCCAGCTGCAAACGATGTTCGGGCGTCGCATGGTCTTGATCAACGGAATGCGGACCGGCCTGGTCGGTCACCTGTTTTACTGGGATGGCGGCAATCGCAGGGACGGCTAAGACTAAAAGACCGATGCTGAGCCACTGGAGAGTAGTGGTCGACACAACGGCTATGAGCCAGAGTCCGACCGGGGCCCCAATGGCTGGGGCACTGGCGGTGGTGGCCCCATAGAAACCCAGCGCTTTACCAAGGCGGTCTGGGGCGACCGTCGAGGGGACCACAGCTGTGCCAACCACCACCAAAATCCCAAATCCGAGTCCGCTGATGACGCTGCCCGTCAACAGGGTTGCGAACGGCAGTGTTGGAATGAGGGTGACCAGATGGCCCAGTGCTTGTAACCCCAGCGCGATCAGATACGTGGTGCGAGCACCCAGGCGAGTGTTGAGTGCTGGGACCACCGGTTGCACGGCTACGACCGCGACCATCATGATCGTCAGCACTGTTCCTGCCGTGACCGACGTTAAGCCCATGCGTTGCCCCACGGTCACCAATGTGGCGTACGTGAGGAAGAAGGTGCCGAAGCCAAAGAACGCAATCCACATGGCCCCGAGTAAGCCGGGGGTCAGGGTGCGCTGGGGTGACGGTTGCTGAGCGGAGATGGGCAAGGGCATAACTTGACCCTAAGACATGGTCAGCCCAGAACCCAGGATCAGTGAAGTCGTCGTGCCACGGCGAGCAAGAACTCGCCGTCTTCGGCAAAGGGTTCGAATTGCCAGGTACCAAAACGCTGGTACACCTCTAACCCGGCTGCTTGCGCGTCGTCGGTGAATTGGGCATTGGAATAGCCGCGCGTCAGCTGGAACCCAGTGACAAACCGGGAGCCTTCGTGCATGTGCTGTGCAACATTCACTAGCGCAGGGACTCGCTCCCAGTCCGCTAAGAACGCTTGCACATTGCCCGCTGACACGATGATGTCGAAAGTTTTCAGCTGCCCGTTGTCGTCCCGCAGCGCGAAATCGGCCAGGTCTGCGACCTCAAAATGAGCTTGCGGGTATTTGGTATTGGCCACCTGTACCAGGTGGGGATCCAAATCGATGCCGGTGACGTGGTGACCGGCGGCAGCCAAGTAGCCAGCCACGCGGCCATTGCCGGCACCCGCGTCTAAAATCGTTGACTCACGGTCAGCAATGGCATCGATCGCACGGGCTTCGCCATCAATATCCTCACCTGCGGCTTCGAGGCGCTCCCAGCGCTGGGCATAGCGCTCAGAGTGCGTCGGATCCTGCATCGCCTGACGCCATTTATTCAGCTCGCGCTGGGGTTCTGCTGGCTGCTGGGGTTTCGGAGTGGCCGACAGCGACAACGTCCGAGCTGATTCGGGGGTGGAAAGAAAATCTTCTTGAGACATGCACCCATTGTAGAAGTGCCCGTCGCGTCACGGTGTGGTTTCCACGACCGGCAAGATCTGAACGAATTTGGGTAGGCGTCCTGGCCGACTCTTCGAACCCGGCCTTCTTCTTTTGCGCACAGGGCGGAGCTGCGGGTGTGCATGCCTGCACAACCGGTGTGAGGTATTCGTCACTGAGCCCTGGGCTGGAAGTGTGGCGCATACCACCGTGAACGTGGCATATTAGGCATAACGGACGCAACGGAATCTTTCGCTGCGCCATGCATCAATGCTGCCCCGCAGGGAGTTCCTGCGGTGTGGTTATGTCGAAAGGGACACGATGACACAGACTCTTACCCAGCAAACCTTGAGTCACTACATTAATGGCCAGACTGTGGAGGGCAAATCGGGTCGATTTGCGGACGTCTACCACCCGGCAACTGGTCAAGTCGCAGCTCAGGTGCCATTGGCAACCCCTGAAGAAGTCAATGAAGCCGTCGAGGTGGCAAAAAACGCCCAGGTCGAATGGGCACAGCTGAACGCCCAGCGACGGGCCCGGATCCTTGGACGCTTTGTAGATCTCGCCCACGAAAACATGACCGAGCTTGCCACGGCCCTATCAAACGAGCACGGCAAGACGCTGGACGATGCAAAAGGTGACGTGCAGCGTGGTTTGGAAGTCATCGAGTTCTGCATGGCAGCTCCCCACCTGCTCAAAGGCGAATTCTCGGACCAGAGCGGGACCGGCATTGATACCTACTCCATGCGCCAGCCGCTCGGCGTGACCACGGGCATCTCACCGTTCAACTTCCCGGCAATGATCCCCCTATGGCAGGCGGGACCCTCATTGGCCGCCGGCAACGCCTTCATCCTCAAACCCTCCGAACGCGATCCATCGGTCCCGCTAATGCTCGCCGAGCTCTTCACCCAGGCCGGCATGCCAGATGGAGTTTTCCAGGTCATCAATGGCGACAAAACAGCCGTTGACGCCCTGCTGAACCACCCCGATGTGCAAGCCGTCGGGTTCGTGGGGTCGACCCCGATTGCCCAATCGATCTATGCCACTGCTGCCGCAAATGGAAAACGCGCGCAGTGTTTCGGCGGCGCCAAGAACCACGCCATCATCATGCCGGATGCCGACCTCGACCAAGCCGCCGACGCTCTCATCGGGGCAGCCTTCGGGGCAGCCGGTGAACGCTGCATGGCCTTGTCCGTCGCCGTGCCCGTCGGTCAAGAAACCGCCGATGCACTGGTTGCAAAGCTCGTTGAAAAAGCGCGCGAGCTCAAAGTTGGACCGTCGCTGGAGCCATCGTCGGACTTCGGGCCGGTCGTGACTGCTGAAGCCAAAGCACGCATCGAAGAAGCCATCGCTACCGGTGTCGACGAGGGCGCCGATCTCGTGCTCGACGGTCGGGGTGTCAGCATTGACGGCCATGAAAATGGTTTTTACGTCGGGGCGACGATCTTCGATAAAGCGACCAAAGACATGTCGATATACACCGATGAGATCTTTGGGCCGGTGCTGACCGTGGTTCGAGCCGCAGACTTCGAAGAAGCCCTGGCGCTCCCGTCAGAGCACAAATACGGCAATGGCGTCGCGATCTTCACCCGTGATGGCGACACGGCACGCGAATTCACCCGCCGTGTCAACGTGGGCATGGTCGGTGTCAATGTCCCTATCCCGGTTCCCATCGCGTACTACACCTTCGGTGGTTGGAAGGCCTCTGGTTTCGGCGATCTGAACCAGCACGGTGCCGATGCTTTCAAATTCGTCACCCGGACCAAGACTGTCACCTCGCGCTGGCCATCCGGAGTGAAAGAAGACGCCAGCTTCGTCATGCCAATTCAGTAAAGGAACATATGTCTGCAGATGAGATTCTGACGTCAGTCGAGGGCGGCTTGGGCATCATTACGCTCAACCGCCCGCAAGCCGTGAACGCGCTGTCATACAACATGATTGGACTGCTAGACGATGCGTTGACGGAATTCGAACACAATCATGCGGTGCATGCCGTGCTGGTCCGTGGCGCTGGCGAGCGAGGACTCTGCTCGGGCGGAGATGTCGTGTCATTACACGACAGTGCAGCCAAAAATGACCTGGCCCAAGTCGAGCCCTTCTTCCGCGAGGAATACCAACTCGATCATCGAATCTCGGTGTATCCCAAACCCTATGTCGCCATCATGAACGGCCTGGTCTTGGGTGGGGGAGTGGGTATCGCTGTGGCCGGTTCCCATCGGGTGGCCACGGATTCCACCAAACTTGGTATGCCAGAGGTCGGCATCGGCTTCAGCCCCGATGTGGGTGGACCGTATTATTTGGCAAACGCCCCTTGTAATATTGGTACCTACATGGCACTCACCGGCACGCCTGTCTCCGGCGCCGACGCCGTCTACGTGGGCATGGCCGATGTATTGGTTGACGATGAACAGATCGATGAGCTCATCAAGCGATTACAAGGCATCGACAACCCCACCCAGGTCGATGAAATTCTCGCTGCATTCCATCAGGCGACCACTGCGCCGCTTGAAGATGAAGCTCACTGGATCGACTCGGCATTTAGTGGCGACTCTGTTGAAGAAATCCTGGAATCTGTGCAGCACTTCGCCAACCAGGACTATCCGGTGGCACAGCAAGCGCTCAAAGCACTTCAACGCAACTCTCCGACCGGCATGAAAGTAGCCCTCGAAGCAGTTCGGCGGGCGAAAACGCTGTCGTTGGCAGAGACGCTAGCCCAAGACTTGCGGACCACCATGAATGCCGTGGCTGGTACCGAACTGGCCGAAGGGATACGAGCCCAGCTCATCGACAAGGACCGTAACCCACAGTGGTCCCCAGCAAATCTTGAAGAGGTCACCGATGCGACAGTGCAGGGTTTTTTTGAGCCCGTCGAGGGTATCGATGATCTCGTCATCACAGCATAAGGATGCATCATGAACATTGCTTTTCTCGGTCTTGGAAACATGGGATTCCATATGGCCCGCAACTTAGCGACCGCCGGTTATGAGGTAACCGGTTACGATGTCGTCGAAAGCGCTACCCAGGCAATTGCTGAACACGATGTGAAGTCCGCAGAGTCCGCTCGAGAGGCCGTTCAGGGCGCAGATGTGGTGATCACCATGTTCCCAGCAGGAAAACACGTGTTGGAGGCATACCAGAACGATCTGTTGGAAGCAGCCGAACCTGACACCCTGTTTATCGATTCGTCCACCATCGCGGTCGATGATGCGGTTCGTGCAGCAGAACTGGCACGAGCAGCAGGACACCGGGCACTGGACGCACCCGTATCTGGTGGAACTAAAGGCGCAGATCAAGGCACACTGACCTTCATGGTCGGTGGGGAACAACAAGATTTCGAACAAGCACACCCCCTCTTTGACGTCATGGGACGCAAAATCGTGCACACGGGCGAGTCGGGTACCGGCCAAGCAGCGAAAATTGTCAATAATATGGCACTTGCGATCAACACCATCGGAGCAGCCGAAGCCTTCACTCTTGGAGAGAATCTGGGCCTGAGCCATCAAACGCTGTACGACGTCATGTCTACCTCGGCAGCCCAGTCGTGGGCTATCACCACCAACTGCCCCGTTCCCGGGCCGGTCCCTGAAGCACCCGCCTCGAATGAGTACCGTCCGGGTTTTGCCACCGCCCTGATGGCCAAAGACCTCAACTTGGCCAAGGCTGCTATTGAATCGACGAACACACCGGCAGACTTCGGCATGGCCGCATACGAGGCGTACACTAAGTTCAACACAGAAGATAATGCTGGTAAGGACTTTTCCGCCATCATCACCACCAAGAAGAAAGGCTAACGTTGTCAGAACAAGTCATCTTGACCGAAACCGTTGATCGAGTCGGAGTGATCCGTCTCAACCGCCCAGATGCCATGAACGCTATCAACCAGGAGCTTTCGGAAGCTGTCGTCGAGGCAGCCGAAGCGTTTCAAAACGACTCCAACATTATGGCAATTGTGATCACTGGCAATGAGAAGGCTTTTGCTGCCGGTGCGGATATTAAAGAAATGGCCGACAAGTCCTACATTGAAGTCCAGCAGAACGATTTCGGTGGGCAGTGGGATCGCTTCGCGGCAATTCGGTTGCCGATCGTCGCTGCGGTGAACGGTTACGCTCTGGGTGGCGGGTGCGAACTTGCTATGATGGCCGACATTATGGTCGCAGGTCCGGGGACAAAATTCGGTCAACCTGAGATCAACTTGGGTGTCATTCCTGGGTGGGGCGGCTCGCAGCGTCTGACTCGTGCTATTGGTAAAGCGAAGGCCATGGACTTAGTGCTGACCGGGCGCATGATGGACGGTGAAGAGGCAGAACGCGCAGGCCTGGTCGCACGGCTGGTAGAAGACGAGAAGGTCTTTGATACCGCGATGGAAATCGCACAAACTATCGCATCCAAGTCCCGTCCGGTCGCCATGGTTGCGAAAGAAGTCGTGGACACCGCATTCGAAACGACACTTGCCCAAGGGCTGCTGTTTGAACGGCGCAGCTTCCAGGCACTTTTCAGCCTCGAAGACCAAAAAGAAGGTATGGATGCTTTTGCCAATAAACGTGAAGCTCAGTTCCAGGACCGCTAACCAACAGTAGAGTTCTCAGTATTTTAGACGGTGGGTCAGATTGTTCTGACCCACCGTCTGTGTCTCTGCGACTGCACCTTATGGTCTCAGCAGCGTTGAGTTATTGGAAGTCCGCGATCGAATATTCATGGTTATAGCCGCCGGTAGTTGTCCGTGTCGCCAATGCTTGGTTCGTCAGTTCTCCATCGGCACCATGGAACTCAGCTTCTTTCTTGCGCAGTTCTACGCGGCGAATCTTGCCAGAGATGGTCTTGGGTAAATCGGAAAACTCTATGCGTCGAATCTTCGCATACGGGGGAAGCTTCTGGGAAGTGAAATCCAAAATATCTTTGGCAGTGTTTGCATCAGGTGCATGTCCATTGGCGAGGACCACGTAAGCTTTCGGTACTGATAATCGGATGGGATCTGGCGACGGGACCACTGCCGCTTCTGATACAGCCGGATGTTCCACTAGCACCGACTCAAGTTCGAAGGGGGACAGTTTGTAGTCTGAGGCTTTGAAAACATCGTCCGCCCGCCCAACGTAGGTATAAATCCCGTCCGCGTCTCGCTCCATGATGTCCCCGGTACGATAGAACCCGCCATGGAAGGCCGCATCGTTCTTCTCGGGGTCTTTATGATAGCCAGCCATCAATCCGACGGGGCGAGGCTCAGTCACCAAGCACACTTCGCCTTCGCCGGGCCCTTCAATCAGTTCGTCGGTGGCTGGGTCGATCAAGACCGCCTCATAGCCAGGAAGAACACGACCAAGAGAGCCAGGCTTGACGTTCTGACCGGGAGTATTGGCAATCTGCAATGTGGTTTCTGTCTGTCCGAAACCATCCCGGATATCTGCGTTCCAAGCAGTATTTACTGCGTCGATAACCACCGGATTCAACGGCTCACCTGCGGCTAATACTTTGGTAGGAGGGTTCTTCATCTGGGTGAGATCGGCTTGGATCAACATACGCCATACGGTCGGCGGTGCACAGATAGAATCCACCTTTTCCGCGTCCATGACCCGCATGAGTTCTTCGGCATCAAAGCGTGTGTAGTTGTACAGAAAGATCGTTGCCTCTGCGATCAGCGGGGCAAAGAAATTCGACCAAGCGTGTTTAGCCCAACCAGGCGATGCCACATTCAGATGTGTATCGCCGGGTTCCAGCCCAATCCAGTAGACGGTGGACAAGTGACCGACTGGATAACTCGTATGAGTATGAGCGACCATCTTAGATCGCGACGTCGTGCCAGAGGTGAAATAGATTAAGGCGGTGTCGTCTGCCGGGGTCGGTTCGGTCGCTTCAAATACCTCGGAGGCATGAACGGAATCGCGGTAGAGATACTGCGGGTGCACGTCGTCGCCGGGAAGCTGGTCGGTCGAGGTGGTGATGACACCGAAGTCACCCTGGACAGAATCGAACTTATCCGTATTGCCTGGGTTTGTCACGACCCAGGTGGCCTCGGAACGATCGAGCCGTTCTTGGAGTTGTTCTGCGGCCAGCATCACCGTGGTGGGTAACAGGACGGCTCCGAGCTTCAGGCCGGCAAGCATGGTTTCCCATAACTCATACTGATTATCCAGCATGACGATAATGCCATCGCCGCGTCGCACCCCCAAACTCCGGAGCCAGTTTGCGACCTGTGACGAACGAGCTGACAGCTCGGCATACGTTGTGGAATATCTCGAGCCATCTTCTTCAAGAATGACCAGCACATCCTGATTTGCGCGTTCTGATGAGGCGGCAATTTGGTCAAACCAGTCAAGGGCGAAATTGAAGTGCGTAAAACGCGGCCATTGAAAGTGTTCTCGGGCGCCTTCCAAATCGGTGCGATGTGCAACCAGCACATCCCGGGCCTGCCGATATTCCTCAGTTACAGACATAAGACTCCTTCGCGTCAAAACACCAGTGGTTCTGTGAGATAGACTACATCCATGTGCACTGATGTGCTTCGGTCAGTCGCCTCGCGGCCGGATGATCGCTCATGGACGCCTGACGGACACCCCGCTGACTTGAGGGAATCGGGTCTGTGCACAGATAGTGTGCACAAAATTCGAGTCTAAGAATGGGGCTTTCAGTGAGGCATCACTCACTGTACACTTGTGCAGTGACGGTGTGGGTTGTGCGGATTCGGCATAGCCTCCGTTATCGAGGCAGCAAAGATTCTCAATGCTGTTGAAGTCATTCATACTTGTGAAAGAACACACGAACAGCATGCACTTGCAGACCACATGAAGGAGCGGGCATATCCGCCATCGCAGAAAGGAACACCATGAAGATTCAGGGCCAAGCAGCAATTGTTACTGGTGGAGCATCAGGGCTCGGGGCAGCGACGGTACAAGCGCTCGCAGCCGAGGGAGCTAAGGTCTTTGCGTTAGACCTTGCAGCCGGGATCGAAAAGGCCGAACGGCTGGACAACGTCGAATACCTCGAAGTTGACGTGACAGATCACTCGTCGATCCGCAACGCGTTATCCATCGTCAAAAATGGTGATCAGCCGCTTCGTGCCATTATCAACTGCGCTGGCATCGGGACCCCGGGACGGATCCTGTCGAAAAAAGGTCCTCACGATCTCGACCAATTCGCCAATGTCATCAACGTCAACCTCATCGGGACGTTTAACGTCATGACGTTGGGCGCTGAAATTATCGCCGACCAAGAACCCGTCGATGACGATGGGCAACGCGGTATTGTGATCAATACTGCATCCGTGGCAGCATTTGAAGGACAAATCGGTCAAGCAGCCTACGCGGCGTCGAAAGGTGGCGTACATTCACTGACAATTTCGGCGGCACGCGATCTAGCCTCCCACGGGATCAGGGTTAACACTATTGCCCCCGGGATCGTAGAAACTCCCATGATGGCCGGTATCACCCCTGAGTTCCGAGAAGGTCTGGAATCGTCGGTCCCATTTCCAGCCCGACTTGCCCGCCCGGATGAATTCGCAGACCTAGTGGTCGATCTCATCAATCACAACTACATTAATGGACATACGGTTCGTATGGACGGCGCGCTGCGCATGGGTCCGCGCTAGATAGTCTCGAAAACTCACACAACCCAAGATCGCCCCTCGAGGAGGAATTCGATGTCGGAAGCCTATATTATCGACGCGCTTCGTACACCCGTTAGTCGCCGTAATGGCGCACTTGCTGACATTCATTCAGCGGATCTAGCGTCGGTACCCCTATCGGCCATGCTTGATCGTGTGGGTATTGACTCAGCCGAGTATGACGAGATCATTCTCGGATGTATTGATCAAATTGGGCCTCAAGCATTTGATATTGCTCGCACCGCATGGTTAGCTGCCGGCGGGTCGGAAGCTGTCCCGGGTACCACGATCGATCGCCAGTGTGGTTCGGGCCAGCAAGCCGTACACTATGCAGCCCAAGCGGTGATGTCCGGCACCTCGGATCTGGTGGTAGCTGGTGGTGTGCAGAACATGTCTACCATCCCCATCGGTGCGGCGAACACCATCATGAAAGATCAAGGCTATCCTGACCCGTTTGTTGGTTCCAAGGCCTGGGCCGATCGCTACGGTGATCAAACGATTTCGCAATTTCACGGCGCTGAAATGATGGCCAGCAGATGGGGAATCACTCGCGAACAAGCCGAAGCCTTTGCTGCTGAGTCCCACCGTCGCGCTATCGCCGCTCAAGAAGCAGGCTTCTTTGCCGAAGAAATTATGCCGCTTGGCGGCTTGCGAGATGACGAAGGACCCCGAACGCCAAACCGGGCAAAAATGCGGGAACTGCAGACCCTTCGCCCGCACGGGATTCATACTGCAGCGACAGCATCGCAAATCAGCGATGGTGCAGCCATGTTGACGATCGCCTCCGAACGCGCGGTACAAGAATACGGCCTCGTGCCACGAGCCCGTATCCATCACATTTCGGCGCGGGCCGATGATCCCGTCATGATGTTGTCAGCTCCGATCCGAGCTACCCGCCACGCCCTGGAACGCACTGGGATGAATATCGATGACTTTGATGCCATCGAAATCAACGAAGCATTTGCATCCGTTGTGCTGGCGTGGGAAAAAGAACTCCGCCCCGACATGGCCAAAGTGAATATTCACGGTGGCGCCATTGCCTTGGGCCACCCGATTGGTGCCACCGGCGCGCGGCTTATGACCACCCTGTTGCACACCTTGGAAGACAACGGAGGACGCTATGGCCTGCAGACCATGTGTGAAGGTGGAGGACAAGCCAACGTCACGATTATCGAACGCCTCGACGCCTAGACCATGCCGACCTCTGCCCAGCCAGACAATTTGAACCTTGTTTGAGCTGGGTGGATCATCCATTTCACCGCTGCCAGGAGCGTGCCCAATGAACACAACCGAAACCATCGATGAGCAAATCCAGGTCAGTCAGCGAAACTCGATCTCGCTGCAGTTCGCTCGAGTTGCTGCTACACAACGTGACACCGTGGCGTTGCAATACCAGGACCGTGACTGGACATATGCGCAACTTGACCTGGCGATCACAGCGACCGCAGTGCGTTTACGCCAACTTGATCTCCAGCAGGGCGATCGGGTGGCAGTTATGGGCAAAAACTCCGACACCTTCCTGATGTTGTTTCTGGCTGCCTCACGGGCCGGGCTCGTGCATGTTCCCATCAATTTTGCGCTGACCGGCCCAGAGCTTGAGTATCTTGTGACCGACAGCCAGGCATCAGTATTGATCGTGGACGATGAATATATCACGACTGTAGAAAGCATCAGTGACTCCACCGAGCTCAAACATGTTGTCGGCATGGCCAGCATGCGTGAACACATCGACGCTGAAATTGGCAACAACGAGTACCTCAGGGACCTGGCAGTCGAACATAGCCTCGAAACGGTTGACGAAACCGACCTTGCACAACTGCTATACACCTCTGGGACCACGTCAGCACCGAAAGGTGCCATGTTGACGCATCGGGCGCTGCTAGCCCACTATAACGGCACCATTCCAGCCTTGGATTTCACCCGCGAGGATAACCCATTGATCGCTATGCCGCTCTACCATTCAGCGGCGATGCATGTCTTCGCCCTGCCCTATCTGATGCTTGGGGCAACCATCCGGCTTATCCGGGTGCCTGATATCGCTGAGATCCTGGAACGGATCGAGACAGAGAAAATCGGCTCGCTCTTTTTAGCACCGACCGTGTGGGTGCCCTTATCTCAGCACGAGGATCTTGCGACTCGGGATCTTTCGAGTCTCACTAAAGCTCAATACGGTGCATCGATTATGCCCGTGACAGTGCTCCAGCGGTTGCGAACCCAGTACCCGGAGATCGGCTTCTACAACTGCTTTGGTCAAAGTGAGATGGCCCCGCTGTGCACCGTGTTACGCCCTGAAGAACACGATGAGCGACCAGCCTCTGCTGGTCGACCGATTCCGACCGTTCAGCTCAGGGTCGTCGATCCAGAGACCGGAGAGACTGTCCCTCCAGGGGTGGCCGGTGAAGTGCAGTACCGTTCACCGCAGCTGTTTTCTGGCTACTGGAATAAGCCTGAGCAGACGGCAGAAGCCTTCATCGACGGGTGGTTTCGCTCCGGAGACTTGGTGGTCATGGACGATGACGGCTACATCGAAGTGGTCGACCGCATCAAAGATGTCATTAATACCGGAGGAGTGTTGGTGGCTTCCCGCGAAGTCGAAGACGCGATCTATCGTCACGAGGCAGTAGCCGAAGTCGCAGTGGTCGGGCGGCCTCACGACAAATGGATCGAACAGGTAACTGCCGTGATCGTCCTCAAAGACGGCTACGAACACGTGACTCCCGACGAGATTCGCGACATGACGCGGGACTCTCTTGCACGACATAAAGTGCCAGGACACGTGGAATTCGTGAACGAACTGCCGCGAAACCAATCCGGTAAGTTACTAAAGCGCGAATTGAAATAAGGTCCTCACCCAGCGTGGCGCAGTAAATGTCGACGTTGCGAAGTGACCGAACGATTCGGGGTCAAAATGCTGAGCACTCTCACAAAGGTGGTCAACCATAACAGGGCCAGGCCCACCACTACGCTTTCAAGGGCAGTTGCTGACAAGACGGGGACACCGAAGGTCAGTATCAGCGCTAGCGTCACAAGCGATACCAGTAGTATGGTGACCGCTTTGAGGACGAAAGGCCTGGTGGGTAAGACATACTGTGTCCACGCGGCTGCTCCGACCAAAAGTGCCAGGGCAGCAAAGGCTGCGATCAGATGGGGGACTGGTTGAGTGTCGAGTGGAAACCAGCCGACTGCTGCCAGCGCTAGACCTGCCAGGGCCCAGATCACGACCACAGCAGCGATCTTCAGTAGCGCTGCATCATCGAGGAGCCGGTGCAGATCACGGCCAATATATGATCCGATGGTGCCCACCAATAATCCGGCAACCACCAGTGTGCCGTTGAAGGCCCAGGCACCATCTCCGATCCCAAGCTGAGAAAAGTTTCGTTCCCACCACGTAGGTTCCGCTTCGGTGAGCATGGCAAAGACTGTGCCAACCACCAGGAAGGTAAAAAGTAACGCGGCGAGATCAGCGGTACTCAGGTCAGTGGCAGCCTGAAATGCCAGCCGACCGCCGAGCGCGGCTGCGACACCGGTGACTAAGCCGCCACCGATCGCACCGAGCTCCAATCCTGGTAAACCTGATCCTAATAAGTGCCCGGCTACCAGCACACTGAGTCCGGTAACGCCACCAAAGGCAATGGTGAGGGCGCCAAAGGATAAGTGCGAAATCCAGGTTTGCCACACGGGCATAAATTGGGTTTCGCCTCTGCGGTGCAAAAAGGAACTCACGATAAAAGCCAGCGCCGCGACCACCGCCGAAATGAGCGCAGCGACGACGACAATTGAACCGTCACCGGCAAACGGTCGCAGCTGGCCCTTGAACACCAACACGGCGGTGCCTGCGCCCAGGCCGAATGCTCCCAACGTCGCCCAGAAAGCCAGGGTCTGTTCCTGTAATGCGCGGGCGGTGTCGTTCATAGCTCTATCCAACCACAACACACCCGGTCAGGTTTCGGTGGGCCTACCGAAACTGCGCGTCGGTGTATTCGTGTCCGAAACCTTCGGTAGAAGAGCGTGCCGCTAATACGGCTTCGGTGTGTTCTCCTTGAGCTCCGTGCACCTCAATTTCGTCTTGCCGTAAGACGACTCGGCGGGTTTTTCCGGAAACGGTCTTGGGCAGCTGAGTCACGAACTCGAGCCGACGAATCCGCGCATACGGCGGTAGGGCACTTCGGGCATGGGCAAAAATGTCTTTGGCTGTCTCCGCAGTAGGGGAGTAACCAGGAGATAGGACAACGTAAGCTTTGGGCACGGCCGTGCGGATCGGATCCGGACTAGGGACGACCGCGACCTCGGAGATCGGTGGGAAGCCCATCAGCCCGTTTTCCAGTTCAAACGGCGAAAGCTTGTAATCGGCGGCTTTGAACAAATCATCAGCGCGACCAATATAGGAATAGATTCCCTCAGCGTCTCGCGACATCAGATCACCGGTCAGATACAGATTCTTGCCAAACGCCTGCAGATTCCGGTCCTCATCGCGATAATAACCAGGGGTCAAGCCCACAGGCTTTGGATCGAGTCGCAGCGCTACCTGTCCGGACCCAGGACCAGTGATGATCTCTTCGGTTTGTTCATCGACGAGTTCAACCTCAAAACCCGGTAGGGGTTTGCCAAGCGCACCGGCCGGCACCTCGAGGCCAGGGGTGGTGGCGATCTGAAGCGTCGTTTCGGTTTGGCCATAACCGTCACGTATGGTTACATCCCAGGCGTCTCGTACCTGTTGCAACGTCGACAGGTTGAGCGGCTCACCAGCTGAGAGCGCATTGGTCGGCGGGTTGCTGAGCTGTGTCATATCCGCATGGATCAGCATGCGCCAAACAGTTGGTGGTGCACACAAGCTGGTGACGTCAAATTCTTCGATGACCTGCAACATCTTGGCCGCATCAAAGCGTTCGTAGTTGACCGCCAAAACGGTTGCCTCGCCGATCCAGGGCGCAAAAAATGACGACCAGGCGTGCTTGCCCCATCCGGGGGAGGAAATATTCAAATGGATATCGTTGGCTGTTACACCCAGCCAATACAGTGTCGAGAAGTGGCCTATCGAGTACGACGCCTGCGTGTGTAGCACCATCTTTGGTTCACTGGTGGTCCCGGAGGTGAAATACACCAGCATTTCAGCATCAGCCGGAGTGGGCCCGTCGACGACGAATTCTGCTCTCGAAGCGTACGCGTCGGCATAACGGCGAGTATGAGCCACAGGCGTGTCACCGGTGACAAAAACGCCCACCTGATCCGGAGCCACACCGAAAGCCGCGAGCTCAGCAAATTTGGACGCGTTGTCCTGGTTGGTGAGCGCCCAGGAGACACCGGCGCGTTGGATCCGGGATGCGAGCGCTGAAGCATCGAGCATGACGGTGGTGGGAAGAATGACTGCACCGATTTTGATGGCGGCTAACATGGCTTCCCACAGCTCAATCTCATTTTCGAGCATCATCAGGAACTTATCGCCGCGCGAAACACCCTGGGCCTGAAGCCAACCGGCTACCTTAGTAGAGCGAGCCGAGAGCTCGGCGAAGGTCAGTTGTTGCGTGCCGGTGTCGCCGGTGAGGATTAATGCAGGTTGATCGGCCCGAACCGGGTCTTTGCCGAGCGCATCGAACCAGTCCAGCCCAAAGTTGAAGGTCTCGAACTGAGGCCATTGGAATTCTTGATCCGCTTCTGATGGGCTCATCGCCATCAGTCGGTCACGAGCGGCACGATATTGTTCTGTCACAGTCAATGAGGATCCTTACGCCGAGCATGTACACCACAGGTAGTCTAATAAGTTTGCTGCGCTGGCAGGTGAGACCAGCGTCTTATTTCCACCCAAGTTCTTTGAAGACTTCGACCCAGCCGGCGAAGATTTCGCGGTTGCGTTCGGGACCAAGTTGCGCCGGATTGGCAAATAAGACGTAATCCGCCTCGACGACCGCCTCGTCTTGCGACAGCATCTCGGCAAGTTGTTCGACGGTGCCAACATAAGTCGGGCCGGAACGTGCAGGACTACCCTCCAGTTGTCCAGCTTGGTCCCGGTTGCTTCCGGCGTGGCCGAACATGCGTTCGTCTTGCACCGACCGCAGGGCAAACATTGAACGTGTCACTGCGGTGTTGCCCCCGGATTCAAGCCCGGATTCCGCGTATGCCTGGTGATAGTGCCGTAGCTGATCGGCCTGCTGAATATGAAACGGCCGACCATCGTCCTGCAATAACAGCGTGGAAGACAACAAGTTGTATCCCTGCTGCCCGGCCGTAATGCCAGACGTCGTGGATCCCGAGCCCCACCACAGGCGATTGATCAAGCCATCGGACTGTGGCTGGGTGACCAGCTGCGTTGCCCCGCCTGGTGACCACGGTGAATTCGGGTCACCCGTTGCGACCGGAACACCACTGACGGCATCTCGGATACGCTGCCCACGTTGTTGGGCAACATCACTCCATGACTGACCCGGCTCAAGGGTATAGCCGAACTGTTCTTGGCCATCGACAGCGGCTTCAGGGGAGCCACGGGAGATACCAAGCTGGAGGCGCCCATCGGCGATCAGATCTGTCGTTGCGGCTTCTTCAGCAAAATACAGCGGGTTTTCGTATCGGAGGTCGATAACGCCGGTGCCGAGTTCGATTCGGGAGGTTTGGGCTGCCATCGCTGCCAAGGTAGGAAATGGTGCAGAGAGCATCCATTGGAAATGGTGTACCCGAATCCAGGCGCCATCGAGGCCTTCTTCTTCGGCCGCCACCGTCATCGCCAATTGATCATCAAGTGCAGCTTTCGGGTTGACGGTGCCGGTAGCGCGGTCATATCCGAAATGCCCAAAGTTCAAGAAGCCAAGTTTTTTGTGCATACTGGCGAAACGCTGCCTGTGTGAGTGGTATTCCGGTTGTGACGACAATCTCGGAGGTCGAGTGTGTGAAGGGTTGCGTAATTTCTCCACAGGCTCAGGGATCAGCTGGGTGTTTCAGCTGGAATCTGGGATACTTGACGTGTTATGACTAGCGCTACTTCTCAGACTGCGACCCCTGGCCCGGCATTTGCCACGCGAGAGCGAGGTATTGGCGATCAAGGTGTGCCGCACCCAGCACCGTCGAAGACCTCGATGCAGATGCCTGCCCTGACGATCGGCAACCTCACCATCGATGTACCAGTTGTGCTTGCGCCAATGGCCGGCATCACCAACAAAGCGTTCCGGCGGCTCTGTCGAGAATACGGCGGCGGCCTCTATGTTTCTGAAATGGTGACGGCCAGGGCCCTCGTCGAACGTCACCCAGAATCCATGCGCATTATCGAACACGACGCCGACGAAGTACCGCGCTCGGTCCAGTTGTACTCGGTTGATCCGGTATACACCCGCAAAGCTGTCCGAATGCTCGTGGAAGAAGACCGCGCTGATCACATAGATCTCAACTTCGGCTGCCCCGTGCCTAAAGTGACGCGCAACGGCGGAGGCTCGGCCCTGCCGTGGAAAATTGACCTCTTTACGGCCATCGTTGCTGGCGCAGTCAAAGAAGCAGAACGCGCCAATATACCGGTAACCATCAAGATGCGCCGCGGCATCGATGAAGACCACCTCACCTACCTCGAAGCAGCCAGGCGCGCGGTCGACGTCGGAGTCTCAGCTGTGGCACTGCACGGACGCACCATGCGGCAACACTATTCTGGTCAGGCGAACTGGGACTCCATCGCAGCGCTCAAAGACGCGATCACCGAGGTCCCAGTACTTGGCAACGGCGACATCTGGTCAGCCGAAGATGCCATGGCCATGATCGAATACACCGGTGTTGACGGCGTCGTCATAGGCCGGGGGTGTCAAGGTCGACCATGGCTATTCGGAGACGTCGAAAACGCCCTCAGCGGCTCAGAAGAGCGCTTCCACCCAGACCAGGGGACCGTGGCCGATGTGCTCTACCGGCATGCGGAACTGTTGGTCGATACCTTTGGTGGGGACGAAGGCAAAGCCATGCGAGACATTCGCAAACACGTATCCTGGTACTTCAAGGGCTACCCGGTCGGAGGGGGACTCCGCCGCGAACTCACTGCGGTCGAAACACTGGCCCAACTCCGCGATCTGCTGGCCACTGTGGACCGCACCGTTCCCTATCCAGGAGCCGATGCTGAAGGCCCCCGTGGCCGCGCAGGCGCCCCGAAAAAACCTCACCTGCCCGAAGGCTGGCTCGATTCACAAGAAATCACTGACGAGCACCGGGCACAAATTCATGAGGCCGAACTGGACATCTCCGGAGGCTAAATCGTGACCAGCCAAGAACACAATGGCCAACCACCAGCGGCCCCTCGAGCCAGTCAACAACCCAGCTTGTTTTGGCCCCAACACCGACCCCCGTATGCCGGCGAAGCAACCCAGACACCCGGCTACGATGTATGGGACATGGCTCGTTGGGTGCCAGAACCCGCGAAATCCACCTATCGTTCTGACTTCGAACGGGATCGCGCTCGCATTCTCCACTCAGCGGCGCTGCGACGATTGGCCGCCAAAACCCAGGTCGTTTCCCCGGGCGATCATGATTTCATCAGAAACCGCCTCACCCACTCGTTAGAGGTCGCACAGGTCGGTCGAGAATTTGGGCGATCATTAGGATGCGACCCTGATGTCGTCGATGCCGCCTGTCTTTCGCATGATCTGGGGCACCCACCCTTTGGGCATAACGGCGAAAAGGCGTTGAATGAGGCGGCCAAAGATTTCGGTGGCTTTGAAGGCAATGCGCAGACCCTGCGCCTGTTGTCCCGACTTGAGCCCAAGAAAATGACGGACGACGATAAACCTGCAGGTCTAAACCTCACCAGGGCCACCTTGGATGCCGCCACGAAATATCCTTGGCGAAAAGCCGACGCGCCACTGAACGCGAATGGCAAGCCCAGCAGAAAATTCGGCGTCTATGACGTTGACGCGGCCGTCTTCGAATGGTTTCGCAAAGATATCGGCACACGTCGACTCTCCATGGAAGCTCAGGTCATGGACTTAGCCGACGATATTTCGTACTGCGTCCATGACGTAGAAGACGGTATCGTCTCTGGGATGTTCCAACTCGGGTGGCTCAAAAATCCCGAACAGCGTCAGCGGGCCATCGAAACCACCCGTCAGTGGTATCTACCAGACACCGACCCGGATGTCGTTGACGCGGCCCTGTCTCGTCTCGAAGCAACACCAACCTGGGTGACCAGCGCAGACGGCGCCCGGCACGCGCACGCAGCGCTCAAAGACATGACATCGCAACTGATTGGAAGGTTTTCGACTGCCGCGTTTGAAGCAACTCGAGACGCCTATGGAAACGAGCCCCTTACTCGCCATAACGCGGACGTGATTGTTCCTGAAGAAACCGCCCTGGAAATTGCCACCATGAAGGGCATTGCGGCGCATTTTGTGATGTCTTCAGAACGGCGTCAGCCGCTATACGAAGCACAGCGCGAGGTGCTATTAGAGCTGGTGGAACTGCTGACGCTGACCGAAGACCACTACCTGGAACCAATGTATGCCCAGGATTGGCAAAGCGCACCCGATGACGCCACGCGTCACCGTGCGGTGATCGATCAGGTTGCCTCATTGACGGATAACTCGGCGTTACTGTGGCACGGCAATCTCGTCCGAGGACAAGCCGAACCGACCGAACTGCCGGTTGGACTACCCAACTAGCTACAACACATCCGTCAGGATCTGGGGCAGGGCAACCGCTGCCGTAGATGGCAGATACACGTCCGCCGAATCAGATAACTCGGTGGCAGCTGGATTAATCTCTACAATCGCAGCGCCGGCATCGCGACCAATCAACGGAAGAGAGGCAGCCGGTTGCACGAGACCAGACGAGCCGACCACGACCACCAGGTCGGCTTGCTGTAGTGCTTCGACTGCGGCGTCAAAAGCATCTTGGGGTAACATCTCCCCGAACCAGACAACTTCCGGTCGCAAGATACCGTGTTCACAACGTTCACACGACACGGCGGGCACGACATCCTCATCGTCGAAGTCTTGGTCAGCGGTGATACCAGTGGAGGCCGGATCAAAGCTCGCAGGACTATGACACTCCAGACACCGATACGACTGCAGTGACCCATGTAAATGTAAAACATCGCGGGCGCCACCGCGCTCGTGCAGATCATCAACGTTTTGTGTCGCGACCGTCAACGAGCCACCACGCGAGACCAAGTGGTGTTGCCACGCGCCGATGGCAGTGTGTCCGGCGTTCGGTTCAACACTGTTGACGAGCATCGCCCGCCAGACATACCACGTCCACACCATTGATGGATTTGCACGAAAGGCGTTTTCAGTCGCCAACTCCTCGGGCGAAAACCGTTCCCACAGTCCAGTTTGTGCATCACGAAACGTCGGCACACCGGACTCTGCGGACATACCAGCGCCTGACAGGAGCACGACCGATTGGGCATCGGTAGCTAATTTCATGGCTCGTTGGATCTCCGGGGTCATGGATACAGCTCCGGAAGGACATCACGAGCAGTTCCGCTGATATACAAATCAGCATCTTCCGATAACGGTGTCATATTTGGGTTTACTTCGATTACTTTCGCACCGGCTGCTGAAGCCGCGATGGGCAGCGATGCTGCGGGTTGGACAATATTCGAGGTCCCTACGACCAGGGCCACGTCGGCTGACCGTACCGCATCGAGCGCATCGTCCATTGCCCCTTGTGGTAACAGCTCCCCAAACATCACGATATTGGGACGAATGAATCCATGCGAACAGCTCGAACAGGCCGGCGGGTCTTCCAATACCAGCTGGTTCAAATCCGGACGAGCTTCGAGTTGTTCCTGGGTGGGCTCCTCAAGTTCATAGTCCGAAGGAGCATCGCATTCAAAACACCGAAAGGTAAACGTTGTGCCATGTAAGTGTGCCAAGACGTCAGCATTGGCACGCTCATGTAGGTCGTCGATATTTTGCGTGACAATGTCCAGCGAACCACCTGCTGTCTGAAGCTTTTGTTGCCAGCTGCCTAGCGTGAGGTGTCCTTCATGGGGTGTCACGGAGCGCATCACGCGGGCTTGATGCAAAATCCACGACCACACCAAATCCGGGCGGTTTGACATGGCTTCTGGGGTCGCAAGTTGTTCAGGAGAATATTTCTCCCATAAACCGGTTTGCGCATCCCGAAACGTCGGCACGCCTGACTCGGCTGACATGCCGGCACCGGTGAGAACCGCAATATGTTCAGCATCTTGGAGGATTTCTCTCGCTTCGCGTATCACGCCGTGTGGGATAGTGTTCATGCCCACCACTGTAGGCCAACCTGAAATAAACGGCGCCACCTGTTCCTCGCGCTGCTACGCAGTGGGGGCAGATGGCGCCGCAATCAGGCTGTACTACTGGCGATGCGATAGCGACTAGCTCGTCGCAGCAACCTCTAACTCGATTTCACTGTTGTCGGAGCCATCGAGGTCGATATCCCAGTGCAAGGAGCCATCGTCATCGTCCAGCTCGATCTGGTCGAAGGTGGCATCGGCGTGTTGCTCGAAGGCCTGATCGAGCGCTTCGGTCACCGTCACGGTTGCCTGGTCAGCGCGGGCTACGTTTTCGTCATCGGTCTCTTGCTCGTCGACTGAGATCGATCCATCTTCGGTGACGTTCAGTTCATATAGTTGACTGTCGACGACGACATCAACGTCGTAGTCGGAGTTATCATCGAGGTCGACATTCACAATGAAACCATCGGCGTATTCAGCTTCTACTGCTTCGATAACTCCATACACCGGATCGTCGCCGGAGGAAGTCGGGCTATCGGCAGTATCGTCCTCGGTAGGCGTGTCTTCAGGAGCGGTTTGATCTTCGGTGGCTTGGTCTTGAGGGGTCTCTTCGGCCGGTGTAGATTGCTGTACTTCTTGATCTGCCGGTGGCTCTTCCGTAGGCTCTTCGGCTGCACAACCGGTCACTAGCGCGAGCACTGCGACACTGGCGAAGCCCGTGTACACCTTGGATCGACGGATAGTGGTGTTATCAGACATAAGAATTACCTTTCGCTTATTTCATGTATTTTCATTTGTTCGGAGATGGTCCTGGAGAGGTCCCACTGCTTTAAAGTATAACGATACTCTCCTGCGTAAACGGTTTAAGTCTGTGTGGAAAAGGTACTGCATCCACTGAACGTACTCTCATGCGCTTGTCTGCTCGTTGGCGAGGCGATGCGCCCTATCCACAGGCGGGGTGGTTGCGTTACCTCAGGTGAGAGGTTCAGCTTAGACTGTTGAATATGGCAGGACGCATCACTCGGGAATCAATCGATAAGGTACTTGAAGTAACGGATCTGAAAGCCGTGGTTGAAGAACACGTATCGCTCCGCACCGCGGGAGTCGGGTCGTATAAAGGTTTGTGCCCATTTCACGATGAACGCACGCCATCGTTTCATGTCACTCCTGCCAAGGGCTTTTACCACTGTTTTGGGTGCCAAGAATCTGGTGACGCTATCAAGTTCATCATGGAGACCGAGCACACGTCTTTTTCGGAGACTGTCGAAATCTTGGCAGCGCGAGCCAACCTCAGTTTGGAATACGAAGAAGGCAGTAGCCCAGAAAAACCGGCCATTGCTACGCGTCAACGGTTACTCCAGGCTCATCAGATAGCCGATGAGTTTTATCAACACGCACTCACTACACCTGCAGCTGCGCATGCGAGGGCCTTCCTGAAAGCGAAAGGTTTTTCTCAAGAGGATGCAGCAATGTTTGGGGTGGGGTACGCCCCAGAGGGATGGAACGACTTGTTGTCTCATCTGCAGCAGCGCGGCTTCACAGTCGAAGAGCTTACTGAGACTGGATTATTCTCCGAAGGCCGCCGTGGACTCTACGATCGGTTCCGAAATCGCCTCATGTGGCCGATCAAAGATATGACAGATAACACGATCGGTTATGGGGCTCGCCAACTTGATGAGAATGATAAAGGTCCCAAATATCTCAATACCCCCGAGACCATGCTTTATAAAAAGTCACAGGTCTTATACGGACTCAATATGGCAAAGAAACATATTGCCCGCCAGCGTCAGCTGGTGGTCGTAGAGGGATATACCGATGTGATGGCGGCACATCTTGCAGGAATAGAGACCGCAGTGGCGACCTGCGGGACCGCTTTCGGAGAAGGTCATGTGCGCATTGCTCGTCGTCTTATTACCGACGATGGTTCGGGTGGGGAGATTATCTTCACTTTTGATGGTGATGAAGCCGGACAAAAAGCAGCCATGCGGGCCTTCGAGTTCGATAACCAGATTGTGGCCCAAACCTTTGTTGCGGTTGCTCCGGCAGGCCAGGATCCGAATGATTTACGTCAGCATTACGGGGATGAAGCTGTTCGTCAGCTCATCGATTCCCGCGAGCCGCTTTTTGAGTTTGCTATTAAAACCCGTCTCAAGGACTACAACCTTGATTCAGTCGAAGGACGTACTGGAGCTTTGCATTACGCCGCGCCCATCGTCAAAGAAATTCGCGACCCAATCATGCGTGATGGTTATGTCCGTGAATTAGCTGGCTGGCTTGGTATGGAAGTGGATGTTGTTCATCAGGCGGTCCAACGCGCTCCGAAAGCAACCTCGCAACGAAACTCTCAAGAACAATATGCACCTCAACAAGAAGCTGCGCCTCCTGGGGCGCAAGTGTTTCGGCCCGATCTTCGAGACCCGGTGGCCCGGATGGAAAAAGAAGCTCTAGAAGTCATCCTGCAGCGTCCTGAAACGTTGTCGCAGGAACAGTGGCAAGGCTTATACCGCTCCCCGTTTAAGGTTCCGGTTTATAATGCGATCCAGACGGCGGTGTTAGCTGCTGCAAGAAGCGCACAAGACACCTCAAATTGGGTCCAACACGTGACAGCCGAAGTTCCCGAGGAACTCTATTCCTTCGTCGCCGAGCTTGCGGTAGCACCGCTTCCTGCCTCTTCGGAGGAAGAAGTGATCCGGTATTCCCGTGACATTATGAATCGGTTGTTGGAAATGCAGATCACCGAACAGAAAGCGGAACTCATCGGAAAATTGCAACGCTGGGATGCCGCGAGTGACCCGGAAGGCTTTCAGGCTATCCAGCAGCGTCTTGTAGAGCTAGAAAACCAACGGCGTTTCCTTCGTCCGATCGACTAAGAGCCTTCAGACGAGGAAACGCCGTTGCAAAGCCAAAGTATTTTGGCTGAACCTCAAGGATGTGAAGTTTTCAGGTGCTACAAGTGCGTGCTAGAGAGCCCAGGATACTGAGCCGCCAATAAGACCCAGTGTCGAAGTAGCGCTGCTATCGCCAGCGCCCTCTATATCCTCACCTTCAGTACCTTCAGTGCCGGGATCCTCTTCCATAGGATCTTCCTGCATTGGATCCTCTTGGGTGGGATCCTGGGCTGGATCTTCTTGCACGGCTGGGTCTTCTGCCGGCTCTTCTTCCGGAGCCGTATCGTCAGCACATGCTGCGAACAGTGTCAGTGCAGCAACTCCTAGAAAACCTGTGTACAGCTTGGAACGTTTAGACTCGGTCATTTTAAACACGTGGTTTATCTCCTTCGTTCTTTCGGTTCTTCCGTTGTATGCAGTTTTCAGCGATGGTCCTCGAGAGGTCCAACTAACCAGAAAGTCTAGTAGCTCACAGGTATTTTTGGGACAGGTCAGGAGTTCACGAGACAGTTTCGAAGGCGACGACTGCCCAATTCGACATCTAGAAAACAAGTCTGCTATAGTATTCATTTGTTGCCTTCCCCCATAGCTCAACGGCAGAGCACTCGACTGTTAATCGAGGGGTTACTGGTTCGAATCCAGTTGGGGGAGCGAATAAGCCCCGTCTACCAGGACGGGGCTTTTGTTTTGCTCAAGATTCTGAGTCCCTCTCTGGTCTCCCGATCGTTGCAAGGATAGGCAGCAACGCCTGATTGGACAGAATGGTGGCGCGCCAGAAATTCCATCTACGCCGTTCAGCCTCTGTTGTCCCAAAACTTTTGGGCTGGGTCTCTGAGGATCCTTAGGATTGGTCTATGGAGTCTTTTTGTGCAGTCAGGGGACTAAAATTGTGTCCAGCTAACGATGAGCCAACTCTCAGCAAGTTCTAGGGCGGTCACCGCGTGTCGGGGTCTGTTCGGTGATGATCTCGATTGCTCAACACTCGCTCGCAATTTCTAACGATTGCGTGTGTTGTGTGAGTGCGAGAAGCTGGGAATATGTGGATTGGTTGGAATGAATTCGATATCTTGCTTGGCAATGTGCACTCGCTCAAAGCCAAGCGATCGGTCGTACGACCGATCGTGGCTGAAATTCGTAAACGATTTCAGATTTCAGTAGCCGAAGTTGAAGACGCCCACCTGTATCGGCGGACTCGCATAGGCGTTTCAATGGTGAGCAGCGAAAAGAGTCACATCGAAGAGACCCTGCAACGGGTCGAAGAACTCGTCGCGTATCGCCCAGAGGTAGATCTTCTCTCGTCAAAAATGCGCCTAGTACAATCGACAGACTTCTAGTTTCACAGTAATTTCCATCATTTAGCTTCAATCGACATTCAGAGCTTGCATCGGATCAGACAAAAGATCAGGCTAATAAATCAGACCACGTATATAAGATGGTTGTTCACCGGTTTATACTGGTCAGACAGAGCATCATAGATTTGACCGCATCACGTATGAAGGTAGTGACTAATGACCTCCAATGGCGCACGTCAGGTGACGACCAAAACTCGTATGAGTTCGCTGCTTGATCTGTTAGCAACCATCTTCCGGCTAATTCCCAAACAGCTCAGTGACAACCTGGTGTTAGTCAGCGGCCAACTCAAATCTAAGGGCATTCGAACCGGCGCTGGGTTCGGGGTGACACTTTTTGGCCTGCTATTCGGATCGATCACGTTCATCGCGTTGGTTGTGGCGATCATTGGCGGGTTTATGTCCGAAACTCCGCTATGGCAGACATCGCTATGGGTTGCCCTCGGCGCTTTCGTGGTGATGCTCGTGCTGCTCGTTGTCGGGTTTCTGGTGATCCGCTCGAGCTTTCCTCTCATTTCGCCAGATATCATTCGAGGTTTGAAACACGATATCGGTTACATCCTGAAAGGTAATGCTTTCAACCCGGCAGAGTTCGACCGGCTCGAAGAAGAACGCCGGCAACAGCGCCAAGTTGAAAAACAACGCCGTCAGGAACAAGCTAAGCGAGCAAAGAAAGAACACAAACGAGCAGTACGCCGAGGCGAGGCTGCGGACTCGTTGCCACGAACTGAACCATCCGAAGCCCAGATCCGGCATCGCATGGAGTTACGCCGTCGACACCTAGGGGATATTCGTACTGGCGTCGACGAGAAAACTGATCTTCGCGCTCAATTCAATACCTTCACCCGCCATGCGACCGGCAAAGTGCCAAGTGACAACGTCGAACAGGCAACCTCTCCACTGGCCGCACATCATTCGGCCGCAAGAGCAGGGGAGAAGGTCAATGAAGGCGTCGAATTCGTCAAAGATCGCTGGCAGCCTCTTACTGTGCTTGGGGCTTCGGTGACCACCGCTGCCATCTTGTTGCGCCGCCTCCGCCGCCGCTAATTGCGAAGAGCTCTTGGAAGTACGTGTTTCGCGTTGGGGTTTCTATGAGCGAGCCGGAAGCCCCACCACCTGAAAACAACAATGAACCTAAGGTAACGGACAGCTGGCTGACCATTCCGAATGCAGTGACACTGCTTCGTCTCTTGCTTGTCCCAGTGTTCGTCTGGTTCATGTTCCACGACGAGTACTGGGATGCCCTCGTGCTGCTAGTGGTGCTCTTTTCTACCGACTGGGTCGATGGATTCTTAGCACGCAAACTCAACCAGGTTTCTACTGTCGGCCAATGGCTTGACCCACTGGCCGACAGGTTATCGCTGTGGGTGGTGGTGCTGACAGTCGTGTTGTCTGGGCTGGCACCCCTGTGGCTGATCTTTGCTCTCGTAGTCCCTGACCTCGTCCTCGCCGGTGTGATGGCCATCGTATATGCCGGAAATCCCCAGATGAGAGTCACCTTCTTGGGGAAGGCCCGGACTGCAGCTTTGATGGTGGGTGTGCCATTGTTGCTATTTGCTGAAGCGCCGTTTTTGGCTGATGCGCAACCCTGGTACATACTCGCGATCGCTGTTCTGACAATCGGGGCTATCGGACATATTTTGGCCAGTCTCGATTACCTAGTGCACGGGTTGCAGAACGCGCGAAAAATGCGTCGAGCAAATTTTGACCCCCGTAGCAAGACAGACCGCGAAACGTTTTTCGATACCGTCTGACCTTGAGGCGCAACCTGAATTTGTAATGCCAGGCCAATATCCTGATAAATCGGTTCGAGGGACCACGGCTGTGGCCTAGGATCGACACGAGACCAGAATCTAGAGGAGCTGTACGCACCGTGCCTGACTCGCAAAATGCACCGTTCCGAGTGCTTATCGCCGCCGACACCTATCCACCGCATGTCAACGGCGCTGCAACATCTTGCTTTCGCTTAGCCACTGAACTGACGACGCGAGGCTATGAGGTGCACGTGGTGGCACCTCGTGACACTTCTGGTCCCGACACGGTGGAATACCGTGAAGAGGCCACCGTGCATCGGTTGAAATCCTATGCCGCACCCACACACGAGTTCTATCGCTTAGTTATGCCATGGCACGCGAATCGTGCAATCGATGCACTCATTACCGAGCTGGCGCCAAATGTCGTCCATGCGCAATGCCACTATATGATCGGTAATGCTGCGATCACCTCTGCCGATCGGCGACGAATCCGGCTTATTTGTACGAACCACTTTATGCCAGAAAATTTGGACCCTTTCATTCCTGGACCACAGTTTTTCAAAAACATCGTTTCCAAACAGTCATGGTATGACATGGGACGATTAATGCGTCGAGCGAATATCGTCACGACCCCCACACCCTTATCAGCGAAGAACATGAGTGAACAGGCCCAGCTGGAATACGTTATTCCAGTCTCAAATGGCATTGATGTCGCCAAGTACGAAAGACGTCACGACGAACACATCAACCCGCACCCGCACCCGACTGCATTGTTTGTGGGGCGTTTAGCGGTAGAGAAAAATGTGGACGTCTTACTCAAGGCATTGACCCTCACGGATCCGAAACTCAACGTCCAGGCTGAGATCATCGGCGACGGTGAACAACGCGACTATCTTCGTCGCCTCGCCAACGAACTCGGTGTAGCCGACCGCGTGAACTTTCGCGGACTCGTGTCTGACGAAGAGCTCCGCCAGGCATATCTACGGGCTGATGTCTTCACCCAACCGTGTACCGCAGAGCTGCAGTCTTTAGCCTCATTGGAGGCGATGAGTGCATCAACCCCGGTAGTTTTGGCCGACGCACTCGCGCTGCCACACCTGGTATCCGAAGGGGAAAACGGCTACCTGTTTGAACCGTATAATGCCGAGGATATGGCTGAGAAACTCAACCACGTCCTTGGCGCCTCACCGCAGCAGCAAGAAGCCATGGGACAGGCCTCGCATCGGTTCGCCTCGAAGCATGCCTACGGCAGGGTTGTGGACATCGTCGAAGAAATGTATCACGGCGCCACGTCAGATGAAGTCGCAAGGATGCTTTCAGAAGCCAAGCTGCGCTAGACTATGTGACCGTGCTGCCTTTCGTCCAGTCTATGTACTGGATAAAACACGGGCGGCTTCAGGGGCGTTAGCTCAGTTGGTTAGAGCAGAGGACTCATAATCCTTTGGTCACCGGTTCAAGTCCGGTACGCCCTACTTAATCTGGTTGGAGTATGCATGCGATTCTTCATGGATGGACGGTATATACGCACCGACTTCCACGATGGTATCTCACGCTTCAGTCATAGTCTGATCCATGCTGTGGCAAGCATCGTTCGTCCCACCGTCATTGTGCATGACCCGGCTCAGCGGGAACTGCTGCCGCAGGATAGCCAAGTGGTCTATCTCCACCCGCCAACCTCACCTTTAGAACCGCTGGCGGCCCAGCGTCTTAATGCTTATACCCCCGACGTCGTGTTTAGTCCTATGCAGACGATCGGCTCCGCGGGGCGTAAATTTGGTCTGATCCTGACTCTGCATGACCTTATTTATTATCAGCATCGGACACCTCCAAAAGACCTGCCCCAAATCATCCGTGGCCTTTGGTATCTTTATCATCTGACCTATTCGCCTCAACGTTTGCTGCTCAATCGGGCGGACGCGGTGGCTACGGTATCTCACACATCGCAGCGATTAATTCGCAAACATCGACTGACATCACGACCAGTGCACGTGATCTCCAACGCTCCATCGGAGGTTGGTGCGCCACGTGACCCCCTGCACCCACGCCACAACACGCTGGTGTATATGGGGTCCTTCATGGACTACAAAAATGTTGAACTGCTCATCGAAGGTATGCAGTACCTATCGGGTTATCAACTGCACTTGTGCTCTCCGATCGCACCGCATCGTCGAAGTGCCCTTCTTGATATCGCACGACGCCATCACGTTGAGGAACATCAGCTGGTTTTTCATAACGGCATCGATGAAGAGGAATACCGCCGGCTGCTGCGCGGTGCCACGGCGCTTGTGACCGCCTCACGATCAGAAGGCTATGGTCTACCTGTAGCCGAAGCCATGGCCCAGGGGACTCCAGTGATCGTGTCGAATCTAGAGATCTTCCATGAGATTGCGGGACAAGAGAACCCAGGAGCGCTGTTTATTGATCTCGGCGGGTACGACCCAGCTCGAGAATTCGCTCAGCAGGTTCGCCGACTCGAAGACCCTGCCGTCTTTGCTGCCGCTTCGAGTGGTGCTTTCGAACAAGCTCAGACATTTAATTGGCACGATTCTGCCCAGTCACTTCTCAGGCTGGCAGAGGAGATTCATCGCCGTCGCACGGCTCCTCGCAGTTATGGCGCCGGCTCAGAATGAAGAGGCCACAGTACGGAGGGTTCTGTCCAGCCTAAAAGAAATGCTGGGTCAAGATACAGGTCGCGGACTGTTGATCCTATCTGCCACGCATCGGGTTTGCGTACACCCCAATGCAGACACGCAGAGCCGCAGTGGTTATTGTCGGCAGAAATGTCCCCGATGGGGTCGCCTTGTGAAACGATCTGACCTACCTGCAGGTCTGATGTCACTGGTTCAAAAGACGAGAACAGCCCATCGCTGTGACGAATCGTGACGACCGGGCGATCAACAACAGTCCCAATAAACGTGACCTCACCGGGGGCTGGCGCGACGACTTCTGTGCTGCCAGTTCGCAGGTCCACACCGCGGTGCGCCGCCGACCATGGCCTATCAGGTGCTACGAAGGGACGCTCAACATCGGTTTCCGTCGCATCTGGTAGCGGTGGTTGCCATGTATCGCTACTGGAAACGGTCACGCTGATAGGAATGTGAGCGTTGTGGTTAGACGGCAACCCCAAAGCCAAGAGGATCACGACCACAAACCAGGCTCGGGGCGGCGGAAGAGGAACCGAAGCGGCAAATTGTGTAGGACTGTGCATACTGCATCAGTCTGAACCGTCCAACAAACTTCGAGGAGAAGTATCGGCAAACTGTGGACAGCCAAGTGCTGACCCGAAATGCTGTGGAAAGAGTATGCTATGAGGTGGAATCGTTTTACAAAAGGTTATCGCTGAATATCTGACGATCGAGCTACCGGGAACGGTAAAGGAGCAATCATGGCTGTAGTAACGATGCGCGAACTCTTGGATTCTGGTGCGCATTTTGGGCACCAGACCAGTCGGTGGAATCCGAAAATGAAGCGGTTCATTTTCACGGAGCGCAACGGTATTTACATCATCGATCTACAGCAATCCTTAGCGTTGATCGACCAAGCTTATGAGTTTGTCAAGCAAACTGTCGCACACGGTGGCAATATTCTCTTTGTCGGCACCAAAAAGCAGGCCCAGGCGCCGATAGCAGAACAAGCTACCCGGGTGGGGATGCCCTATGTGAACCACCGGTGGCTGGGAGGTATGCTCACCAACTTTGCCACGGTCTCCAAACGGGTAGATCGGATGAAAGAGCTCGAGGAAATCGATTTCGAAGATGTGGCTGGTTCGGGGCGCACTAAAAAAGAGCTGCTCTTATTAGAGCGCGAATTGCATAAATTGCAATCCAGCCTGGGTGGTATCCGAAATATGACTCGGACCCCATCGGCGGTGTGGATCGTTGATACTGAAAAAGAACATCTGGCCATTGACGAGGCGAATAAGCTCGGAATCCCTGTTGTCGCCATCCTGGATACCAACGCCAATCCAGATCAGGCGACGTATCCAATCCCTGGCAATGATGACTCCATTGCATCCGTCACCTTATTGACGCGGGTCATCGCAGACGCCGTAGCCGAAGGTCTGATGGCTCGTCACGGTCAGGGCGAGTCAGCATCAGGCGAACCCATGGCTGAATGGGAACAAGAGTTATTACAAACGACATCGTCGAACGCTCCTAAGGGGTCGCCTGAAAGCCTTCAAGTCCTCACGCCTATCCTTGAATCCGTCGAAACGGCCTATCCGGGCGCATTTATTGTTGAAATTGAACGTGAAGACGACGGAGCTTCTTATGAGGTCGAGCTCGTGCACGAACAACAACTTCACGAGCTCAATGTCACCGTCGAAGGAGAGATTTCTGTAGAAGAGGTCGATCCAGAAGACGACGACATCGCAAGGGTCACGCAGGTGACCGTGTCGATCATGGACGCTCTTCGGCAAGCCTTAGGAGAGCACCAAAACGCTGCCTTGGAATCGATCGAGTTAGAAGAAGACGACGGGCGGGTCTACTGGGAAGTCGAGCTCAAAGGCGATCAGGGCAATGAGATTGAACTTGAGATCGCTGCCATCGGTGGGGAACAACAGGGCGATAAGTAGGACACCACGCGGCATCGACATGGAACTACTCTCGCCCGCCTTCATACGCATCTAAGGTGTGTGAAGTGTCACAGCCGTGTCAAAACATCTCGGCCAATGAGGTATGCTTGACAAAGCAATTGTGTGCTCACTTGTCGTGGGCGCCTAATTGACTACGCGCGTGAGTATGTAACCCAAGTGTTACAGTTACACCCGTCGGTCCGGAGCAATCTGGTCAGCGGTGCTTCCCGATTTACTCGTGCTCACGCTAGGAAGCTGAGAAAACCAGCTGTTTACCACAACCGATTCACGAGAAGGTTATTCTGCGTGCGGAATAACCTTGAAGGAGCGACCATGTCAGTCGTAACTATGCGCGAAATGCTTGACTCTGGTGTGCACTTCGGCCACCAGACCCGTCGTTGGAACCCGAAGATGAAACGCTTCATCTTCACTGAACGCAACGGCATCTACATTATCGACCTACAACAGTCCCTATCTTTCATCGACCGAGCCTATGAGTTCGTGAAAGAAACCGTTGCCCACGGTGGGAACATCCTGTTCGTAGGAACGAAGAAGCAGGCTCAAGAAGCCATTGCGGAACAAGCCACTCGCGTCGGCATGCCATACGTCAACCATCGTTGGCTGGGCGGTATGCTCACGAACTTTGCCACCGTTTCGAAGCGCGTCAACCGCATGAAAGAACTCGAAGAAATCGACTTCGAAGACGTCGCTGGCTCCGGGCGTACGAAAAAAGAACTGCTTCTGCTGGAACGTGAACTCCAGAAACTGCAGGCGAACCTCGGCGGTATCCGCAACATGACCCGTACCCCATCGGCAATCTGGGTCATCGATACCAAGAAAGAACACTTGGCAGTTGACGAAGCAAACAAGCTCGGTATCCCAATTGTTGCCATCCTCGATACGAACGCTGATCCAGACGAAGTCACTTACCCGATCCCGGGCAACGACGACGCCATCCGCTCCGTATCGCTGCTGACTCGCGTCATCGCTGATGCCGTGGCAGACGGCCTGATGGCCCGCAATGAGGGCAAAGGTGAAGCCGCTGCCGAACCGATGGCCGAGTGGGAACGTGAGCTTTTGGAATCTAACCAGACCGAAGAGGCTGCTGAAGAAGCCGCTGATAAAACGGCTGCTCCAGCTGAACCAGAAACTGTAGAAACTGCAGAACAAGTTGGTGCCACTCCAGAAGGCGAACAGCCGGCTGCAACCGAAGAACACTAGTCCACACAACCACGTTTCGTTTTAGAATTGCGGGCCACACCGCAACGAACCTCCAAGGAATGGGATATCTGTAATGGCGAATTACACAGTCAAAGACATTCAGGCCCTGCGTGAACGTACTGGCGCGGGCATGATGGACGTCAAGAAGGCCCTCGACGAAGCTGACGGCGATGTCGATAAGGCTATGGAAATCATTCGCGTCAAAGGCCTGCAAGGGGCATCCAAACGCGAAGGTCGTGCCGCTGCAGAAGGTTTGGTCACCGCTACCGTCAAAGATGGCGTCGGTGTGATGATCGAGATCAACTCTGAAACTGACTTTGTTGCCAAATCCGATAAATTCATCGAGCTTGCAGACACCGTTCTAAATGTTGCTGTCTCCTCTGGTGCCAACAACGTCGAAGAACTGCTAGCCGCTGACCACAATGGCAATCCATTAAGCGACTTCGTCAAAGAAGAGGGCGCACTGCTGGGCGAAAAAGTTGAAGTCCGTCGTCTGGCTCGTGTCGAAGGGGCATTCGTTGATGCCTACCTGCACAAGACCTCAGCTGACCTGCCAGCTCAGGTGGGAGTGCTCTTCGCTGTTGACGCAGACACGGAAGCCGCCCAGACCGCCGCTCACGACGTCGCCGTCCACGTGGCCGCCATGAGCCCAACATATCTCTCCCGCGACGAAGTACCCGAAGATACTGTTGCAGACGAACGTCGTATCGCAGAAGAGACGGCTCGTGCTGAAGGCAAACCAGAACGCGCAATGCAGAACATCATCGAAGGTCGCCTGACCGGCTACTTCAAAGAAGTTGTTCTGCTGGATCAGCCTTTTGCCAAGGACACCAAGACCACCGTTGGTGCAGTCTTGGAAGAAGCTGGCACCAAGGCACTGGCATTTGCACGCTTCCGTGTTGGAGCCTAACGGGTCCGACAACACTAAAGTGTTTGGAATTGTCTAGGTAAATTCAGCCTCGTTTCTACCTAAATACAAGGGGGTGATCACCACATACGGTGATCACCCCTTCTTTATGCCCCAAGATCGTACAGCACCACAGGAGCCTTACCGTGTCTGATACTCCCGCCATCAACGTTCCCGGCGGTTTACAAGATGGTCCAGCAAACTCAAAACTCGATGCCGTCACCCGTCGCCGCGTCCTTCTGAAACTCTCCGGTGAAGTATTCGGTGGCGGAGCCATCGGCGTCGACCCAGATACGGTTCGAGCCGTAGCCCAGCAAATCGCGGATGCGGCATCAGAAGTCGAAATTGCCATCGTCGTCGGCGGTGGAAACTTCTTCCGTGGCGCCGAACTGTCCATCAACGGTATGGATCGACGTCGCGCCGACTACATGGGCATGCTTGGCACCGTGATGAATGCGCTGGCACTCCAAGACTTCCTGACTCAGGCCGGCGTAGACACCCGGGTCCAATCGGCAATTACCATGCATCAGGTAGCCGAGCCCTATATACCCCAGCGGGCCATCCGTCACATGCAAAAAGGCCGCGTCGTCATCTTTGGTGCCGGAACTGGCTTGCCGTTTTTCTCAACTGATACAGTCGCCGCGCAGCGTGCCTTAGAAATACGAGCCGATCAGGTGCTCATGGCTAAATCAGGTGTCGATGGGGTCTACACCTCAGACCCCAAAGTCGATGCCGAAGCGAAAAAATTTGATCACCTGACCTATGATGAGGCAATCATTAAAAACATCCGCGTCATGGACCTGACAGCAATGACAATGTGTAAAGATAACAACTTAGACATGTTGGTCTTTGGGATGGAAGGCGACGGCAACGTGACGCGAGCATTGCTTGGCGAATCGCTCGGTACCGTTGTCACACCGTAAATTGACACCCTATTGGTTGTTTTAGACTAATGACACACAAGATTTCAACGAAGGAGAAAACCCGTGACTTCATCCGCGATAGCAGATGCCAAGAAAGCAATGGAACGAACCCTCGAAGCAACTCGTGAGGATTTCGCTGCAGTTCGTACCGGGCGGGCGAACCCCGGTCTGTATGCGAAGGTCTTAGTGGACTACTACGGTAACCCCACTCCGCTGCAACAACTGGCTTCGTTCGCTGTCCAGGACGCTCGTACAATCCTTATCTCGCCCTATGACGTCAGCGCACTGCGGGAGATCGAAGTTGCTCTGTCCTCATCAGAAGTTGGAGCAAACCCTTCCAACGACGGCAAGGTTATCCGCGTCGTCATGCCAGAGCTCACCCAAGAACGTCGTCAAGAGTACGTGAAACTCATCAAATCGAAAGCCGAAGATCACCGCGTATCGATTCGTAACGCCCGCCGTGCTGCCAAAGAAACAATCGACGACATGGTTGACGAGGGTGAGATCGGTGAGGACGAAGGACGTCGGGCCGAAAAAGACCTTGATGAATTGACGCGCAAATATGTCGATCAAATCGACGAGATGGCCAAAAACAAAGAACAAGAACTACTGGAGGTCTAGGCTCTTCCAGCCTTTGCTTGCATGTCCACACCAGACCCAGAATCCAACCAACAGCTACCGGTCGTGACGCATCTTGAAGGGTTCCCCGACCCCGTCCGGGACCCTGATACAGGGATGATCGTGCCGCAGACCCGGAAAGAGCGAAGGGCGCTTGAAGCTGCCCAGGCTCGGATGCGTGCCAAACGCCAAGCACGGCAACAGCAGACGACCGTGCAAACCTCTGAACTGGACGAGGCAGCTGAAGACCTGGATTTTGGGTCTGATCCGGCCGCCGACTTGGATCCGGCAGACACAACTGTTCTGGCGGTCAAAGAGGTCGAGGTCGACGAGACCGTACCCTCCCAACCATTACCTGCACAAACTGTGGCCGAACCTGTTTCCCGTGCGGGACGAAATTTACCCGCAGCCATCATCGTGGGGCTTGTGCTCCTAGGTATCGCGGCGGTAGGAATTTTCTGGTCGTCACTTGTCTTGGCGCTCTTGGCTGCGGCGCTTGTCACGCTGGGCATTTGGGAACTGGCGCAAGTGACGAAGAACAAAAACATTCACTTGGCGCTCACGCCAGCGTGGGTGGCAGGTCTCACGATCCCAGGCGCAGCATGGGTCGGTGGCATCGACGCCATGGTGTTCGCGTTATTTGGGACCATCTTATTGACCGTATTCTGGACCGCTATTGGGGAACCAGACCGTCCAGCCGCCTCAATGGCGACCACCTTGCTGGCCATTTTATGGTTGCCATTCTTCATTTCGTTTGGCATCACCTTATTGCACGAACCCGATGGCAGCTTGCTTTTAATGACTACGGTGCTTGCCGTAGTAGCCAGCGATACTTTTGGTTACATTATCGGAGCGACACTTGGAAAACATCGGATGGCTCCGAAGATTTCGCCAAAGAAATCTTGGGAAGGATTCTTTGGATCGCTGATCGGTGCCATCGCCGTCTCAGTAGTGCTTACCATCTTGCTACTTGACTATGAATGGTGGGTCGGGATCATTATTGGTACCGTGTTGATGCTCGCGGCCACTGCAGGGGACTTCGCCGCTTCGATGATTAAGCGTGATTTTGGCGTCAAAGATATGGGCTCGACCTTGCCGGGCCACGGCGGTGTGATGGATCGCCTAGACTCAATTGTGTTTGCTGTCCCTGTGGGGTACACCCTGTTCGTGGTCGTGTTGCCACTGATCCTGGGCTAAACGTCAAAGGAAGTATCGTGTCAACAAAAACTGAAACTACATCGCCATTCAAATCCGTTCCGAAACGTGAGTTTGGGTACCACACCGGTCAGGTCGATGAATTCATCAGCAACGCTCGAGAAGCCTATGAAACTGACTCCGGTATCACAGCCGACACTGTCCAAGCCAAAACCTTCGACCTCGTCCGTGGGGGGTACCGCACCGACCAGGTCGACCAAGTTTTAGAACGACTCGAGGACGCCTTGCGTCGCGCGGAACGCGATGAATTCATCGCACACTACGGACAACAGGCCTGGGACCTACAATTGATCGATAGGCTCGAAGAGCTTAACGGACGGTTAGAGCGGCCACGCGGCGAAAAATTCCGGCCCGCCGATGCCGGGGTACAGGGCTACCAAGTAGCCGATGTCGAAGCATGCATGGCAAGAATTACCGGACACCTCCAAGACGAAGAACACATTCGTATCGATGACGTCCGCAACGCCACGTTCCGAGCTCAAAAAGGTCCCCACGGATATGACGAGGCACAAGTCGATGCCTTTCTTCTTGCCGTGGTAGAGCTGCTCGTCGTGCTCGACTAGGACTCCTATGACCTTTGTCCTTGCCCTCATCGGGATTCTCATCATGGCTGTGGGAATCGCGGTGTCCATAGCCCTGCATGAGATCGGCCACCTCGTGCCCGCAAAGCTCTTTAACGTTCGAGTCAATCAGTACATGATCGGTTTCGGAAAAACCCTGTGGTCCACAAAAAAGGGTGAAACTGAATACGGGATCAAAGCGATCCCGCTCGGCGGGTACGTGTCGATGATCGGCATGCTGCCACCCAATAAACCCGGCCAGGAACCGTCGAAAGCACGGCGGCAATATTTCCAAACAGTAGCGCACCAGGCTCGAGCAGATGCCGCGGCTGAACTGACTGAACATGACACCGGGCGGACGTTTATTTCCTTGCCCGTCTGGAAACGGATCATCATCATGTTGGGTGGTCCCTTCATGAACCTGATGATTGCCCTGGTCGTCACCGCGATTCTGGTCACGACCTTTGGAGTGGCTACACCCACCACCAAAGTTCACGACGTCTTTGAATGCATGACAGAGACCGCCGATGCTGCGGCGTTGGAAGCCGAATGTGGCCCGGAAGACGATCCCTCACCTGCCTGGGAAGCAGGCTTACGCCCGGGTGATGAGATCACCCACTTCAACAATCAGCCAGTCGACACCTGGGACGAGCTCTCCTCAGCGATCCGCCAGCGTGCTAATACCTCAACGGTGATCACCTATGTCCGTGACGGAGAAGTGATCACCGATACCATCACCCCGGTTCTGACCCAACGGCCCGTACTAGATCGGTTTGATCAGCCCGTCACTGATACCGACGGAGAAGTAGAAACCGAACCGGTGGGATTCATCGGGATGTCATCCCTGGTAGAAAACCAACAACAACCGGTCACCGCAGCCTTTTCTGTGCTCGGCGACCAGATTTCCGGAACGTTTTCCGTCATCACCGTACTTCCCGTGAAATTGTGGGAGACAGCCCAAGTGTTGCTCACCGACGGAGAACGAGATCCAACCGGACCAGTCTCTGTGGTGGGCGTGGGGCGTATTGCCGGAGAAGCCGCCGCGCAGCAAGACATCCCCATCACCGATCGTGCCGCGATGCTGCTGTCGCTTATAGCCGGTCTCAATGTAGCCTTGATGGTATTCAACCTCATCCCGCTACTGCCACTTGACGGGGGCCACGTGATCGGAGCGATCTGGGAGGCCATTCGCCGTGGATGGGCAAAACTGCGAGGCAAACCTGACCCGGGCCCATTTGATATTGCCAAGATGTTTCCGCTGACCATCATCGTCTTCGGACTATTATTATCGATGGGTGTCTTACTGATCATTGCAGATCTCATCAAACCCATAACACTGTTCTAAACGAAAGGGTGACGTTGCGGCACTTGACCCGTTCACTGCGCTGGCTGCTCGATGCCGAAGATGCTGTAGCTCGAGCAACCGGGGACACCGTGCGCATCCTTGCGAACTCGGACACCGCTGCCCTGCGTCACCTCGTCGAACAAGACCCCGTCACCAACGCCTATGTGCAATCCATCCTCGATACCGGACGACGCGCAGGACCCATCGGAGGATTTGCACGCGGCATTTTCTTAGGCATATTTGACCCCGCGACCCCCGATAAACTGGTCGCCGCATGTTGGGCTGGGGCCAACATCGTGCCGGTGACGAAAGATTTCGAAGCCGGTTCGTATTTTGGCCAAGCCCTGGTGGCACTCGAGGAACACTTCGGTTCCATCTTCGGTCCCCAAGAGGCGGTGGAAGGCATCTGGGATGTGTTGCGCTACGGTCGCCAGGACGCCCGAGATATCCGCAAAGAACAGCCATTTATGGTCATGACCGATGAAGCACAAGTGGTACCGAACCCGCACGTGCGCTTGGCTACCGAAGCTGATTATGCTCGGGTGCTACCAGCCTCGGTGGCCATGTTTACCGAAGAACTTGGCTACTCGCCTCTTTCCGACGGTTCGTCCGGTTATCGACTCCGGGTGCGTCAACTCATTGCAAAAGGCCACACCATGATTGACCTGGGTCCCGAGGGCGTTGTGTTTAAAGCAGATCTCGGGATCGTCACCAGCGCTGCGGTGCAGATTCAGGGGGTCTGGATCGATCCGGCAGCCCGCGGTCAAGGCCGTGCCGCACCCGCGATGGCAGCTGTGGTGAATCACGCACTCGGCCTTGTGCCGGTCGTGAGTCTTTACGTCAATGACTACAACACCGCGGCCATCCGCACCTACCAGCGAGTCGGATTTAATACGGTAGAGCGCTTCGCTACCGTATTATTTTAACAACCCCTGACGGAAAGGCAGGCATGCGTAGGTTCTTGACACTTGCCGCACTTGCAGCCGTGATCCTGACCGGCTGTTCGCAACCGCGCGAGTCCTCCTCTGTTGACGTGACCCCGCCTCCGGTAGTGGAGATCCCACTGCAGACTGTTTTTCATCAGGCGATTCAGTCGGTGCTGGACGATGAGGCAATCATCTCTACGGGACAGCCGGCCATTGAAGCATTGAACACGGCCACCGCTGAAATCGCCCAATATGCTCCCGAACCCGCAGAATGTGCAGGCACGATCGATCCTGAGTTGTACACGACCAGCGATGTAGTCATGGGATTCCAATCGCAATCCGCCGACGATGATGTTGAACACGCGGCCCAAACCGTGGTGGCCGCAGGTTTCGAGACCGCCGGTGAAGCCAGCGCCTATTTTGCTGCCCGGACTGACCCGTGGGTAGACTGTGCCGCCGTGGACCTCACCATTGACGAGACGAACGTGTTGACGCTGCACTATGACGCATCAACCATGGCTGACGCTGCAGATATCGCAGTCCCCGAAATTCTCACCCAAGCCGACCAAGATATGGTGCTCACCTCAGTAGGGGAGCTCTCAGCCTCTTTTGAATCATCCGACACTGCGGCGCCAAATCCCGGAAGCCTGCCCGACTATGTGATCTCACCCGACGAGGTTCCCGAACCGGACCCCGAAACCATCTCCGTCACAAACGCCACCGTCGTTGCGCGGTTCGATACCCAGGTGTATTGGAGTACCGTCGAACCCGGTGACCGTGTCAATGACGCAATGGAGAGTTTGGCGGCCGTGGTGGAAGCGGTGCAAGAACAACAATGAAACGGACACCTTTCGTGCTGCTCGTTGCAGCGCTGGGACTGACAGCATGCACCGATCAGCCGGTAGAATCCGAACCGACCCCAACGGCCACCATTACTGAGACCGTGACAGTCGACCCCAGTGCTACCTTGCCCTCTGAAGACCAGGTGACAGACGCTATCGGCACCATCCTGGAGCACTCCGATCCCGCGCAGCTGCCTCAAGGGGCTGCTGCGCTCGAGGAGCTCTCCGGAATGCTTAACCCACCTGACGCTGAAGACCCGACCGACGAAGGCGAAGCATCGTGTCCGGCGGTATTTGAAGTCCAACCTGAGGTTGCCGGGTACGGTGTAGCCGAATCCGAAGCTGCCGAAGACCAAGACGAGAAAACAAGTCTTGCCGCGCTGGGTTTTGCCACACCAGATGAGGCGACTGAACTGACAGACCAAATTCAACAATTCGTCGAAGCGTGCCCCACAGCCCAATACGAACTCGAAACACTCACACATCACACCGATGAAGCTTTTGAAATCCGGCAGACTGAGACCCAAGAGCAGACCACATCCGTGATGTTCGTCCGTAATGCCAACTGGGTCTATGTTACTGCGTCGACACCGGCAGCTGACGTCGCGCTCGCGCTGACGTTAGTCGACCAGCTCGACGAAACGCTGCGGTAGAATGCTTGCCAGAGAACCTCACAGATCCCCTTCTTGTCGATGAATGGAGTCCCACAAGTGCCCTTGCGCATGTCCACGTTATTTCTTCGCACCCTGCGAGATGATCCGGCCGATGCCGAAGTTGCCAGTCACAAACTGTTGATTCGGGCTGGATACATTCGTCGCGCCGCACCCGGCGGGTACACCTGGTTACCTCTTGGACTGCGTGTCAAGAACAAGATCGAGGACATCATCCGGGAAGAGATGAACGCCATCGGCGGCCAAGAAGTCCACTTCCCTGCACTGTTGCCCAAAGAACCTTACGAAGCCACAGGACGCTGGGAAGATTATGGCGACGGGATTTTCCGATTGCAGGACCGCTCTGGCGCAGATTTCCTCTTAGCTCCAACACACGAGGAACTGTTCACGTTACTTGTCAAAGATCACTACTCGTCCTATAAGGATTTGCCGGTCTACCTGTACCAAATCCAAACGAAATATCGTGACGAAGCCCGCCCGCGCGCCGGTCTTTTACGAGTGCGAGAATTCGTCATGAAAGATTCCTACTCGTTCACCATCGACGACAAGGGTCTCGACGAAGCTTACGAAAAACACCGGGAAGCTTACGTCCGCATTTTCGATCGTCTCGGGCTAGACGTCGTTGCAGTCGAAGCGATAGCTGGTGCCATGGGTGGGTCACGCTCCGAGGAGTTCTTGCACCCGTCACCAGCGGGGGAGGACATCTTCGTAGAATCGCCTGGTGGTTACCGCGCCAACGTCGAAGCAGTCACCACGGTTGTGCCCGACGCGACCGATTACACCAATGCGGCACCACCGGAGGTCAAAGACACCCCGGTCTCGACCACCATTGCCGCACTGGTGGATGTCGCCAATGAGCTGGCACCGAAAGACGAGGGTGCCTGGCATGCCAGTGAAACACTCAAATGTGTCGTGCTGACCGCCGTGCTGGACGGGGATCAGCGACAAGTGTTTGTCGTGGCGGTCCCTGGCGATCGAGAAGTCGACGTGAAGCGCCTTGAAGCGACGATCGGGGAAGCGCTCGACGTCACCGGTGAGCCCTCAGTAGAGCCTGCCACCGATGAGGATATTGCCAAACACGACCAGTTGGTCCCCGGTTACATTGGTCCGACGTTGCTTGAAAATGGTCAAGCAGTACAGATGCTGGGCACCAAATCACAGACGGGGATTCCATTTTTCGTTGACCCCAGGGTGGTCCCTGGCAGCACCTGGGTCACCGGTGCAAATGAAGATCAAAAACACGTGTTTGGCCTGGTCGCTGAACGAGACTTCACGTGGGACGGCGTACTCGAAGCTACCGTGGTGCAAGACGGGGACCCAGCACCGGATGGTTCCGGCCCCTTGACAGCCCGGCGTGGTATGGAAATGGGGCACATTTTCCAACTCGGGCGAAAGTATACCGAAGCATTGGACCTCAAAGTCTTAGACGAACATGGCAAACAGGTCGTCGTCACAATGGGCTCCTACGGCATCGGCGTTTCTCGTGCCGTCGCCGCCTTGGCAGAGGCGCATCATGATGACCAGGGTCTGATCTGGCCGATCAACGTTGCTCCAGCGCATGTTCACATCGTGGCCACCGGTAAGGACGATGAAATATTCGAAACCGCTGAGGACTTCGCCAACCAGCTTGAAGCCGCTGGAGTCGAAGTACTGTTGGATGACCGTCGAAAAGCACATGCCGGTGAGAAATTCTCCGATGCAGAACTCATCGGGGTCCCGCTCCACCTCATTGTTGGTCGGGGACTGGCCAAGGGCACGGTCGAACTGAAAAACCGGTTCACCGATACCCGCGAAGATATCCCGGTCGATGAGGCCCTGGATCATGTCGTGAACCTGGTCCGCACCTACCGAGACCGCTAGATCTTAGAGACCCACCGGGTGATCACCACTTGGTCGCCCGGTGGTTTCTGTTTAATCAGGAAAGGCAAAAGGTGATCGGCCGGATTGCCAATTGGACTCCCAGCGGATGACCTGCCACAGGCCGGCATACGCCAGCTCGCGTTGTTCGGCGGTTTCGGCCAGTAAGTATAATTCCGACCACTCCTCAACCAGCTCGTCAGAAAACCTCAACATGTGCTGGATACCAATGCCCTCTGCCTGATGCAATGCGTTCGGCACATCAAAAACCACCGGAACGACCGGCTCGCACTCTTGTGGGAACAGACGATGCAGGGCTAGAGCACTGTCATGGGCTTCGGCTTGTTGAGTTCGCCATACCGGGGTATCAACGGCGCGTGCGCCAGCCACGGTTGAAAGATAGTCGATCCCGTGCAGCCGAATCGTTGCCTGATCCAATGCTGCAGCGTATCGTGATCCACAAGTTACCGGGTCGTTGTCAATCACAGCTTCGGGAATAGTTTGGTCCTGGGCTGGCGTTATATCGGAGGCAGCAGAAATTCGAAGAACTCTGACCAGTTGTTCGGTGTGTTGTGCAGGTGAGAATTCACTGGTTTCTACCGTGACGCTGTCACTACTACGCATCAGACTTGTAGCCAGCCACGTGCCAAGACCGACCAATGCGGCAATTGCCACAGCGGCGAGGACACCCCACCACGCAGAGCGGCGTGGGGTTGCACTGCCGCGATTTGAATCGTCATACTTCACAACACGTCATTGTGTCACAGTTCCTTCCAACAGGACTCAGCCCGTGCCGAGGTTGATACAAATGTCTATACCACGCACTACGAGGAGTACAGCACCGCACTATGGTCAACCGTCGCAGTTTTGCAAAACACGTCCATGATTCTCGCCCAGCAGTCTCCGAACTGGACCCTATGCAGCGTTCCGAACTGGAAGCGCTGATTGGGGCTGTCGTCGAAGGCCAGGGCTTCTGGTGTGAGGAAGTCGTCGTTGGCGGACAGCCCGGTGACCGAGTCCTCTCAGTCGTCATCGACCGGATCGACGAAGACGAAGGAGTCAGTCTCGATAGCATTAGCGTCATCACACAAGAGGTATCTGCTGCTTTGGATGCTGAAGGAGACGTGCTCCCCGAACTGGGTTCGCAATCCTACGTTTTAGAAGTGACAACTCCCGGTACGGACCGGCCCCTTGTGCGGAAACACCACTGGGAGAAAAATCTCGGCCGTGTTGTCAACGTGCAAATCGATGGCGCCGAGCCCACCGATGCAAAAATTCATCGTGTCGATGCCGACGGTGTTGAACTGGTCCTTATTACCCCAGGAGCAAAGAAGGGTATGCCTGCTAAACACGCACCTCCGAAGCATTATGACTACAACCAGCTGTCGAATGCGATCGTTCAGGTTCAGCTAAAATAGCAAGGAACCCCTGACGTCGGTATAACTGCATACACAACAGAATCACAAGTGAATGACCCTGGAGGACCCTGGTGGACATCGATATTTCTCTGCTACGCATGCTTGAAACGGAACATGAGATTCCGTTAGATCAACTCATCTCGACGATTGAACAAGCATTGCTGTTGGCCTACCAAAAATCTCCCGGCGCCATCCCACAAGCGCGTGCCGAAGTCGACACTAAGACCGGTAAGGTCACCATTTGGGCCGTAGAATACGGCGACGACGACCAGCCAATTGGGGAATTCGATGACACCCCGTCGGGCTTTGATCGGATTGCTGCCTCGACCGCCCGCCAGGTGATCGTGCAGCGGCTCCGCGATGCTGAGGACGACCAGGTTCTCGGTGAATTCCGCGATAAACAGGATCAGATCATTTCGGGCGTCATCCAGCAGGGCACCAACCCGCACATGATTCAAGTAGATCTGGGCAGCGTCGAGGGCGTTCTTCCACCGGCAGAACAAGTCCCTGGCGAAGATTATTCACACGGTACCCGACTCCGTTCCTACGTGGTGTCGGTAGGCCGTGGCAATAAGGGACCATCCATTACGCTCTCTCGTTCGCACCCCGGCTTGGTACGGAAACTTTTTGAATTTGAAGTTCCAGAAATTGCCAATGGCAGTGTTGAAATCGCAGCCATTGCCCGTGAGGCAGGCCACCGGACCAAGATCGCTGTCAAAGCGAATGAACCAGGAATTAACGCCAAAGGTTCCTGCATCGGTGAGATGGGAAGCCGAGTTCGCGCGGTGATGACCGAACTCAATGATGAAAAGATCGACATCGTTGATTACTCCGAAGATCCAGCAAAATTCATCACAGCAGCCCTGTCACCTTCAAAAGTCACCAAAGTGTTTGGTGTTGATGAGGCGACTCGATCAGCTTCCGTGGTCGTACCGGACTACCAGTTATCGCTAGCTATCGGCAAAGAAGGCCAGAACGCGCGCCTAGCTGCCAAGCTGACAGGTTGGCGGATCGACATCATGGGGGAAACGACGTACGAACAACAAGTCGCCGCACAATCAGCCTCCGAGGACTAGCTTCTTTGGCATCAAACAGTAGCTTTGCGTTAGACTAGTACGGGTTGACGATAGTGTCTGGCAGATGTGGAGGCCCATGGCCAAGCATGTACCACTGCGATTATGCATTGGCTGTCGCACACGTGAACCCGTCAAGAACTTGGTACGCGTAGCGTTGGACCAAACCGATGATTCCCGATCATTGGTCTTCGATCAACGCAGCGTACTGCCGGGGCGTGGTGCTTGGCTGCACCACAAACCGGAGTGTTTCTCAGCTGCTTTGCGGAAACGCGCTTTCGTTCGAGCGTTCCGAGGTCGTGTTGACACTGAACAACTCGAGCAGGCGGTTGCCACTTGGCCAGCGGAAACACCACCACACATAAACAATGATGAAAGCGGGTCAGAGATCTGATGGATACCCGGTGAGCACACGATGAGTGCCCAACGATGAATATCACAGTCAGTTCACGACGCATGACTAACCGTGGAAACGGCCTCATGCGGATGATGACGAAGCATACATTTCGACCGGCCAGAATCGCGGTAAGGCACTAAGGTAGTGCAAGCCACGGTTCAGCCAGAATAGGAGAATCGTGGCGAAACTCCGCGTCCACGAAGTTGCCAAGCAACTTGGGATTACATCCCGCGAGGCGCTGACCAAACTCGAAGAAATTGGCGAGTTTGTCTCTTCAGCGTCCTCAACCATTGAACCTCCGGTAGTGAAGCGTCTGAAAGCAGAGTTTGCTGACGCCGCTCCGGCAGAGAAGCCTAAACCAGCAGCCAAGAAGCCGAAATCGCAGGCGAAGAAACCTGCCGCGCCCAAAGCTGAGAAACCAGCCGCTGCTGAACAAGAAACCAAGCCTGCCGCGCCTAAACCTGGACCCAAAGCGCCAACGCCACAAGAAGTGGCCTCACCAGCTGCAGCTGAGACGCCTGCGCCAGCCAAACCAGAGCCTGCCGCTACCAAATCGGAACCAGCCGCTGCCAAGCCAGAGCCAGAGGCTGCCAAGCCAGAGCCGAAACCTGCCGCAAAACCAGCGACTCCAAAGCCTGGGGCAGCAAAGCCAGCACCCAAGCCGGGTCCAAAGCCTGCTGCGCCTCGGCCAGGCAACAACCCGTTCCAGTCGAAAGAAGACACTGCGACACCTCGTCCGGCCCCTCGCGGTGGCGGACCACGACCAGGTAATAACCCGTTTGCGCCGCAGCAAGGCATGCGCCAAGACCAGCGTGGCGGGGGACCGCGTCCTGCACCGGGACGTGGCGCGCCAAAACCTGGTCCTCGAAAGGGTGCACCAAAACCTGGGGCAAAACCAGGTGGCAAACCGGCACCAGCACCACGCGGGTCCGGACCACGTCCATCACCGGCGATGATGCCGGGTCAGATTACCCCACCGAAACCAGCCGAGTCAGGCCGTGGCGGCGGACCACGCCGTGGTGGCGGAGGCGGTCCTCGTCGCGGACCAGGCCGTGGTTCACCACAGGGTGCCTTCGGACGCGGACCACAGACGGGTCGTCGTCGTTCGAAGAAGCGTCAACGTCGTGAAGAGCAACAGCAACAGGCACCGGTTATCGGTGGTGTGAAAGTACCAAAGGGTGACGGAGAGACTGTCATCCGGTTGCGCCGCGGTTCTTCGATTGCAGACCTTGCTGAACGCATCAAGGCAGATCCAGCAGCGCTGGTAACCGTCCTGTTCCACCTGGGTGAGATGGCAACCGCCAACCAATCCCTGGATGAAGATACCTTCCAGATTCTGGGTGAAGAGATTGGCTACAAAGTCCAAATTGTCTCCCCAGAAGAAGAAGACCGGGAAATTCTCGACGCCTTCGACATCGACCTCGATGAAAAAGAAGACGAAGACGATATGGAAGCCCGCCCAGCCGTGGTAACCGTAATGGGTCACGTCGACCACGGTAAGACCCGTACGCTGGACGCCATTCGTTCTGCACGCGTTCGAGAATCTGAAGCCGGTGGCATTACCCAGCACATCGGTGCATACCAGGTTGAAGTGCCACACGAGGGCAAACAGCGTACCCTGACCTTCATTGATACTCCGGGTCACGAAGCGTTTACCGCGATGCGTGCCCGCGGTGCTAAAGTCACCGACATCGCCGTGTTGGTTGTTGCTGCTGATGACGGCGTGATGCCGCAGACCGTCGAAGCACTGAACCACGCAAAAGCTGCAGATGTCCCGATTGTGGTGGCCATTAACAAGGTCGATAAGGAAGGCGCGAACCCGGATCGTATCCGTGGGGAACTTTCCGAATACGGTCTGGTACCAGAAGAATACGGTGGCGACACGATCTTCGTTGAGATCTCGGCGCTCCAGAACCAGAACATTGACGGTCTGCTGGAGTCCATCTTGCTGACCGCCGATGCTGCGCTTGAATTGACCGCAAACCCTGATCGCGAAGCTCGCGGTGTGGCTATCGAAGCCAACCTGGACCGCGGTCGCGGGCCAGTGGCAACCGTATTGGTCCAGACCGGTACGTTGCACGTCGGTGACAACATGGTGGTTGGCGATGCGCACGGTCGCGTCCGCGCCATGTTCGATGAATACGGTGACCAGGTCAAAGAAGCGCTTCCATCCCGGCCGGTCCAGGTCCTTGGACTTTCCAACGTCCCTCGTGCCGGTGACGTCTTCTTGGTCACCGACGATGAACGAACCGCCCGGCAGATCGCTGAGCGGCGTGAAACCGCCAAGCGTAACGCTACGCTGGCTCGTCGTCGGAAGCGCATCACACTCGAAGAATTCGATCAGGCAGTTGCCGAAGGCAAACTGGATACGCTCAACCTCATCATCAAAGGTGACGCATCCGGGCCGGTCGAAGCGCTGGAAGATTCGCTCATGCAAATCGATGTCGGTGGCGAGGACGAAGTACAGTTGCGCGTCATTCACCGCGGTGTCGGTGCCATTACGCAAAACGACGTCAACCTGGCAACCGTGGACGATGCAGTCATCATTGGCTTCAACGTCCGTCCGGCTGAGCGCGTCACCGAAATGGCTGATGAAGAAGGCGTGGATATGCGCTTCTACTCAGTCATTTACGATGTCATCGACGACATCGAACAGGCGCTCAAGGGCATGTTGAAACCGGAATACAAGGAAGCCGTCCTCGGTCGTGCCGAAGTTCGCGAGATCTTCCGTTCCTCCAAGGCCGGCACCATTGCCGGTTCGATGGTGGCTTCCGGTGTCATTCGACGCAACGCCAAAGCACGTCTGCTGCGTGACAACCGGGTCGTCCAGGAAGACCTTACGGTTGGCTCGCTGCGTCGTTTCACCGACGATGTCACGGAAGTCCGCGAGGGCTTCGAATGCGGTATCGGACTTGGGAAGTTCAACGATATTCGCGAAGGCGACATCATCGAAAATTACGAAATGCAAGAAATTCCACGCGTCTAACTTGCAGCTCCGCGGCGCCCAACCAGGGCGCCGCGGTTCCATCCCCTTCAGGAGACCTCCAATGGCAGATCACAACCGTGCAGCCCGACTGGCACAACGGATCAAAGTTCTTCTTGCCGAAGCTTTACAAAAAACCATCAAAGATGACCGCGTCGACAATGTCACCATTACCGACGCCAGGGTCACCAATGACCTGCAGCAAGCCAGTGTGTATTACACCGTCTACGGTGATGATGACACCGTGGCAGTTGCGCACGAAGCAATGGAAGAAAACCGCGGGCTCTTACGACGCGAGATGGGCCGAGGATTGAACATCCGGCTAGTGCCAACCCTGGAACTCATTCGCGATACGGTTCCCGAAAGTGCCGCTCAACTCGAAGAGGTCTTGCGCGCCGCAAAAGCCAGAGACGCTGAGCTTGCAGCCCAACGTGAATCGGCAACATATGCCGGCGACGAAGACCCCTACAAGGAATAAACGCTATGACAGACGAGTCGGGACTCATTCTGGTCGATAAACCAGCCGGCTGGACCTCCCACGATGTGGTGTCCAGAACCCGGAAGATCGCCGGAACCCGAAAAGTCGGTCACGCAGGCACCTTGGACCCGATGGCCACCGGTTTGTTGGTCATCGGGTTCAACAAAGCCACCCGGTTATTGACCTACATCGTCGATACCACCAAGACCTATCGGGCCACCATCCGGCTCGGTCACACCACCACCACAGACGATGCCGATGGTGAGATCGTACAGACACGGTATGCCAATGCCGTCACTCCTGACGATATCCACCGAGCCGTCGCAACCCAGACCGGAGTCATACAACAGGTTCCGTCTGCAGTATCAGCCATCAAAATTGACGGCAAACGCGCTTACCAACGCGTCCGTGACGGAGAACATGTCGATATTCCGGCACGCGAAGCGACCATCCACCGATTCGATGTCGAAGACATCCGTCGCGCCGCCGATGGTAAAACCATTGACGTCGACGTCGAAGTTGTATGCAGCGCGGGTACCTATATCCGTGCTCTTGCACGTGACATCGGGAAAGACCTCAACACCGGAGGCTATCTCACAGCACTGCGTCGGACTGCAGTGGGCCCATATGAAGTCAGCAATGCTACAACCCTTGATGAACTTGCCGAAACGTTCGTCTACACCGACCTGTCTGAGGCAGCAGGAAAACTGTTTCCGATCCGAACCGTGAGTAATACAGAGGCCAGAGACCTCATTCACGGACGTCGCATTGTTGCTACCGAAAGCACCGATCTTCACGCAGCTCAACTGGCAAGTGGCCTGGTTATAGCATTGATTCGCGACACCGAACGCGAAGGTAAGATCGAAGCAAAACCTGAAATCGTTTTTGCCACCATGGAACACCTCACCGGAGCACATTCATGATCCTCGACGGCTGGTTTTATACCGGAGCAGCCATCGGCATCCTCTCGGCGATCATTTGCATTCTTGCGACCATTTTTCGTGATCACCCCGCAGACGCGTCCATCTTGTCGCTTGCTGCCATCGAACTGTATCTGGCCGTCTATGCCATCTACGCCCTGGTCTCGCCCGTGCCCATCAATGGACCCGGCTGGGAGTTCTGGGGCTACATTATCACCGCAATGATCTTGCCCCCGATCGCGTTCTTTTGGGGGATTACTGATAAAACCCGCTGGTCCAATTTGGTCATGGCCGCCATCGGTCCGACCATATTGGTTATGATCCACAGATTGCAGGTGATCTGGCATGGCTGAAAAAACCGCCAGCCGTACCACAACCGACACGTCGGGCCGTACCAAAGGCATCGGGCGCATCATCGTGATGCTGTATGCGATTCTCGCGCTGGCCGCGGCATGGCGCTCAGGATTTCAAATCCTGACCAAATTCGAGGAAGCACCCGTAGCTTTTATACTGTCGGCCCTCTCCGCAGTGGTCTATATCGTCGCCACCATCGCTCTCGCGACCCCGGGCCCCAAAGCCTGGCGCGTGGCGCTCGTAGCGGTGTGGTTCGAGCTCATTGGAGTACTGGTGGTGGGAACCTGGTCCCTGCTTGATCCTGACACCTTCCCCGAAGCCACCGTCTGGTCCACCTATGGCATTGGATATGGTTTCATTCCACTGGTCCTTCCAATCATCGGGTTGTACTGGTTATATAGACACCGGCCAGAACCGTTAGCCTAGACACAACCCATCGCGACAGGAAAGAAGACACCAAGTGCAATACTGGGAAGGTACCGCCGCAGTCGAACGACCACCGGCGCCGTCTGTGGTCACACTCGGAAACTTCGATGGCGTTCACCGTGGTCACCAAGCCGTCCTCAAACTTGTGGTCGATACTGCGAAGAAACATGAGCTCACGTCTGTAGCCGTCACATTCGACCCTCATCCACGTTTGGTCCACCTTCCGGAAGAACCACTTGTCCCGATTGTGTCGCTGCCACAAAAGATCCAACTTTTAGAAGACTGCGAACTCGACGCCACGCTGGTCATCCACTACACGCTAGATTTCGCGACCCAGAGCGCCGAAGAGTTCGTCCAAAACATCCTGGTCGATGCGCTCAATGCCCGCATTGTGGTAGTCGGCGCGGACACCAGGTTCGGGGCCGGCAACACGGGAGACATCCACACACTTCGGCGCCTTGGCAAAATCCACGATTTCGAAGTCATTGAAGTCGACGATGTTGGCGAGACCGAACGTTGGTCGTCTACCTGGGTGCGCGAAACGCTTGCAAAAGGGAACGTGGCCCAAGCCAGCCGAATCCTGGGTCGCTATCACAGGGTCGAAGGGGAAATTGTCCACGGGCATGCCCGTGGACGCGAACTCGGATTCCCCACCGCCAATTTCGCGGCTGATGCGCAAGGAATGATCCCGGCAGATGGCGTCTACGCCGGCTGGTTCACCGACGCTTCCGGCCAGCGCCTCCCCACAGCGATCTCGGTGGGTAGCAACCCGACATTCAATGATGTCGTTCGAACCGTCGAAGCCCACATCTTTGACCGGCCGGAACACGAGGCGTTAGAAGAGTTCAATCTCTATGGTCAGCACTGCACCGTGGAGTTCGTGGCCCGTCTTCGCGGAATGTTGGCGTTCAACGGTATCGAAGAGCTCATCCAACAGATGGACCAAGACGTCCACGATGCGCGGGCGATCCTCACCGGTGAGGCACCAGAAATTGATGCGCCGCAACCGCGGGGCGCCCAGTAAATGTCCACTCGTCCCTCGGCTGCCATCACGCTCAACGATAAGGCCCGGGCCCGGTACGAACTGGCCTTCGATACCGATCAAGCCGAGCTTTACCATCATATTCGGCCCGGCTATCAAGCAGAGATCCTACCGTTTCTCACGGATGACCGGCCCGGGCTGGCAGTTGATTTAGGTGCTGGGACCGGGCTGTTTACCAAACTGCTGGTTGACGCTGGTTGGGATGTGGTGGCCGTCGACCCTGCAGCCAACATGCTGCGGGTGTTGGCCCAGCATCACCCTGAAGTCACGACGGTTGTCAGCTCGGTCGAAGATCTTGACACGAGCCCATGGCTAAAACGTGCTGACCTTGTGGTCGCAGCCCAGTCGTGGCACTGGATCGACACGGCTCAAGGCGGCCAGAAGGTTGCCGAACTACTCAAGCCCGATGGAGTTTTCGCGGTCGTCCATCATCAAATCGACACCTCGATTGATTGGGTCCTGCGCTTGTGCCGCATCATGCATTCCGGTGATGTACATTCGATCCACGCGGCCCCCAAAGTCTCTGAAGCGTTCACCGCACCCCAGGGAGCTTGGTGGCGATGGCGCCAACACCTCGGTGTTGAACAAGTTCACCAGCTGATGATGAGCCGAGCGTACTATCTGCGAACGACTCCGCGACAGCGGAACCGCATGCACGATAATCTCCAGTGGTATTTGCTGGATCACCTCGGATATGGCAACGATGACATCATCAGATTGCCTTACGTGACTGCAGCTTGGCGGAGCCAGAAACGTCGATTGGGTGATGACCGGCCAAAGTGGTAGGCTGGATGGTTGGTGTGCGCTGCGGTCCGCGGTGGCGACACCCACCGACACGTCGGTGTTCTGTGATCGCGGTACAACTCTCAAGGAGTTTCTACATGTCAATTTCCCGTGAAGTAAAACAGCAGCTGATCTCTGAATACGCTACGCATGAAGGCGATACCGGTTCCCCTGAAGTTCAGGTCGCCGTCCTGTCCCGTCGTATTTCGAACCTGACTGAACACCTCAAGGATCACCCCCACGATCACCACACCCGCCGTGGCCTGATGGCTCTGGTTGGTCGCCGTCGTCGTATGTTGCAGTACCTGTATTCCGAAGACATTGAACGTTACCGTTCATTGATCGAGCGGATCGGCCTGCGCAAGTAGGGTGAGACAACGTTTGGGGCGGCGCTCCGGGGAATTGCCGGACGCCGCCTTGAAGTTTAACTAGACTAGCTATCAGTGCCAATCCGGCACACTAGAAAATTGCATCAAGCCCGTTCCGATTCCCGGTCCTCGACAGTGACCTCCGGAGCATTCGTTGCGGAGGTTTCGATCGAAGACCGACATAATGGGTTTGATGCAGATTATTGAAAGGAGACCTATGGAAGGTCCAGAAATTCAATTTGCAGAAGCCGTCATCGATAACGGTGCCTACGGTACCCGCACGGTTCGATTTGAAACCGGCCGCCTGGCGAAACAAGCATCCGGTTCTGCGTTCGTCATGCTTGACGAAGACACCTCAATGCTGTCGGCCACCACCGTGGGCAAACACCCGCGCGAAGGTTTCGACTTCTTCCCGCTCACCGTCGATGTTGAAGAACGTCAGTACGCGGCAGGAAAAATCCCAGGCTCATTCTTCCGTCGCGAAGGTCGTCCACCCACGGACGCAATTCTTGCGGCGCGCCTCATCGACCGCCCACTGCGCCCCTCATTTGCCGACGGGATCCGCAACGAGGTTCAGGTCGTAGTGACCGTCACCTCGATCGGGCCAGATGAAATGTACGACAGCGTGGCAATCAACGCCGCCTCGATGTCGACCACCTTGTCCGGCATGGATTTCGCCGGGCCAATCGGTGCAGTACGGATCGCCCTGATCGCTGATGAACAAGGTGACACTCAGTGGGTCGCTTTCCCGAAGCACTCCCAGCTGGACAACGCTGTGTTCAACATGGTTGTTGCCGGCCGAATCGCTGACGACGATATCGCCGTCATGATGGTCGAGGCCGAAGCCACCGACGATGCATGGGAACTCATCCATGACAAGAACGTCACCGCTCCGACCGAAGAAGTTGTCGCTGCCGGCCTCGAAGCCGCCAAGCCATTCATCCGAGTCCTGTGTGAAGCACAGGCCGACCTGGCTGATCGTGCGACCAATGAACCAGTCGAAGTTCCACTGTTCGTGCCATTCGAACAGGACGCGTTTGACGCGGTGGAAGAGTTTGCTGGTGAGCGACTCACCGAAATCTACTCGATCGGTGATAAACAAGAACGTCAAAACGCTTCCGATGCTTATCACCAAGAAGTGCTTGAGGCGCTTGCGGGCGAAGGCAAACCGTTTGAAGAGCGTGCAGACGAAATCAACAAGGCGTTTGGAGCTGTGACCCGTCACATCGTTCGCAAACGAATCCTGACAGACCAGGTTCGCATCGACGGCCGTGGTCTCACCGATATTCGTCAACTGACCGCGGAAGTGGAAGTCCTACCACGCGTTCACGGTTCGGCAATCTTTGAACGCGGTGAAACCCAAATCATGGGTGTCACCACCCTCAACATGCTGCGTATGGAACAAAGCCTGGACTCCTTGAGCCCAGAAACCTCCAAGCGCTACATGCACCACTACAATTTCCCGCCGTATTCGGTCGGGGAGACGGGTCGCGTCGGCTCACCAAAACGTCGCGAAATCGGCCACGGTGCACTGGCAGAACGCGCCATCGCACCGGTCCTCCCGTCACGCGAAGAGTTCCCGTATGCAATCCGTCAGGTTTCTGAGGCCTTGGGTTCCAACGGTTCGACCTCAATGGGCTCCGTCTGTGCTTCGACCCTGTCGCTGTACAACGCCGGAGTACCCCTGCGTGCTTCGGTAGCCGGCATCGCGATGGGTCTTGTATCCGACACCGTCGATAACGAAACTCGTTATGCAGCGTTGACTGATATCCTCGGTGCTGAAGACGCCATGGGTGACATGGACTTCAAAGTTGCTGGAACCAAGGACTTCATCACCGCTATCCAGCTTGATACCAAGCTCGATGGCCTGCCAGCTGATGTCCTGACAGCAGCGCTCACCCAGGCTCGTGAAGCACGACTGCATATCCTGTCCGTCATGGAATCCGTGATCGACAAAGCGGACGCCATGAGCGACACCGCCCCACGTATCCTGTCGGTGAAGATTCCGGTCGACAAGATCGGTGAGGTCATTGGGCCCAAGGGCAAGATGATCAACCAGATCCAAGAAGACACCGGCGCAGATATCAGTATCGAAGACGACGGCACCGTCCTGATCGGTTCGACTGAAGGTAAAGCTGCTGAAGAAGCACGCGATACGATCAACGCTATTGCGAACCCACAGGTCCCAGAAGTTGGCGAACGCTACTTGGGCACCGTGGTGAAAACCACCAGCTTCGGCGCCTTCATCTCCCTGACACCGGGCAAAGATGGGCTGCTGCACATCTCGGAACTGCGCAAACTCAACGACGGCAAACGCGTCGACGAAGTTGATGACGTGGTTTCCGTCGGATCAAAGATCCAGGTCGAGATTGCCAAGGTCGACGATCGTGGCAAACTCTCCCTCGTACCAGTCATTGAAGAAGACCAGGACGACTAGCACCTGCTAAATCACCATTGTGCCGGGCTGAACCTGATCGTTCAGCCCGGCATTTTCATGTCATCCTCATCCGCGGACTAAAGTAGAGCACATGTCACCAACAACTCAACACCCCATTCGCGTGGCCCTGGTCGGCGCAACCGGCAAGATGGGCGGTTACGCCACAGATGCCATCAACGCAGCTGACGATATGGAACTCGTCGCAACGCTATCTTCCAAAAACCCCCTCGATGACATCACGGCCGCAGAAGCTACCCACGTCTTAGACCTGACCGTGCCGGATGTCTCTCAAGATGTGGCCACCTTCGCCGTCAAACACGGGCTACACACCGTCATCGGGACGTCAGGCTGGACCGAAGACAAACGCCATGAATTACAGAACCTGCTCAATGATCACCCCCAGACCGGTGTGATCATTGCACCCAACTTCTCCATCGGCTCCGTCTTGGCCACCCGCTTTGCGGCACAAGCCGCCCCGTATTTCGACTCGGTAGAAATCATCGAGATGCATCATCCCCATAAGGTCGATGCCCCGTCTGGAACAGCTGTTCGGACAGCTGAGATGATCGCCGAAGCCCGCCAGGCCGCCAACGTGGGAGCGTCCCCTGATGCCACCACGCATGACCCGGATCATGCTCGCGGTGCACAGGTCGACGGCATTCACGTGCATGCAGTTCGGCTTGCTGGACTGGAAGCCCACCAAGAAGTGCTCATGGGCACCCCGGGACAACAACTGGTGCTGCGACACGACGCGTTTGACCGGAAGTCCTATATGCCCGGTGTGCTCCTCGCCTTGCGCACTGTGGGCTCACGGCCCGGTTTGTCCTATGGACTCGACGCGTACCTAGACTTGGACTAATTCATGAAAACGAAGATCGCGGTGGGCTTTCTCACCGCACTTACCCTGCTGTTTGCCGTGCTCGCCGTATGGTCCGCCATCGCCTTTCTGAGTACCGGAGACTGGATCGCGCAGGCCATCGGTGTCAGCGTCATCGCGATTGTCCTGTTTGGTGTCTGGGCGTTGATCCGAGAATTACGGTTCGGTGCCAGCACCGAAAAACTCGCCGGGATTCTCGAAGCAGAAGGATTGTTACCAGAAGACAATCTTCCGCGTGTTCGGGGCCGCATCGATCGCGATGCTGCCGATGCGGAATTTGAAATCTATCGGGCCGAGACTGAGGCCGATCCCGACAACTGGCGGAACTGGTACCGTTTGGGTCTCGCCTACGACGCGGCCGGGGATCGCAAACGGGCGCGCTCAGCGATCCGGGACGCCATTTCCCTCTACGACCGGCAACATTAGCTTCGTGCTCCCACGCGCGAGGCACTGCGCAACAGTGACTCCAACGGCCCCCGGACTCGGAGGAAATAGACCACAAGACCGATGACGGCGACCATCAGCCAGTGCAGGAGCAACATGATCCAGATGGCCTGCCATACCGGATCACCGGCAACCACCATCGCAGACCAATCTCGTGGCCACAATCCGGTCAGGATGACATGCGCGGTGTAGGCGGTGAGTGCAATCGTCCCGGTTGCGGTCAGCGGCAACACCACCGCTTGGAGTATCCGACTACGCGTGAGCAGTAGAAAGAAACCAATGACACCCACCGCAGCCCCGGCGGTCGAATAAATATCCAAGGGGGCTCCCGAATGCGGTATGGCAAGCCCAAACCATTCAGGACTTCCCATCAGAAGATTGGTATCAATTTGGGCCCCGGTCGCCGCGAGCGCAGGCAGCTGTTCGACATGTTGACCGGTGGCATGCGCTACCCGGTAGCTATACAAGTCGTCCGAAAGAAACCAGGCCCCGAGGCCACGACACAGCACATACACAACCGCCCCGCCGACGAACATCGCGACTGCGGACGACAGCCGCGACAGATTCAGCCGGCCAATCGCCATCCCCACCAGGACGTAGCCAAGAAATGAGATCACTGGATAGTACCCGGTAAACAACACGTCCCACAGGGTCAACAGCGGTTGTGAGATGACATCGAACAGGGTCGGAGAAGTCCACAGCCGCCAATTTTCCACATAGGCGGTCGTACCACCGGCCTGGACATGCATGAAACGGGTGAACACCCCGTGCAACCAGGGTGCAACGACCAACCAGCTGATGGCTGTGATCGTCAATGCTCTGGTAGAGAACGCGATAAACCACATCGCCAGCAGAAACAGCACACCGTAGTGGACCAAAATGATCGCGACATTTGACCCAGCGTGCCCAAGCAACAGCCCGATGAAGATCAGGATGACCGCTCGCAGGGACAACTGCACCCGTGAACGACCGATGCTGGTGGTGTTGCGCGTCAATAAGCTGAGCCCGACACCTGCTAGCACGACGAATAGTGCCGATGAGACACCGGTAAAACCCCAGCCCACCCAGGTGGGTGTTCCTGTGCCCTGATTGGGACCAGTCAGCAGGGGATAGAGATGAGTGGCGATCATCCCAAAGATCGCCAGCCCACGTGCGGTATCTAATCCGACAATGCGGCCGGGCGCACCAAGATGACGCATAGGCAACTTTCTACTGGAAAGACTTCAAACAGAAGTCATCATGCGATGACCTATTCTGTTTTATTCCATTGTCACAGGTAGGCTTGAAGTCATGAGTCAGACATCCCGAACAATCCCGAATGGTGACGCATCTATGACCGAACCAATCTTTGGCACCATGGTTCCCGCCATGGTCACCCCATTTACCGATGATGGCGAACTGGACCTCAATGCAGCCCAATCACTGGCGAACCACCTCGTTGACAATGGTGCCGACGGTTTGGTCGTCACCGGCACCACCGGTGAAACCTCAACCCTGACCGACGACGAAAATATCCAAGTGTTTGAGGCCGTCGTCGAAGCTGTCAACGGACGGGCTAAAGTTATTGCTGGCACCGGGATGAATGACACAGCACACTCGGTCTTGTTATCACAGCGGGCACAAACTGCCGGCGTGGATGGCCTACTGCTCGTGACACCGTACTACAATAAGCCCAACCAAGCGGGCATTCAGGCCCATTTTGAACACATCGCATCCTCAACTGATCTGCCGGTGATGCTCTATGACATCCCCGGCCGATCGGTGATGCCCATCGAACCTGATACGCTCGTCGCATTGTCCAAGCACCCCAATATCGTGGCGGTCAAAGATGCCAAAGCTGACTACCAGTCGACAACCCTGGTGCTGGCACAGACCGATCTGACGGTCTACTCAGGCGACGACGGACTGACTCTGCCGCTCATGGCAGCCGGCGCCGTGGGGGTCGTATCCGTCACCGGCCACGTTGCCCCACGCACCTACCGTGAGCTCGTGGATGCTGCAAACGCTGGCGACTTCGTCACTGCCCGCCAGAAGCATTTCGAACTGGACCCAATTCAACGGGCGGTGATGACTCACGTACAGGGTGCGGTCGCTGCAAAGACAGTGCTTGCATGGCAGGGCGTTATCCCATCGGCACGCGTTCGTCTGCCCCTGATAGGCGTCACCGACGACGAAGCTGCCAGCATCAAAGCCGACCTTGCTGAAGGCGGTTTGACCTTCTAGGACAACCAGTCCAGGTCAATCAGTATCTGACATTCTCGACTTCATCGGAGGGACCATACAACCATGACCGAAAACCAAGTGCTAGCTCATCCACCTAAACTTCGTCACGGCACCTGCCGTATCGTTCCGCTCGGCGGACTTGGTGATGTCGGTCGCAACATGACGGTCTTTGAACTCAACGGAAAGTTGCTCATCGTTGACGCTGGCGTCTTGTTTCCGGAAGAAGTCCAGCCCGGTATTGATTTGATCCTGCCAGACTTCGACTACATTAAAGATCGGCTCGACGACGTCGTGGCCATCGTATTAACGCACGGACACGAAGACCACATCGGTGCTGTCCCATACCTGTTGCGGCTCAATCCAGACATCCCGCTCATTGGCTCCCAGCTGACCCTGGCACTTGTGGAATCTAAACTGCAACAGCACCGGATTAAACCGTTAACGTTACGGGCCCACGACGGCGGACGCGAACAGCTGGGCCCATTCGAAGTTGAGTTTATCGCTGTCAACCACTCGATTCCGGATTCGCTCGCGCTGGCCATCCGGACCGAGGCCGGCACCATCTTGCATACCGGAGATTTCAAGATGGACCAGCTGCCCCTGGATGGCCGAATTACCGACCTGCGGGCCTTCGCACGACTTGGCGAAGAGGGCGTCGATCTGTTCATGACAGACTCGACGAACTCCGAGGTTCCTGGATTTACCTCCACGGAAAAAGATATCGGTCCGGTCATTGAAAACTATATCGGTAAAGCCCAACGCCGAGTGATCGTGGCCTCGTTCGCCTCCCACGTCCACCGCGTACAGCAAGTGCTCGACGCCGCCGTGCGCAATGGTCGCAAGGTTGCCTTTGTGGGGCGCTCGATGGTCAATAATATGGGCATTGCTGCTGAGCTTGGCTACCTAGACATTCCAGCCGATACGGTCATTGACCTCAAAAACGTCAATGACTACCCGGACAACCAAGTCGTTCTCATGTCGACCGGTTCGCAAGGTGAACCCATGGCCGCCCTGTCTCGCATGGCGAATAACGATCACCGCCAAGTCACCATCCAAGAAGACGACCTGGTGATCCTGGCGTCATCACTGATACCGGGCAACGAAAACGCAGTCACCCGCGTGATCAACGGTCTGATGAGCCTGGGTGCTCACGTGATCCATAAGGGCAATGCCCATGTCCACGTGTCTGGCCATGCTTCAGAAGGCGAATTGCTGTACTGCTACAACATCGTCAAACCCAAAAACGTCATGCCAATCCACGGCGAGATGCGGCACTTAATCGCCAACGGTCGCATCGCAGAAGCAACCGGGGTTCCGGAAGACAACGTCATCATCACCACCGACGGTGGTGTCATTGACCTGGCCGGCGGCGTCGCAAAACAAGTTGGTCAAATCGCCTCGGAATACGTCTATGTGGATGGTCGCTCGATCGGCGACGTCACCGAAGATGACCTCAAAGACCGCCAAGTTCTTGGCGAAGAAGGCTTTATTACCGTCATAGCCGTGATTGACCGTGAGACCCGCACACTCGTGTCGGGACCAGAAATTCACTCACGTGGCGTGGCTGAAGACGAAGGGGTCTTCGACTCGATTAAACCTAAGATCGTCAAGGCCCTAGAAGACGCCGCAGCATCAGAGAAGCAACACACCAAACACCAGTTGCAACAGATGATGCGTCGTACCCTCGGGTCCTGGGTCGCACGCAAGCTACGCCGCCGTTCCATGATCGTTCCGATCATCATCGAGGCATAAAAATCTCATGCGAGGCCACGCTGATGCGACCTTAAGCCAGCAAAAGCGGTAGCCTAGGAGGTATGGCGACACGTACTTCCCCTGACCGTTCGTCGAAGAAGAAGTCCACTTCGAAGTCGAAGAAGACCTCTACGACGACGAAAGAAACACCGTATAACGTAACCGAGACCTCCCAGCCCTGGGTGGTTCGGGCCATGATGCGTTTCTGGGCTGCGATCTCGACCCCCTTTGGTGGCGCGGTGCGGAAAATGGGCCCGGATGTGGTCATTCCGGTAGAAGAGCGCCGCGACGGCACGGGATTTTTCGTCCTGCTGCTGGCGGTCGTTGTCGCATGGACGTTCTGGTGGGCCCCGGCCAGCGAACCCATTGTGGGCTCGGTGATCTTCCACATTGTGGCAGGCACCTTTGGCTGGTTCTCCATCCTGCTGCCGTTAGTGCTGGGGATCATTGCCGTACGATTCTTCCGTTTCCCCCAACACCACCGTGCCAACGGCCGCATATTTATGGGCCTGCTCTTTGCAACCATCGCGGGTTCGGGGATCAGCCAGCTCGTATTCGAAAACCCAGCGATGGGTGCGGCCATGGAAGACAAGCTGACCTCTGGGGGAGTGTTGGGCTATTTGGTCGTTGACCCATTGGCCACCCTGGTCACCCCGGTCCCCGTGTGGATTTTGATGATCTTGCTCGCGTTGTTTGCGTTGTTGGTCATCACCGCCACCCCGGTGGGGAAGATCCCGGCCCGTATCGCAGCGGCATATCGCTGGTTGACCGGCCAAGATGCCGACGACGCGATGCACAGTGCGCCGACCGATGAGACCGCCCCACAGCGCACCCACCAAGACCACGATCAGTCTTATCTTTACGAGCACGATAAACCAAGCCGCACTCCTGCCAAACGGCCAGGTTTCTTCGCTCGGCTATTCGGCGGCAAACGCGCTGCTGATCAGGATTCCGACGCTTCGTCACTCGTGGGCGACGAAGCATATGCTACCGCCGTGATTGACGACAAAGAGCCGGCGGTCGAAGTGCTCGATGACGTACCCGAGCAACCGTCGCCAGTTCGGCGACCATCCAACAATCACGACACCCAGGTCATGGACTTTGGCTCGCTCTTCGACGATGCCGCATCACACGACGATGACACCTCGGCGACCGAAGCCGTTGACGACACAGAACAACCGGCCGAGTCGACCATGGATGACGAGCCGAAGATCCGTCCGGGGATGCGACGTCCTACCGCTGATGAACTTGCCCTACAAGAAGCACGTGAAAGCGCAGGACTTGCGGATGCTCCGTCGAAAGTCCCCGCAGCGGAAGTCTCTAAACCCGTCGTGGATCTACCACCACCGCCAGCTCGCACCGAACAACTCGAGCTCGACGGAGATGTGACCTACACGCTCCCCAGCCTGGAGATGCTGCCCACGGGTCCACCACCAAAACAGCGCACCGAGGTCAACGACCGTGTCGTAGCAGCACTCGATGCGGTGTTTGAACAATTCAAGGTTGATGCACAAGTCACCGGGTTTTCTCGCGGACCGACAGTCACGCGGTACGAAGTAGAAGTCGCGCCCGGAACCAAAGTCGAAAAAGTCACGAACCTTGAGCGCAACATTGCCTATGCGGTTGCATCAACAGATGTCCGAGTCTTATCACCCATTCCAGGCAAATCCGCCATCGGGGTGGAGATCCCAAATACTGACAAAGAAATCGTAGCGCTCGGGGACGTCTTGCGGTCGAGCCCGGCACGCAAAACCGACCACCCAATGGTCATGGGTGTCGGCAAGGATGTCGAGGGCGGTTACATCATGGCCAATCTCGCCAAGATGCCGCACCTATTAGTAGCGGGAGCTACAGGCGCAGGTAAATCAGCGTTTATCAACTCAATGATTACCTCTATTTTGACCCGAGCCACCCCCGACGATGTTCGGATGGTGCTGGTCGATCCAAAACGCGTTGAACTCACCGTCTACGAAGGGGTCCCACACCTGGTCACCCCGATCATCACCGACCCGAAGAAAGCGGCCGAAGCGTTGCAATGGGTGGTGCAAGAAATGGACACCCGCTACGACGACCTCGCAGCGTTCGGGTACAAACACATAGACGATTTCAACAAGGCAGTACGCGCCGGGAAAGTGACGCTGCCACCAGACTCCAAACGGCAGCTCAAACCATACCCATACCTGTTAGTCATCATCGATGAGCTCGCAGACCTCATGATGGTGGCACCACGAGATGTCGAAGACTCCGTCGTGCGAATTACCCAGCTCGCTCGTGCTGCCGGTATTCACCTGGTGTTGGCGACACAGCGTCCATCCGTTGACGTCGTGACCGGGCTCATCAAAGCAAATGTTCCATCACGCATGGCATTTGCCACCTCCTCAGTAACCGACTCTCGAGTTGTTTTGGATCAACCCGGTGCCGAAAAACTCCTCGGACAAGGTGACGCTCTGTTCCTTCCAATGGGCAAGTCCAAACCGATGCGTGTGCAAGGCGCCTGGGTCAACGAATCAGAAATCCGGGACATTGTTGAGCACGTCAAATCCCAGATGCAGGTCCAGTACCGCGAAGACGTGCTACCCGAGAAGCAAGCCAGAGTGATCGATGAAGATATCGGCGACGATCTTGAAGACCTGATTCAAGCTGTCGAATTGGTAGTGACTTCTCAGTTTGGTTCGACTTCCATGCTGCAGCGGAAACTGCGGGTTGGGTTCGCCAGGGCTGGGCGCCTCATGGACCTCATGGAATCCCGCGGGGTCGTAGGACCGTCCGAAGGATCCAAAGCCCGTGACGTCTTAGTTCAACCTGATGACCTTGCAGAAGTGATCGCCAACATTAAAGGTGAAGATCTCCCGGCCGCGCAGCCAACGAGCGATACCGCGACTGAACCATACGACACACCCATCGAGGTCGCCACGCCCGACTATGACGACCCAACCGACGAAAGTGAATCTGAAGACGCATGGCAGCTAACCGGCCGGTAAGCAGCTGGAACCTCCCGAATGTGCTCACCACCATTCGGATCCTGTTGGTCCCATTTTTTATCTGGGCTCTGTGGGAGTCTGGGACCTTCGGTGAAGACTCAATGCCAGCCCGTTGGGTTGCTGTGGCGATCTTTGCCGTGGCTATGTATACCGATAAATTAGACGGTGACATCGCTCGAGCTCGCGGATTGGTGACCAATTTCGGCAAAATAGCGGACCCGATCGCCGATAAATTTCTCACGGGTGCGGCATGGATTACCATGTCGATGCTCGGCGAAATCTGGTGGTGGATCACCATCCTCATTCTGCTTCGCGAGTGGGGGATTACGCTGATGCGGTTGGTGATGCTGCGGACCCGAGTGCTGCCGGCGAGCCGTGGCGGAAAAATTAAAACAGTACTCCAGACAGCTGCGATCCTTGTGCTGTTGCTGCCACTCAGCGACCTCGTGGGACAATGGTGGCTCTGGTTTGGCTGGACTCTTGTCGTCGCAGCGCTTGTGGTCACGATCGTTACCGGACTGGATTACGTGCTCAAAGCCAGCCGGGCTCCGAAAGAAGACTCTCGACCTGAAGAATAGCGAGGCGATCATTGTGACCCAATGGAGTGCCCAAGACATCGTTACTCAGCTCACCGACCGAGGTTTGACGATCGCTACTGCGGAATCACTCACCGCAGGTATGCTGAGTTCCGCTATCGCCGACGTCCCCGGAGCATCCGCCGTACTGCAGGGTGGGGTAGTGGCCTATAACAATTCGATCAAACATCGAATTCTTGGAGTATCGGCAGACACGTTGGCAGCCCGAGGGGCGGTTGATGCCGAGACTGCTAAACAAATGGCGGCGGGAGTGCGCCAGCGGTTTAATGCAGATCTCGGCATTTCGACCACCGGAGTTGCCGGACCAGACCCCGTGGAAGGTAAAGCGGTCGGCATAGTATTTATTGCGCTCACGACCCCCGCCAACACGATCGCCCAATTGCTGCGATTTGATGGCACACGGCAACACATTCGCACGGCGACGGTGGCGGCGAGCTTGCAGCTCGTGGCAGAATGGCTGGACCAGACCCTCTCAACGAGTTAGTACCTTCTCAAAAAAACCTGGTGCTACAACCCGTCAAGAAAAGTGGCATATATCACATATCGCCGTGTTTTGGGATATATTTCAAGAAAATTGATCCATCGGGGAACAAATTCGACAACATGTGTGTTGTGTAATGGTGGAAGGTCTTAGAATTCCGCGCTTCGACAGCCGGGATTCGGCATTTATACAGGAGATGGTGGTTAATTATGATGAGAGAACCGGTTGTTGTGAATGGCGTAACCCGCTGGCTTAAAGCTGGCGAAAATCTTAGCCAGCAGAACGAAACCAAGGAGCCCACCGTGCCCGTGCTGCGTGAAGAAATTGGCTACGTCCTTCGGGATGTTCGCCAGCGTCAGGGCCGCACCCTACGTGAAGTTTCACATGATGCACGCGTATCTTTGGGTTACCTCTCTGAAGTCGAACGTGGCCAGAAGGAAGCTTCATCCGAATTGCTCAGCGCTATCACCGCAGCATTGGATATTCCACTGTCAGTCATGCTACGTGAAGTATCAGACCGTATTGCCGTCGAAGAAGCAGTGCAGATTCCAGATACTATTCCTGCAGAACTGGCTCACCGCTACGCCCAACAGCAACAGCAGCAAGGTCATTACAAACGTGGTGACCGCTTAGCAAACCGCTAATTAGTAGCTGCGATTCGAGTTTTGAATCAGGCCGCAAGCCTCTTAGACTACCTTGGAGGCTTGCGGCCTTCGTTGTGTCCCAGCAAATGTCAAAGGACTGCTACATGAGACAATCACAATTTTGGAACCTCATGGAAGACGAATTTGGTTCTGCGAACGCTGGAGTCATTGCGGCATCACTGGAATTGCCCGGGTTGAATGCAACAGCGCAATCTGCTTTGTCGAACGGCATTGAGCCGAGAGTAGTCTGGACTGCCGTTTGTGACTTGCACGATATCCCCGAAAAGCGCAGACTCGGCAAAGATCAAGCGCCCCGGGATACCGGCACGTTTTAGTGCCAAACCGCCACGCGCCGCAAGATCCATGAATTGCTACGGGGTTGTAGAATTATTTATAGATGCCGCAACTATGCTGCGCTCTGGAACGGATTTCCACAGGCCAAGGTATCTGGCTTATCGTGTCCGTCCTGGAACGTACACTTAGGGCAGGCAGCAAGCCCCAAGGGCTTGTGATTAACAATTCGAGGAGTTCACCCTATGTCTTCAAATCCAAATCGCGATAAAGCACTTGATGCCGCGCTTGCACAAATTGATAAAAGCTACGGCAAAGGCTCCATCATGCGCTTGGGAGACGAGGTACGTGCGCCGATTGAGGTCATTCCTACCGGCTCCGTCGCACTAGATGTGGCACTAGGCATCGGAGGCCTGCCGCGAGGCCGAGTCGTCGAGATCTACGGCCCGGAATCATCTGGTAAAACTACCGTCGCCCTGCACGCAGTGGCAGAAGCTCAACGGAAAGGTGGGATCGCAGCCTTTATTGACGCTGAACACGCACTTGACCCGGAATACGCGAAGAAGCTTGGGGTCGACACCGATGCCCTCCTTGTTTCACAGCCGGACACCGGTGAACAAGCACTTGAGATCATGGATATGCTCATCGGTTCAGGCGCGCTAGATATCGTCGTCATTGACTCCGTGGCAGCACTCGTGCCGCGTGCTGAGATTGAGGGCGAGATGGGCGACTCCCACGTTGGGCTCCAGGCGCGTTTGATGTCGCAAGCTTTGCGGAAGATTACGGGTCGACTGGCGCAGTCGAAGACCACAGCGGTTTTCATTAACCAGCTGCGTGAAAAGGTCGGGGTCTTCTTCGGCTCCCCCGAAACTACTACCGGTGGTAAGGCCCTCAAGTTCTATTCGTCAGTCCGCATCGATATTCGCCGGATCGAAACACTTAAAGAAGCAGGTAACCCGGTCGGTAACCGGACCCGTGCCAAAATCGTCAAGAACAAGATGGCTCCACCCTTCAAGCAGGCTGAATTCGACATCTTGTACGGCGAAGGTATTTCACGTGAAGGTGGATTGCTCGATATGGGCGTTGAGCACAGTATTGTTCGGAAATCGGGCGCGTGGTACACCTATGACGGAGATCAGCTTGGCCAAGGTAAAGAAAACTCGCGCCGATTCCTCAAAGACAACCCAGATCTTGCTAATGAGATTGAAGAGCGCATTAAGGCCTCTCTGGGTATCGGACCGGAAAATGCTGATGAGGAAGAAGACGTCGAACTGAAAGCTGTCAAGGACGCCTAGGTCCGAATGTCCCAGCAAGACCCCACCTCCCAGGATCTTCAGCAAACGGCACGAAATATCGTGTTGCGGCAACTGTCTGCGGCGCCCAAAACTCGCCATCAGTTGGCGCAGAAACTTGCCGAGCGTGATATCCCGGAAGACATCATTCAAGAGGTACTCGACCGGTTTGAAGAAGTCGAGCTCATTGACGATGCATCATATGCGCAAATGTGGGTACGTTCACGACACCGGTCTAAGGGCCTTGCCCGACGAGCATTGAGCATGGAATTAAAACAGCGAGGTATCAAGGAAGACGCAGCCGCGATTGCCCTCGAACAAGTCACCGACGAGGATGAATGGACTGCAGCCTATGAGCTCGTGCGCAAGAGGCTCTCTCGGTCTACCACGCTTCCATCAACAGATCCGTCGGATCGCAAACAACGCGATAGAATAGTGCGACGCCTGGTGGGTATGCTTTCTAGAAAAGGCTATCCACCCGGCGTAGCATTTAGTGTCGTCACTGACGCACTGAACGACATTGACCCTGATTATCTCAACGAATGAAAAAGAGCATCGTGACTGAAGCTGTAGCTGACATTTCAACCCCGCGCTCATATGAGATTCGCACATTCGGATGCCAGATGAACGTGCACGATTCCGAGCGAATCTCCGGTCTTTTGGAATCCGATGGGTACCGGCCGGTCGAAGATGACAACACCCCAGACCTCGTTGTTTTTAATACCTGCGCGGTGCGAGAGAACGCCTCGAACCGTCTCTACGGCCATCTTGGGAATCTGAAAGAAACGAAGGAAGCCCACCCGGATATGCAAATTGCGGTGGGCGGGTGCTTAGCTCAAAAAGACCAGAACACCATCGTGGAGCGCGCTCCATGGGTCGATGTCGTTTTTGGAACCCATAACATCGGGTCCCTGCCCACTTTGTTGAAACGTTCCCGACACAACAACGCTGCAGAAGTTGAATTACTCGAAGCGCTTGAGACATTTCCCTCGACACTGCCGACCAAGCGGGAATCTAGCTACTCCGGCTGGGTCTCCATCTCAGTAGGGTGTAACAATACTTGCACCTTTTGCATCGTCCCCTCGCTTCGTGGAAAAGAAAAAGATCGGCGTCCCGGCGACATTCTTGCCGAGGTACAAGCGCTCGTTGACGATGGCGCTGTCGAAGTGACGCTTTTGGGCCAAAACGTCAATACCTACGGCGTGGAATTCCGGGACCGGCAAGCCTTTTCGAAATTGCTGCGAGCGACCGGGGAGATTCAAGGGTTAGAGCGGGTGCGGTTTACTAGTCCGCATCCGGCCTCATTTACAGATGATGTCATCGACGCCATGGCAGAGACGCCAAACGTGATGCCACAACTGCACATGCCCTTACAGTCCGGTTCCGATACGATCCTCAAAGCCATGCGCCGGTCCTATCGTTCCAAACGGTTTTTGGGGATCCTCGACAAGGTTCGTCAGCGGATACCACATGCCGCTGTGACGACTGACATCATCGTAGGGTTTCCCGGAGAAACTGAAGAAGATTTCCAACAAACCCTCGACGTCGTTGAAGCATCACGCTTTTCGATGGCTTACACTTTCCAGTATTCGCCACGAGAAGGTACCCCCGCAGCCGAAATGGACAACCAGATTCCCAAAGAAGTTGTCCAAGAACGATTTGAACGTTTGGTAGCGCTGCAAGATCGCATCGCAGCCGAAGAATCTGCCAAACAGGTAGGCACCCACCAAGAGCTGCTGGTGACCAACGATACGGGTAGCCGAGGTCAGAAAACCGGACGTATGACTGGTCGTGCGCCAGATAATAGATTAGTTCACTTCAGCATTCCTGAAGGCGCTGCGACACCACGTCCCGGCGATTTCGTGACGGTTCCCATCACTGAAGCGCACCCCTACCATCTCATCGCGGATCCTGTTGCCGTCGATCAATACCAGCTGCGCCGATCCTCGGCCGGTGACGCATGGGATAGAGCCCAAGCTGATTCGTGCGGTACCGGCTCGGGTGCTCCTGCTGGCGGTGTGAACCTCGGGCTGCCAACCCTGCGCATCGGTGCCCAATAAACGGCCCGTAGTGGCTCTGGTTGGGGCCACCGCGACGGGCAAGACCGCTTTGTCCGTCGCCCTAGCTCAGACATTGGGCGGGGAAGTGATCAATGCCGACTCCATGCAGTTTTACCGAGGCATGGATATCGGTACCGCTAAGGCGACTGCAACAGAACGTCAGGGCGTGCCGCATCATCTCCTCGATATTTACGAGCTCGATGTCAAAGCAAATGTCGCGACCTTTCAGACGCTTGCCCGGCAGAAGGTTGCCGAAGTACGCGAGCGTAACCGCGTGCCGATTTTGACCGGTGGATCAGGTCTTTACGTGCGGGCCGCGCTGGATACCCTCGAATTTCCACCTACCGATCCGGATCTTCGCCAAGAACTCCAGGATCACGTCACCGCCCATGGAACTGACGAGTTGGTATCAGAGCTGCGGCGGGTCGATCCAACATCACTAGACCGGATCCACGATGACCGGCGGATCATTCGAGCGATCGAGGTGTATCGCCTCACGGGTCGGCCATTCAGCTCGTTTATGCCAACACGCCAATATCATCCTGATACCCCGCCAGTCCTTCAGATCGGGTTACGCATCGAGCGGGAGCTCCTGCATGAACGGATTGCCCAGCGAGTCCACCAGATGGTAGATCGTGGTTGGCTCGAGGAAGTCCAACACCTCAAAACACAGGGACTCGAGCATGCCCCCACGGCATCTCGCGCTATCGGATACCGGCAAATGTTGGCGCATCTGGCCGGGCAAATGAGTAAAACAGAGGCCATCGAGTCCACTATCGTGGCTACTCGACGCTTTGCCCGGCGCCAAGAAACCTGGTTCAAAGCAGACCCTCGAGTGCATTGGATTGAAGCGCAATCGAGACATGCCGTAGACCAGATACTGGAGCTTCTTGAATCCGATTAGGCTGTGATCATGAGCATTCCCGATCCACTTGCGCACAGGCCCATCCCCGACAGCCTCGTGGGATCACACTTTGTGAAAGTCACCGGCCCAGCAGGCGACTGGATCGTGTTTCACGATGTATCGACACCGACTCTGACGAAAGAGCACATCGTCGGCTTATGCGACCGTCGAAGCGGAGTCGGAGCTACGGGGATCGTCGTTATTTCCCCCGCTGATGAGAAAACAGAGCACATCGCAGCGAGTCATCGCTTGACCGCTTGGCACGCCGACGGCTCCGAAGTGCGCGATATGACCGAACCCGCACGAGCCGCAACCAGTTTGTTTGCAGCCACAGGGGTGATCGATCACAACGACACCAGCCACCACACATTCCAGACAGATACCATCCTGGTCACCACCGTATATACGCCGGCTTACATAGGAGTAGACCTCGGACAGTGGTCCTACCAGCATTCTGAGACTGCGACAACAGCTGGATCTGATGCACTAGTGATGACTGCCGGGCTGCCTGATCCGCGACCAGGACTCAGTATTCGGATCCAACACGACCACATCATCATCGCCGTCGAAACACGCGAAGAACTCGAAGGCATCGATTTGAGCCAAGAGCCCTCAATTGAACCCGTCCCGGACGAGCAAACCACTGTGGGATTTGTTGTCCCACAAGACCCTCTCATCGTCACCGGTATGGGCCAGCTTATGATGCGATCATCCGCTAAGATCGGCGACCATACGCTGGCAAGCGCAACAGCAGCCGCATCGATAGCATTTCAGCAATGGTCGGGACTCGAACAACTCAAGGTGTGGAAGGTGCACACGCCATCCGGCGACATCGTCGTGCAACTGCATGACCACAATCGCATCTCGACGTTTGCCAGCGTGCCCCCAGTATTCTTTGGTCGCCTCTAGTGGCGCTCGACTCGTAACACGCGGAATCCTTTTGCGGTCGCGGCCCTACTTGCTGTGAAACCACCCGGATACTGCGTTTCTAGCATGTCGGCAATCCACGGTAACAGCGAGTCGGCACCAAGCTTTTTTGCGACCACCAACCAAGCCTGGCCGCCGGCATTGAGACTCGGTAGCCACCGCGCCAGGAGTTCATGCAGAGCGGCTTTACCAATGCGGATGGGCGGGTTTGACCAAATCAGATCGAAAGTACGATCCGCAGCCACCTCATCGGGATGACAAACCGCAATGTGGCCTAGGCCCAATCGTTGAGCATTGGATCGCGTGAGCTCGGCTGCACGTGCATTGACTTCTACGGCCGTGACTTGTGCCTGAGGGGACAACAGTCCTAGTGTCAGAGCGATTGGCCCCCACCCAGATCCAAGATCGAGAAATTCACCGCGAGCCGGCGGTTGCGGTACTGCATCGAGCAGCACCTTCGTGCCCCGGTCTAACCCATCCGGTGAAAAAATACTCGCCGCGGTCTGAACGTGGACTCGTTGACCGGCCAACTCGACCTCAATATTCCGAGGCCGGGCATCTCCGGAAGGGGTCGCAGAAAAATAATGCTCACTCATGGTCTTTGTAGTCTAATACGCATCTGAGCACCCCGAGATATGGAATACCGTAGCGCGTTTCCACGTTGTACTCAGTAGATGAAAAATTCTTTTCAAATCGAGATGTTTTGCTGCTTGCAGGCCCATATCCATGGGCGAACAGACGATAAATATGAAATACTACAAGGTAAGGAATATACCCTCTGAACAAGGAGAAAATGGTCACCCAACCCGAACCCACTGATCGACAGATCGATGAGCAAGTCAAATCGCTGATCGATAGGATTTTATCCGCCGATCAAGCTAAGCCTTCGCACAGCAGCGCTCAAGATGAGGGTGCACAGCGCGGGGCCCAGGCGCTAGATGCTGGGGGATCAAACCACACGAGCTATGACGGTGACCAGCTCGATCTAGAGCAACGACATGCCCTGAAACGCGTTCCCGGATTATCCACTGAACTCGACGATGTCACCGAGGTCGAATATCGACAACTACGCCTTGAACAAGTTGTGTTGGCTGGATTGTGGACTGAAGGTACCATGGCGGAAGCAGAATACTCGCTTCAAGAGCTTGGAGCCCTCGCTCATACCGCCGGATCAACCGTGCTGGATGGTATTATTCAACGCCGCCACGCACCTGATCCCGCCACGTTTTTAGGCCGTGGGAAAGCACGTCAACTGGCAGAGGTTGTCGAAGCACATGGTGCGGACACTGTCATCGTCGATACCGAGCTGGCGCCCTCCCAGCGCCGTGGTCTCGAAGACGTTGTAGGTGTGAAAGTCATTGACCGTACCGCACTGATCCTGGATATTTTTGCACAACATGCGCAGTCCAAAGAGGGGAAAGCCCAAGTTGAGCTTGCTCAGTTAGAGTACTTGCTGCCTCGGCTGCGTGGGTGGGGTGAGTCGATGTCCCGTCAGGCCGGTGGTCAAGCCGCCGGTGGTGCTGGAATTGGTTCACGTGGTCCTGGTGAGACGAAGATCGAACTGGACCGACGCCGTATTCGCGACCGGATGGCGAAACTTCGGCGGGAGATTAAACATATGGAAAGTGCGCGTCAGACCAAACGTGCACGCCGTCGTCGCAACCAGATCCCGTCAGTTGCTATTGCCGGTTATACCAACGCCGGGAAATCCTCGCTGTTGAACCGGCTGACAAAAGCAGGTGTGCTGGTAGAAAACGCACTCTTTGCCACGTTGGATCCAACGGTTCGAGCCGCTGAGACCCCCGACGGGGTGGCGTATACGTTGTCCGATACCGTTGGGTTTGTTCGACAACTCCCAACCCAATTGGTTGAAGCATTCCGCTCGACACTTGAAGAAGTCGATGAGGCGGATCTGATTTTGCACGTTGTTGATGCATCACATCCCGAGCCCGAAGCTCAGATAGCTGCGGTACATCAGGTCTTCGGCGATACTGAGATTCGCGACATCGAAGAACTCATTGTTTTCAATAAAGCTGATGCAGCTGATCCCATGGTTCTGGCTCGGTTGGTTCGTAGATACCCCCAAGCCGTGGTGGTCTCCGCGGCAACAGGTGAAGGTTTTGATCAACTGGAACAGGCAATTGCCGACAGATTGCCAAGGCCAAGTGTGCACCTGGATCTCTTAGTGCCATATACCGATGGCGAAGTCGTGCACCGACTACACTCGGATGACACCGAAATTCTGGCTGAGTCCTATGAGCCAGAAGGCACCGCCATGACCGTGCTGGTGTATCCCGAAGATAAGGACCACTACCTCAGCTATGTCCGGTAAGCAACCGGTAGACACCCCTCCAGCCAGCTACGTGGAATCGCAAGTGACCACCTGGCTGGCTGATGTTGTTGACGCCCTCGGCGGTCAAGACCGCCCAGGTCAACAACTCATGGCTACAGAAGTTGCCAACGCCTTCGAAACAGGCCATCACCTGCTTGTTCAAGCCGGTACCGGCACCGGGAAGTCACTGGCATATCTCATACCCGCAGTTGAACACGCACTAGGTAGTGACTCGCCAGTCATTATTGCCACCGCGACGTTAGCACTGCAAAGCCAGATCATCCACCGTGATCTGCCGCGCTTGTTGGAGGCTTTGACTCCGTCACTACCACGCTCCGTTGATGTCGCGCTGCTCAAAGGGCGTGCCAACTATGTGTGTAAACATAAACTCCACGGCGCTGGGGCACCGGTTGAGGATGACAGTTTGCTGGCTGCAACCGATGTCACTGGTCAACCGTTGTCGCAGCTGGGTGAAGAAGTCGTCAGGTTGCGCGAATGGGCAGAGGAAACCGATACGGGAGACCGAGATGATCTGAAACCCGGCGTCACGGATGATGCCTGGCGTCAAGTGTCTGTCACTGCCAGGGAATGCATTGGGGCTTCAAAGTGTCCATTCGCAGACGAGTGTTTCTCGGAATTGGCGCGCGAAGCAGCCGGGGAAGCCGACATTGTGGTCACCAACCATGCGATGCTGGCCATTGCTGCATTTGAAGATCTCAACTTGATGCCCGAAGCTGATGCCATCGTCATCGACGAGGCGCATGAGCTCATGGATCGTGTCACATCAGCGGTGACCCTACACCTCTCCGGGCCGATGATTCGCACCGTCGCTAGACAAGCTAGGCAAGAAGCAGCGGTAGTATCCTCCGACCTCACCGATGCAGCCGCTTCGCTCGAGGCGGCATTTGCCAGCACACCGTCCGGATGGTTCGCCCAGGGACTCAATGAGCAGCAGCTCACGGCATTGGAAACGGTCCAGACCGAGACCCGGCAGATGATAAGCGACCTGAAGGGTGCCGGCAACACGGATGCCGAAGATTCTCAGCGCCAACTGGTCAAAAACCGGTTAACCGAAATCCTTGAGACCACCGAACAACTCATCACTGCTGGTTCGCAACCCCAAGGTAGTATCGTGGTATGGGCGACTCGACCGTCGCATTTTGAACCCGGACAGGGGTGGGTCGAGGCAGATCCACACGCCGCACCACTGCTCTATACGGCACCACTGTCTATTGCCGGAAAATTCCGTGACAAGCTCCTCGACGAGACCACCACGATCCTGACATCGGCAACGTTGACCGTTGGCGGAAAATTCGACGCAATCGCCGGCGATCTCGGATTTACTCTGCATGGCGGAACAAAATACAAAACCCTCGATGTGGGTAGCCCATTTGAGTACCCCAAACAAGGTATTCTCTACGTTGCGGACGACCTACCGAAACCGGGCCCACGACCATCGCTGCAGTCTCACGACCGACTCGAAAAGTTACTCGATGCATCCCGGGGTGGTGCCCTCTGCCTCTTTTCATCGCGCAGTGCAGCCAAGGCCGCAGCCGAAGAAATGCGGGAGCGGTTTGGGGACGAAATCACCATACTGGTCCAAGGCGAGTCGACACTTTCGGGACTTATTGAGGAGTTCGTCAAGGATCCGACTGCGTGTCTGTTCGGCACCCTGACCTTGTGGCAAGGGGTGGACGTCCCGGGTGATGCTCTGCGACTTGTCACCATCGACCGCATCCCTTTTCCCCGTCCCGACGATCCACTCTCGTCTGCGCGAGCTCGACACATCAGTCGCCACGGTGGGAACGGATTCATGGCAGTATCTGCCACGTATGCCGCGGTACGCATGGCTCAAGGCGCAGGCCGACTCATCCGGTCCACGTCTGACAGGGGTGTGGTTGCCGTTTTAGACTCGAGACTTGCAACCGCCGGCTACGGTCGTTTCCTGCGTGCCTCGATGCCCAACTTCTGGGCAACAGGCTCGCTAGAACAAGTGCTCCAAAGCCTTGCGAGCCTATCGGCTGACATCTCAGTCTGACCTTCGAACGCGTGACATTCCACCCTAGCGGTCGACCCGCTTGTTCCGTCCTTGCGTAGATAGAGTGCCAATAAGCGTGCGCTGGATCGCTGCTATGTGCTTATCGTGTCCCACCTGATTGCTTCAATACATAGGTAGCAGTCATGGAGCCAACACAGTAGAAGGTGGAATCCGATGAGCATTGCAACCACACCAGCCACCAAGCCCAACCTACACTTCACACGTCGCGGCAAACTGGTCATAGCGACCCTGACCCTTATCCTCTTCGCGGTATGCCTCACCATCGTGTGGAACCACCTAGCAGGACGTGAAGCCGTAGCGACGGAGAACCAGCTGCCCGAAACTTACCAGCAAATAGTGGTCCAACCGGGGGACACCCTGTGGGGGATAGCTGCTCGGGTAGCGCAGCAGACAGACCACAACGAAACGCTTGATCGCATCGTTGCCTACAACGACCTGGAAAGTTCCGAACTCGAAGTTGGGCAAACACTCTACATACCAGTCACCAGATAACGCTGCCCAACGTCACTCGCAGTACACACTGGTGTGTCCCAGCTATGCTATTGCCGTGACTAAACAGCAAGACGAAGCTCAAACGACTGCCCTTGAGGCACTGCCTCTCCGCGACGATCTCCGCGGCCAAACCCCGTATGGTGCGCCCCAACTTGAGGTGACCCACCTGCTCAACACGAATGAGAACACTCATCCGGTACCGCAAGTTGTGGTCAATGCCATTGGTGAAGCAGTACATGAGGCTGCTTCGTCATTGAATCGCTATCCTGATCGCGAGTTCACTGAACTGCGTCGCCGGCTAGCGACCTATCTAGGTCACGGTCTTACAGCTGACAATGTCTGGGCAGCAAACGGCTCAAACGAAGTATTACAACAAATTCTGCAGGCCTTCGGTGGTCCCGGACGCACAGTGTTGAGTTTCCCTCCAACGTATTCGATGTATCCGTTGCTCGCAGCGGGTACAAATACCCAATATCTGTCCGGAACCCGGGCAGACGACTTTACGTTGACCCCTGAATCGGCCGCCCAGCAGGTCAAAGAAACCCAACCCGACATCGTCATTTTGTGTTCGCCCAATAACCCCACGGGTACTGCGCTGGGCCTTGACGTCGTCGAAGCCGTTTATGAAGCCGGCCAAGAATTCAATGCCATGGTCGTGGTCGATGAGGCGTACGAGGAATTTGCGCTTGCCGGGACTCGTTCGGCTCTCACCCTGCTCGAAGGTCGCGAACGCCTCATCATCTCGCGCACCATGTCGAAAGCGTTCGCGCTCGCAGGTGCTCGAGTTGGTTACCTGGCCGCAGCGCCACAGGTCACTGATGCACTGCGTCTCGTCAGGCTGCCATACCACCTGTCGGCAATCACGCAAGCGGCAGCCAATGCCGCACTTGAGCATGTTGATGTGCTCCTCGGCACCGTCGATGAAATAAAAGCACAACGTGACCGCATCGTACACGAGTTACGTGACATGGGCTTACAGCCTGCCGTGTCGGACTCGAACTTCGTATTTTTCGGTTGGTTCGAGGACGCACACGCGGTATGGGAAGGACTACTTGACCACGGTGTGCTCATCCGCGACGTGGGCATTCCGCATCACCTGCGCGTCACCGCGGGAACAGAAGAAGAAACCACAGCGTTTCTGGTTGCGCTGCGGGACGTAATTCGCGCTTGAAATCAGCCGAACGAACAGGGTGCGAGTACAATAGTAGGCTGCACCAGTACACGCCGAATAAGGAGTATCGCCATCTCTATGGCTGCTGAATTGATCTCTGGCCGGAAAGCGTCCATGCAACGCACCACCTCGGAATCGGATGTTTACGTTGAGCTCGACCTCGACGGCACAGGAACATCGAAGATTTCTACGGGTGTGCCATTTTACGATCACATGCTCGATGCTTTGAGCCGTCACTCGCTGATGGATCTGACCGTACAGGCCACCGGTGATACTCATATTGATGTCCACCACACCGTCGAAGACGTTGCCATCACGCTTGGTGAAGTTTTCAAAGTGGCACTGGGAGATAAACGGGGGATTCGTCGCTATGGTGAGGCAACCATCCCCATGGATGAAGCCCTGGCCCGCGCCGTCGTTGACCTGTCAGGTCGGCCGTATTTCATCCATGAAGGCGAAACCGAAGCTCAGGTCTACCACCTCATCGGCGGGCATTTTACTGGTGCCATGACCCGTCACGTTTTTGAGTCCTTCACCCATCACGCCGCAATCAACGTGCACGTCGACCTATTACGCGGCCGCGATCCTCACCACATCGTCGAAGTGCAGTTTAAAGCGTTAGCCAGAGCGCTGCGCCAGGCCATCGAACAAGATCCTCGCGTTGAAGGCATCCCGTCCACTAAAGGTGCACTGTAGTGAACACTAGCGCTCCAACGATTGCAATTGCCGATTACGGCATCGGCAATCTGGGTTCCTTAGTAAATGCTTTAGAATATGCCGGTGCGAAAGTCGTGGTAAGCGACGCAGGACAAGAACTCCTAGATGCCGACGGCATGATCTTACCGGGCAATGGTGCATTTGGTGCCGCCAAAGCCGCCATGGACCAGCGCAGCATTCTGCGTTGGGTGGGACAACGTGTCGCCGGCGGACGACCAGTCCTGGGGGTATGTGTTGGCTACCAAATTTTGTTCGAACGGTCGGAAGAATTTGGCAACCACGAAGGCATGGGCGAATGGCCGGGCACCGTACAAAAACTCCCGACGGTCTCAGTGCCTCACATTGGATGGAGCCGGGTGAAACCGGTAGAAGACAGCACATTATTTGCTGGCTTAGACGATGCACACTTTTATTTTTCGCACTCCTACGCGGTGCTTGACTGGGGCTTTGACCAGCAAAACGAAGCGATGGTACCACCACAAGTCACCTGGGCACAGCACGATGGTGACTTCATCGCAGCGATTGAGAACGGTCCCTTGTCTGGGGTGCAATTCCATCCAGAACTGTCAGGCAGCGCTGGACTGACACTGCTAAAGAATTGGTTAGGAACGTTATAAATGCCTTGGTGGTCCACCATCTTGCTGGCGCTGGGCGGCATCTTGTTAGGTGGCGCCTGGTCCCTGCACCGACAAAAGGCGCCAGTATGGACGCGCATCGCGTTTGCCATCCTTGCAGTTATGGCTATCATTGCTGCTTTCTTCACCATCCCCTGGGCCGACTAAACTACGGAGAATCATGAGCACACCTCTACAACTTTTACCCGCCGTTGATGTACAAGATGGCCAAGCCGTCCGACTTGTCCAAGGGGAGTACGGTACCGCAACGAACTATGGCGATCCTTTCGACGCCGCCATCGGTTGGCAAGAAGCAGGCGCCGAATGGCTTCACTTGGTCGACCTTGACGCAGCCTTCGGTCACGGCAACAATCGCGACATCATCCGACGCATCACCGGTGAGCTCGGCATCAAAATCGAACTCTCGGGCGGACTCCGTGACGATGCCTCATTAGACGAAGCGCTTCAAATGGGTGCTACCAGAGTGAATCTGGGCACTGCCGCCCTGGAGAATCCCGAATGGACTGCCAAAGTGATTGACAAATACGGCGACAAGATCGCTGTAGGGCTTGATGTCCGGGGCGAAAAACTTGCCACACGTGGCTGGGTTGAAGAAGGCGGGAACCTCTGGGAGGTACTCGACCGGCTTGAAACCGCCGGTTGTGCACGCTATGTCGTCACAGACATCACGAAAGACGGCACGCTGACTGGGCCAAATACGCAGTTATTAGTGAAAATTGCAGAACAGACCGGCAAACCCGTGATTGCCTCCGGCGGCATCTCCACTCTTGATGATATTGCCACTTTGACAAGCATGGTCGATCAAGGGATTGAAGGTGCCATCATCGGTAAGGCACTGTATGCCGGCCAGTTCACCCTGCAACAAGCGCTCAAGGTGGCAGCCGGCGAAGCTGTCGAGAACGTCTAAGGCTGTATGAAAGACAAACCACAATTACCGGGACACATCCAGGCGGCCATCGACCGGAACCTGGCTCGACAGAACCGCGATGCTTTTGGCCGTCCTGCTGACTCCGCGGGAAATACGTGGGAAGGCCGCGACCTGACCGGTCCAGGCATCGACGGTTCACAGAACCCCTTACACGCATTCGATACCGATGATGGCCTTGAAGATGAAGCCTGGACTCAAGTATGCAACGCCCTGGTGGCGGGCGAGGCCGATGAAAAAGATGTCTTCAACGTGTTACAAAATATTCGGGTATTTGCTGCAGTGGTTCCCACGGTTGCCCAAAGGACTTCGCACACCCACGTCGACCATAAGGGTCATAACCATACGGTGGAAGCCGATAAGGAATCGGATGTAGCCCTGGTATCCCTCAAAGCAGCAGATGGTCGCGGTGCGCTACCGGTCTTTACTTCAATACCGAAGCTAACGCAGTGGCATAAGGATGCAAGACCGGTTGCCGTGTGGATGCCTCGGGCTTGCCTCAGCGCCGTCGACGAGGGCAATGAACTGGTGGTTGTTGACCCCGGCGCCCATCTGACGTACGTGGTGCGCCGCCCGGAGGTCTACGCCCTGGCCCAGCAATACCAGTGGGTTCCATCGTATGAAGATACCGAGATCGCTGAAGAGCTTTCAGCACTGACCGATTTGGTGCCGGGTCTAGCTCAGTTAGCAATGGCACCGGGCCGAGGCGTAGCAACCCAGACTGCGGACGGCAAAGTTATTGCCGGTGGAGGTGCAGGCCCTGAACTGGCACTCATTGCCACCCCTCACGATCCCAACGACACAGTGGGGAATAAGCTCATGCTGGCGACCCTACAATCGCTCATTGCCGACCAGCCGTTATTGAATGCTCGAGCAGATACCGTAGAGATTGTCTTAGGAAAAACAGACTGAACTAGTCTTCGGCCACCTCGTCCAGATTGGCAGACACCTGGCGAAATATCTGATGAATTTCAGCCAACTGTTCCTCTGAGACAACATCGGTAAAGAGCTCTTTGACGCTTTTCGCGTGGATAACCGAAGCCCGGCGGAACATCGTGCGGCCTTCCGCAGTCAGTTCTGCCTGCCAGGCCCGACCATCTTCGGGACATTTCACTCTCTTGACGAACCCGCGGTCGGTAAGAACCTTGACCTGGTACGTCAAACGAGACGGTGAAAATACGATCGCCTCAGCGAGCTGGCCCATGCGCATCTGACCCTCTGGAGCCTCAGAGAGCAGCAGCAGAGTGTTATATTCACTCAGGGTCAGACCAACCTCTTGCTTGAGTCGCTTCTCTAGACGATCCAAGAGCCTGGCTGTTGATTCGAAATATACTCGAAATGCTGGGCCCAGGGGCTGTTGCAGTTGGTCTTCAGTCAGTTCCGTGAAGGAGCTGGTCAAATGGAGTCACCTCTAATTCTTTTGGTTGGGACGGCGCCCGACGTGGCCGGGGATCAAGTCGAGCAGTGACCTCTGCTAGGTCGCCACCGGCTTGCGAGATTCGCTGCGATAAGTACGATGCATTCGACTTGGTGGTCTGGCTGTCCCGTGCCCGGTCTGTAGCACCCCAGTCTTCTGTGGCCGCATAGACGCCCACGGGCATGACACGCATCCGTAAATACGAAAACAACGGTCGCATCGAATTATCGATCACCAAGGAGTGCCGCGGGCTTCCACCAGTTGCCCCAAGTTGTACCGGAATACCTCTGAGAGCCTCGTTATCAACAAGGTCCCAAAACGATTTAAATAAACCAGAATACGAGGCCTTGAACACCGGTGAGACGGTAATCACCGCATCGGCTTGTTCAACCTCTGCGATCATCTCAGACAACTGTTCAGACCGGCTGAACGTTACCAGTGAGTCTGCGATCTCTGTGGCAACCTCACGCAATTCGAAATGATGTACCACGGGTCGATAGCCACGCTCTGCTAATGCATCCGCAGTTGCTTGACTCAGCTGCTTGGCCAACATCGAAGTTGAACTTGGATCGCTCAAGCCAGCAGCAACCACGGCGATGTGACGAGTATCCGGTGTGAAAGGATCCGTCGATTCAAATGCTGTGTCCATGATCTTTACGCTCCCCGGGGGATAAGTATACCCCTCGTAACTGGTGACTATTTCGCCTCTTTTTCTTTGGCAGCTTGCCGGTCTGCGTGCGCCTGCGACCCTTCACCTCCGCCAGCGATCGGTGCATCACCAGCCTCCTGACGTGCTTTCAAGAATTCGTGAGTAGGGGCGGCTGGGACATCCGCCGGGCGGTTTTTGGCAAATTCCTCACGTAGTGCTGGAAGAACCTTTTCGCCAAAGATGTCAATCTGCTCGAGCACGGTTTTAGTCGATAATCCGGCGTGGTCGACTAAGAACATCTGACGTTGGTAGTCGCCAACCCAATCACGAAACTCGAGTGTGCGCTCGATCACCTGTTGTGGAGAGCCCACCGTCAGAGGGGTCATCTTGGTGAAATCTTCCATGCTGGGCCCATGTCCGTATACTGGCGCATTATCAAAGTAGGGTCGGAATTCGTTCCAGGCATCTTGTGATTTCTCACGCATAAATGCCTGACCACCTAACGCGACATACGCCTGGTGCGCTTTGCCATGACCGTAGTATTCATAACGCTGGCGGTAGAGCTGGACCATCTGGATGACGTGTTCTTTATTCCAAAAGATGTTGTTGTGGAAGAAGCCATCACCATAGTAGGCGGCTTGTTCTGCAATCTCAGGGGATCGGATCGAGCCGTGCCACACAAATGGGGGCACATCATCTAGCGGCCGCGGGGTAGCGGTGAACTGTTGTAAGGGGGTGCGGAAGCGTCCTTCCCAGTCCACTTCCTGTTCGCGCCACAACCGGTAAAGCAAGTTGTAGTTCTCGACAGCCAGCGGGATGCCCTGACGAATGTCTTTGCCGAACCAGGGGTAGACCGGGCCGGTGTTCCCGCGTCCCATCGCTAAATCCATCCGTCCGTCGGCTAAGTGCTGCAGATATGCATAATCTTCTGCTAATCGGACGGGGTCCATGGTGGTGATTAGCGTGGTTGCCGTTGACAGAATGAGTTTTTCTGTCTGGGCGGCGAGATATGCGAGAAGTACTGGAGGGTTCCCCGGTGCCACAAAGGGCGGGTTGTGGTGCTGGCCGGTGGCAAAGACTTCAAAACCAGCCTGTTCAGCATGTTTTGCAATCTTTACGGTGTCTTTGATCCGTTGGTTCTCTGACGGTGCCTGACCTGTATGTGGGTCAGGGGTGACGTCTCCGATAGTGAATACACCAAACTGCATCGCGTGTTCCCTCGCTTCAACTAACTACTTCAAAAATTAACTAGTTATAGTGTAGCGAGGAGCGCCAAGTATTTCAAATCTGAAATAATTAGAGTGATAGTGGAGGGGCAGCAGTGAGTATGCGGAGGGCTCAGCTGACTGATGAGGTTGTCGGTATCCTCTACGGTACCGACTAGGCTGTAATGCATGCAACATTCACTAGTTCAGCCTGTTGTGGTCGGCGCGGCCATTTTAGATGACGTCCAAGATCCATCCCACTTGCTCGCCGCCCGCCGTAAGGCACCGAAATCTTTGGCAGGTTATTGGGAATTTCCAGGTGGCAAAGTCGAAGAAAATGAATCGTACACCAGCGGTCTACGCCGTGAAGTCACTGAGGAACTGGGCGTAGAAATTGAGATTCATGAGCTGATCGATGCGCCGACCGCCCGAGGTTGGCCCTTAGACAACGGTATGGATATGCATGTCTACACTGCGGTCATTACTGCTGGAGAACCGCAACCGCTCATTGAACATGACTTGCTCGAGTGGGTGGCGCTTACCGACAGGGCGATCCACGATCTGCAATGGATTCCGGCGGATCGTCCAATTCTCGACGCGATCCTGCGTCGACTTGGACGATCCGCTCCAGAAATTTAATGGTTCGTGTCTCTTGTGAACTAGCTTGTGCTGTTGAGGAGTTTTTCGGCTCGGGCAACGACATTCTGAGCGTGGGCGATAAGTGGTCCATCCACCATCGTGCCTCGGAATCGGAAGACTCCGCCGTGGTGAGCTACTTCCGCCAGTAACGCTTGAGCGTATTCGAGCTCGTCGTCGGTTGGCGTATATGCCTCACGTACCACAGGAACTTGTGCTGGATGAATACAGGCTTTTGCGGACCAACCTGAAGCCACAGCATCGTGAGCTTCGGCGATGAATTGTTCCGTAGGGGACAGGTCAGTATGGATAGTGTCGATGCTAGCTTTGCCGTTGGCGGCCGCTGCCATGAGGACCTGTGCCCGCGCAAAACGCGGTAGGTCGCGGTAGGTTCCATCAGCGAACCGAGACGAGGAGCCGCCCGTTGACACCATGAGGTCTTCTGAACCCCACATCAAAGCCGCCACAGCCTCGTGCTGAGCGATAGCTTCGGAAGCTAACACACCAGCAGCGGTTTCACACAGCGCGAGGAGTTTCACCCCGGGCAGGG
>DATBUK010000045.1:0-10109 GCA_036516155.1 Yaniella sp.
GCGTGGTGTTGGAACGTGGAACCGTTCATCGAGCCCACCGGTGAGCTCTTCGACGAGATCCAGCTTGATGGGATCTATTTGCAACACGGGCATTGCTGTTTGATTGCTTATGCCAACGGGCATGTCGTGGATTTTCAGTGGTGCACCACCGAAAATGCTACTGCCTGGCAGGTGCTGCTGGAGCGGATACCAGCCCCAGCAGTCGTGGTGATCGATGGCGGAGCAGGCTCAGCCAAAGCACTCCGGGCTGCCTGGCCTGAAACCAGAATCCAGCGGTGTTTGGTGCATATTCAACGCAACGTGCGCCGGCATCTAACCCGCCGACCCCGCACCACACCCGGCAAACAACTCGCTCAGCTCAACTACGCGCTGACCAAGATTAGCACCCTGGATGAGGCCGCCGAATGGATGGCCGCATTAGCCACCTGGCACTCCCAACACCAGGGATTCCTAAACCAAAAAACTTATGCCACCGACCCGCTGGCCACGACCCCGTGGTGGTGGACCCATGACCGGGTGCGCAAGGCCTACAACCTGCTGGCTACTCAGGCCCGCAAAGGCACGCTGTTTCAATACCTGCAACCCGAGCTGCTGGACCAAGTCCAAGCACCCGTGTCATCCACGACAAATCGGATCGAAGGCGGCGTCAACGCGCCATTACGCCAGATGCTGCTATCCCACCGTGGCATGCGGTTAGCACGTCGTAAACGCGCGGTGGAATGGTGGCTGCAGCAACACACCGAAGCTCCAGCCCCAGTGCACACCTTCATCCAGCCACAGCACTACGACCCGACAGCACGCCCGAAACCCGTCATCGAAGAACCCATCGGACCGGCCCTCTATGATCGCGCATTCTCAGACGAAGAAGGCATCGGCATCCAGCAAGGATGGAAAGGACTCTAACCCCAAAACACGCCGGGGCCAGACACACATTTCTGCCTATAACCCGCAAAAGCCCTACATCAGTGGCGCATGCTGTGATGTAGGGCTGGTGCCCCCGATAGGAATCGAACCTACGGCCTTCTGCTCCGGAGGCAGACGCTCTATCCACTGAGCTACGGAGGCGAAGTCCATGCGGCACAAGGTCGTGCTTGTGGACCTTGAATAGCCTACCGTACAAAGCTGTCTGAATGAAAATTAAGGCTCGGCTGTGGCACAAAAGAGTAAAACGGTACGTTAAATGTGCCTTGCAAGGTCACGAGGGCTAAACTTGGTCACGTGAATCCTGAAAACCTTTCTGCAACTCTTGCCGACATCTTGCATTCCGCGATCGAAGCGGGCGATATTGATCTACCGGCCGATGCCGTTCCCGCCGCTCCGAAGGTGGAGCGTCCGAAGTCCCGTGAGCACGGCGACTGGGCAACCAATATCGCGTTGCAACTGGGGAAACGTGCCGGGATGAATCCGCGGCAATTTGCTGAAGTCGTGGCCCCAAAACTCCAAGCCGTCGATGGTATTGCCGCCGTCGATATTGCCGGTCCGGGATTCATTAACATCACCTTAGACGCCGCAGCTGCCGGTGAGTTGGCGCGTACCATTGTCGAAGCCGGGGAAACCTACGGCCACAATGATGAAGCCGCCGGTGATGTGGTCAACCTGGAGTTCGTCTCTGCCAACCCCACCGGCCCCCTGCATATCGGACATACGCGGTGGGCCGCACTCGGCGATGCGATCAGCCGCCTACTGCGTGCCTCCGGGGCGAAAGTGACCAACGAGTACTACATCAACGATTACGGGGCACAGCTTGATGTTTTTGCGGCATCCGTGTGGGCGCGGATGCACGGCCAGGACGTACCCGAGGGGGGTTACCCAGGAGAATACGTCCATGAGATTGCCGAAGCGATCCTGGCTGAAGATCCCGATATCAAGACGCGAAACTATGACGAGGTGCTGCCGCGTTTGCGGAAGCGCGCCTACGAATTACAGCTTGAGGATATCCGCGAGACCCTCGATGATTTTGCGGTGCATTTCGATGTGTGGTTCTCAGAAGCAAACCTGCACGAGACCGGTGCGGTCGAGGAAGCTCTCGAACGGCTCAAAGCCCAAGGCCACACTTTCGAAGAAGACGGAGCCTTTTGGTTACGCACCACCGACTTTGGTGACGATAAAGACCGCGTGTTAATCAAAGCTGACGGGAAACCCACCTATTTTGCCGGCGATGCCGCCTACTACCTATCGAAAAAGGATCGCGGTTTTGACCAGAAGATCTATCTGCTGGGAGCCGACCACCACGGTTATGTCAATCGCTTGCGGGCACTGTCGGCCTGTGCGGGCGATGACATGGACGAAAACATCGAAATCCTCATCGGCCAGCTCATCTCGGTTGATGGGGCCCGGTTGTCGAAGCGTGCCGGGAACATCATTGAACTCCGGGATCTGATCGACTGGTTGGGTGTTGATGCACTGCGGTACTCGCTTGCCCGCTACCCGAATGATTCACCCATCGAAATTGATCCTGACCTGTTGCGTGCGCAAACCAATGACAACCCGGTGTTCTACGTGCAGTATGCACACGCCCGGTCACGATCCGCAGCTCGGACCGCCGATGCCCAGGGCGTGGTGCGCGATACCGACAGATTCGATGCGGCGACGTTGAACCATCCGACCGAAGAAGAACTGTTGTCGAAACTGGCGCAGTTCCCGTCGGTTGTCGGCAGCGCGGCACGACTGCGTCAGCCTCACCGACTGGCGCGCCACCTGGAATCCATCGCGGCGGCCTATCACGGCTGGTATGCCGTGGCTCGGATTGTGCCTGCCCCCGAAAAGGACGGCACCAAACCCGAACCCGAAACTGTGAACTACTCCCGTCGCTGGCTCAATGACGCCACCACTCAGGTGTTGGCAAACGGTCTGGGTCTGTTGGGGGTTTCCGCCCCGGAGAAAATGTAATGTCTTCACCACTCGCCCCCGAATGGCTCACCGTGCCAGAAAACACGGCCGCACTCGATGCCAAAATCTTTTCTGCCGGCGTGGCCCGGGACGATCAGCACGTGACCGTCCAGGGTGTCCCTGTTACCGAACTCGTCGAGCAATTTGGCAGCCCGCTATGGGTCCTGGATGAAAACGATTTCCGGGCCCGCGCCAGAGCCTATGCCGACGAGTTTCACGCCGCTTTTGCCCCACTGTGTGGGGGAGTAGACGTATACTACGCCTCGAAAGCGCTGCTGACCGTCCAGGTCGCCACCTGGGTGCGCGATGAAGGCTTGCGTATTGATACTGCCTCGGGTGGCGAAATGGCCATTGCCATGCGCGCCGGGATCGAACCGGCGCATATCGGTTTGCACGGCAACAATAAGTCCGACGCCGAACTCCACACGGCAATCACCAACCGTATTGGCCGCATCGTCGTGGATTCGTTGCCCGAGCTGCACCGGGTCGTCAAGATGGCCGGGAACCTGGGCATCACCGCGAATGTCATGTTGCGGCTGACCCCGGGCGTGGATGCTTCAACCCACCACCACATTGCGACCGCACACGAAGACCAAAAATTTGGGCTCAGCATGACCCCGGTACCGGGGGCCACGACATCGGTGGCCTATCAGGCCGTCCACATCGCCGCGGCCGCCGACCATATCAATCTGGTGGGTCTGCACTCACACATCGGCAGTCAGATCTTTGACTCGCGAGGCTTTGAGACCGCAGCAACCCGCATGCTGGAATTCATCGCCCACCTGGCGACCGAAAACATCCATATCGCTGAGCTCGACATTGGCGGCGGATACGGTATTGCCTACACGCAAGCGGATGATCCTGCTCCTGTCGGCGTGATCGCCACCAATCTTGCCGACCACATCGGCAGCGAAATCCAGCGCCTGGGTATTGCGTGTCCACGCATCTCAATCGAACCCGGCCGCTCCATCGCAGGTCCCGCCGGGCTGACCATTTATACGGTGGGTACCACCAAGACCGTGTGGGTCGAGCATGAGGGTGCACACCACCCGCGCCGCTATGTCGCCGTCGACGGTGGCATGTCGGATAATCCTCGGCCGGTCCTGTACGACGCGGACTACACCGCGGTGCTTGGCAACCGGGTCAGTGACGCCGCCCCGGTGTTATCGCGAGTCGTAGGGAAACACTGTGAATCCGGCGACATTGTGGTCCATGACGTGTATCTGCCCGAAGACACCGATCACGGAGACCTTTTGGTTGTTCCGGCCACCGGCGCCTACGGGCATGCGATGAGTTCGAACTACAACATGCTCACCCGTCCGGCGATCGTCGCAGTCAAAGACGGTCAGGCTCGAGAGATTTTGCGCCGCGAAACTATCGAAGACCTCTTTGCCCGTGAGGTCGAATTGTAATCGGCTGAGATCATCTAGACTACAATGACGACACGGTGCCATAGCCACTTTTTCACTGTTTACTCGGAGGACCATGACCACTGCATCTGATACACCGGCCCTAAATATCGCACTGTTGGGCGGTGGAACCGTCGGGTCACAGGTTGCTCGCATTCTGACCGAAAACGCAGAAGCACTCACCGAGCGCATTGGCACAAAACTCAACTTGACCAAAATTTTGGTCCGAAACCCACAGGCCACCCGCGCCTACGAACTTCCCACCGAGTATTACACCGACGACGTGGACGAGGTCCTCGAGGGCGCCGACATCGTCGTGGAACTGATGGGCGGCATCGAACCGGCATATGAATTGATCACTCGAGCCATCGAACAAGGTTCAAGTGTCGTCACCGGGAACAAGGCCCTCTTGGCCACGCATGGCAACGAACTGTATGAAGCCGCCGCGACGGCGGGCGTCCAGCTGTCCTTCGAAGCATCCGTGGGCGGAGCGATCCCCATCCTGCGGCCCTTACGTGACTCGTTATCCGGCGATAAAGTCACCCGGATTATGGGGATCGTCAACGGCACCACAAACTACATTCTGGATCAGATGGATTCCACCGGTGCCTCCTTTAACGATGCGCTGGCCGAAGCACAACGCCTCGGATATGCCGAAGCAGATCCCACCGCCGACGTCGATGGTGAAGATGCCGCAGCAAAAGCCGCGATCTTGGCCCATCTGGCCTTCCATGCGCCGTTTACCCTTGACCAGGTCTACACCAAAGGCATCCGTGAGATCTCACACCTGGACCACCAGGCCGCCGCAGAGGCCGGATACGTCATCAAATTACTGGCCATCGTAGAAGAACTCGACGATCCATCGGGCGTCGTGCTGCGAGTCCACCCGACTTTACTCCCTCGCGAGCACCCACTGGCTGCTGTTCGCGGGGCCTATAATGCGGTGTTCGTCGAAGCCGAAAATGCCGGCGAATTGATGTTCTATGGTCCCGGCGCCGGTGGTTCCGCCACCGCCTCGGCCGTGATGGGCGATGTGATGTCCATTGCCAAACGCAAACTGCGCGGCGGTCCCGGCCGGACCCACACCGCTCGACGGGAACTGGACTGCTTGGACATTGGTGAGGCGACCACCCGCTACATGGTCGTCATGCGCGCCGCCGACGCATCTGGTGTGTTGGCCAAGGTTGCCGGCACCTTCGCTGAAAACAACGTCTCGATCAAATCTATGAACCAGACCCCGGACCGCGCCTCGACCGAGGAGCACAAGACCGCTCTGTTGAGCTTTGTCACCCACCGGGCGAAAGAAGCCCAACTGGCCAAGACACTTGAAGCCACCAAACAGCTCGACGTCGTTGACGAGGTGCTGTCCGTGATGCGCGTAGAAGGTAAATAGTCGTGGCATCACCGGCCACCACACCACCAGCCAACCGGGTCCCGGTTGGGATCGTCGCTGAGATTAAGGTCCCAGCCACCTCGGCGAACCTTGGACCAGGATTCGACTCCGCCGGCGTGGCCGTGGGTCTTTACGATGAGCTAGAGGTTCGCACGACCGAAGCCGGTTTCAGTGCCGAAATCATCGGCGAAGGGCACAACTATTTGCCCAACGATGGTCGACACCTGATCATCGCCCAGATTCGAGCACGACTTGATCGGCTCGGATGGCATTTACCGGGGCTGAAACTCAAAGCGACCAATCGGATACCCCATTCCCGGGGCTTGGGGTCCTCGGCTGCCGCGCACATCGCAGCGGCACTGGCAGTCAAGGCACTGCTGCCCCCGGATTGTGGCGTCGACAGCAATGACCTCTTGCAGTGGGCTTCTGAGGCCGAGGGACACCCGGATAATGTTGCCCCAGCGGTGTACGGGGGCGTGACGTTTTCCTGGCATGAGCAAGCGGCCCAAGACGTGCAGTATCACTCGGTGCGGTTGGCACCCCATGCGGAGATCACCCCGGTGGTGGCCATCCCGGCAAAACCCTTATCGACGGCCGCAGCGCGGACCCTGCTGCCGGATTCGGTGCCCTACACCGAAGCGGTTGCGAACGCTTCTCGTGCCGCTTTGCTGGCCCCGGCGATGACGACCAATCCAGAGTTACTCATGCCGGCCACGCAAGACTGGCTGCACCAGCAATACCGCGAGCCTTCCATGCCAGAAACGCTGCGCCATATTCGCGCGCTGCGCGCCGATGGCCACGCAGCAGTGGTCTCTGGTGCCGGTCCGACGCTGTGTGTTTTTGCGGCAACTCCTGCCGAAGCCGATGTCGTTGTAGCCAAGCTACAACAGCGCGCAGCGAAATCAGAGCAACGCTGGGACGTACGGATTCTGCCTATTGCCACCGAAGGTGCTACGATAGAGGTATTCCGGCCATAACGAGATCGTTTTACGGTTTAGGTACTACTAAACTCCTCGTATTCGGCCTGGTCTTTACCGCAATTCTGCGGAGAGGATTTTGATAACTCATCATCTGATGATGTCAGGTTATCTCACACCCGAAACACCAACGTTGACACTTCCGTGCAGCATTGAGTGTTTTATATCGCAAAACACCATGCAATCTGGCGTATCTGCAGTCGCAGCCATGATTGTCACACATCCTGCGGGTATCTATCGCCCGTACCGACGAGGGGGAAGGAACCTTCGTGACTGAACAAGACACAGTACAGGCCCCAGCATCCAATGGGTCTAACGGCTTGGGCAGCCTCAAACTGGCCCAACTCAAAGACTTAGCATCACAGCTTGGCATTACCGGTACCTCCCGGATGCGCAAAGCACAGCTGGTTGAAGTCATCGCCGAACACCAGCGCGGTGGCAGTACGAAACCTGCTACCGATGCCACTGCCACCAAACAAGACAAACCAGCAAAGGCTGCCAAACAATCCAAGCAGAAGCCCGCTGAGGAAACTCCGCGCGCTGAGAAGTCCCAGCCACAGCAATCCGAGGAAACCTCGGATGCGCCAGCAGAGACTTCGAAACAGCAGGCTGACGACGAACAGTCCAAACAGACTGACGACGAGCAAGGTCAACAGCGCAGCCAACAGTCGCGCAATCGTCGGGGTTCTCGCGGTGGTCAACAACGTGACACCAAACAGTCACGTGAAGAAAAACAGTCGTCAGAGCAAACTGACGACCAGAAGCAGCAGTCAGAGACGCAGCAGGACGGCGACAAAGACGACCAGCAGGGTCAGGATCGCAACCGTGGCCGCACTCGGAATCAGCAGCGTCGCGATCAGGACCGTCAGCGTCGTGATCAGCAGGATACCGGTGATGACCAGGACTCCGATGACTCAGCCGAGGAAAAATCCGACGGTGGTCGCCGCGGTCGTGACGATGATCAGCGGAACCAGCGCCGTCAGCGCCAGCGCGATCGGAACCGTTCACGCGATCGTCGCCAGGAACAAGACACCGACGACCATGACGAACACGTCAGCGACGACGAGACACTGGTCCCGATTTCGGGCATCCTCGATGTGCTGGACAACTACGCGTTCGTACGTACTTCCGGATACCTTCCAGGACCGAACGACGTGTACGTGTCGATGGCCATGGTCAAACGCTACGGACTTCGCAAAGGCGATGTGATCCGCGGACGTGTCCGTGCTCCACAAGCTGAAGAAGACAACCAGAACCAAAAGGGCGGTCGTGGTGGCCGCGGCGGACGTGGCGGACGCAACCGTCGTAGCGGCGGCGGAGGCGGTAACCGTCAGAAGTTCAATGCGTTAGTCAAAATTGATTCGCTCAACGGTCAAGAAGCCGTGGAGAATCCAAAGCGTGTCCAGTTCAATAAACTGACCCCGCTGTACCCGCAGGACCGTCTTCGTCTGGAACATGCGTCCAAGGACATGGCTCCACGTCTGGTCGATTTAGTGGCCCCGATCGGTAAAGGCCAGCGCGGTCTGATCGTCTCACCACCAAAAGCCGGTAAGACGATGATGCTGCAGTCGATCGCCAATGCGATTACCACCAACAACCCTGAGGTCAAACTCATGATGGTGCTGGTGGATGAACGCCCCGAAGAAGTCACCGACATGCAACGTTCGGTGCGCGGTGAAGTGATCGCTTCAACCTTTGATCGTCCAGCAGAAGACCACACGACCGTGGCCGAACTGTCGATTGAACGTGCAAAGCGCATGGTCGAAATGGGACACGACGTCGTTGTCCTCTTAGACTCGATGACCCGTCTGGGTCGCGCATACAACCTCGCGGCTCCACCGTCGGGACGTATCCTGTCCGGTGGTGTCGACTCGGCAGCGCTGTATCCTCCGAAGAAATTCTTCGGTGCGGCACGCAACATTGAAGGTGGCGGTTCGCTGACCATCTTGGCGACCGCCCTGGTTGAAACCGGCTCACGCATGGACGAAGTGATCTTCGAAGAATTCAAGGGCACCGGCAACATGGAATTGCGCCTGTCCCGTGAATTGTCTGAACGTCGGATCTTCCCAGCGATCGATATCAACGCCTCGGGTACCCGTCGCGAAGAGAACCTTCTCACCAAGGAAGAAATCGGCATCATGTGGCGTCTGCGTCGTGTGCTGTCCGGTCTGGAAACCCAGCAGGCCCTGGAACTGTTGACGTCCAAACTCAAAGAAACCGAAACCAACGCGGAATTTTTGATGCTGGTCTCCAAGACCACCCTGCGAGGTCAATCAGAGTCTTAGCCTCCTATCATGAAACCATCGCGCAACCGACCGGTTGCGCGATGGTTTTTTGATTCCCACCTCGAGACTCCCACGACTAAGGTAAACATATGAGTACGTTTGACTCCATCGATAATCTGCTACGAGAACACGCCGAGCTCACTGAGAAGATGGGCGACCCAGCGGTCCACGCCGACCAGGCCTTGGCACGCAAAGTCGGCCGACGTTTTGCCGAGCTTGAAAAAATTGTCAAAGCCCATAAGCGCTGGCAACAACTGGGCCAAGACCTCGAAGACGCCAAAGAACTCGCGCAAGAAGATGAAGACTTCGCCGCAGAAGTCCCAGGGCTTGAAGCAAGCTACGAAGAAGCCACTGAAACCCTGCACCGTCTGCTGATTCCACGGGATCCCGACGATGCCCGCAACGTCATCCTAGAAATCAAAGGTGGCGAAGGTGGCGAAGAAGCTGCACTGTTCGCAGCAGACCTTGCACGCATGTATTTACGCTACGCTGAACGGAAAGGCTGGAAAACTGAAATTATTTCAGCCACCGAATCGGATCTTGGTGGCTACAAAGATGTGCACATCGGTATCACCGGCAATTCGAATGACCCGGCAGAAGGCGTCTTTGCGCATCTGAAATACGAAGGCGGAGTCCACCGTGTCCAACGTGTCCCAGTCACGGAATCTCAGGGACGAATCCATACCTCGGCCGCAGGTGTGCTGGTATTCCCCGAGGTCGATGAACCCGAAGAGATTGAGATCAACCAAAACGATCTCAAAATTGATGTGTACCGTTCATCCGGCCCGGGTGGGCAGCACGTCAACACGACCGACTCCGCAGTGCGCATCACCCACTTGCCAACCGGCATCGTGGTCGCCATGCAGAACGAGAAATCCCAAATCCAAAACCGTGAAGCTGCCATGCGCGTGCTCCGGTCGCGACTGCTGGCACACCAACAAGAAGAACTTGAAGCAGCGGCCGCAGAAACACGTGCCTCGCAGGTCCGTACGATGGACCGTTCCGAACGCATCCGAACATATAACTTCCCAGAAAATCGTATCGCCGATCACCGCACAGGTTATAAGGCCAACAACCTAGACAGGGTGCTCGAGGGCGATATGGAAGCGGTCATTAGTTCGCTCATCGAAATGGACGAAGCCGAACGCCTCGAAGC
>DATBUK010000046.1:0-5685 GCA_036516155.1 Yaniella sp.
CAGCCGGTGCGGTCTTGCGCGGAATCTTGTCGAGCTCTTCCTTGATGCTGCGCAACTGGTGGCTATCAAAGCCCGTACCGACCCGACCCATATATGTCAGCTCACCGTCGTCATCATAGGCGGCGACGAGCAGCGATCCGAACGTTTGTTGGCGACCGCCCTTACCTTCGCGCCAACCAATGATCAGTACCTCGCGGGTCGTCGAATGTTTAAGTTTCAGCCAGGTTCGGGTGCGTTTGCCCGGCAGATAGACACTGGATTTCTGCTTGGCCATGACCCCTTCGAGCTTGAGCTTCTGGCTGGCGTCCATCGCATCGTCGAGAGACCCATCGAATGCTTCGGGCACATAGATGTGCTCGTTTTCAGAAACCACCTCGAAGAGTCGTTTGCGACGCTGCTCGTATGACTCCTGCAGCAGTGATTCACCGTCGACGGTGAGGATGTCGAACACCATAAAGTACACCGGGGTGTTGGCGCGTTCCTTTGCAATATCCTTGGATTTGGTGAGCTTGATCCGACGCTGGAGCCGACCAAATTCGGGGTTGCCGCCGTTTCCGAACGCTACGATTTCGCCGTCGAGCACACAGTCGCTGGTGACACAGCTAGCCAGTTCGGCAAGCTCGGGATAGGTATCGGTCATCTCCAGTTCGTTGCGGCTCATCAGCGTGACCGCACCGGGTGAATCGTCCGTGGCCGCTTCGACGGTCGCGATCGCGCGCACGCCGTCCCATTTCATCTCAAAGGCCCAGTCAGCTTTGTGATTACGGACCGTCTCGAGCTTGCCGATCGTCGCCAACATTGGCGTGTGTTTGACGGGAGCAGCCTTGCGAGGCTGGTCGCCGGAGTCCTCATCCTGCGTCGTATCGGATTCCTCCTGCGTGGTTGCAGCACGCGCGGGAGCCTCGTCGGTCGAGCCGTCGTTGGCGGAGGACTCTTTCAGGTGGATCATCCAGTTTCTGGCCGGATCATCGTTCGGTCCGTGATCGCCGGTGTTGAAGAGGGCAAACTCCTGGGAGCCGCCGAGTCCGCCATCGGGTTGACCGTGGAGTAAGGCTGTGATTTCTTTGCCGTCGCGCCACTTTTTCAACTCATACGTGCCCGAGTCCCAGATGGTGACCTCACCGCCGCCGTATTCACCCTTGGGAATCGTCCCTTCGAATGTTGCGTATTCGACGGGGTGATCTTCCGTCTGAATGGCCAGGTGGTTCTTCTTCGGATCGGTTGGTGGGCCCTTCGGCAGCGCCCAAGAAACTAGCACGCCGTCGTGTTCGAGTCGGAAGTCCCAATGGAGTCTGCGGGCGTGGTGTTCTTGGATGACGAAGATCAGCTCGTCGCCGCTGTTCCCGTGGCTGTCTGGCACCGGTTCAGGAGTCTTGTCCGGGTCTCGCATCGAACGGTACGTGGTCAGCCGGTCCTCGGGTGCTCCGTCGGGGTCCGCCTCGTCAAGGCGGCCTGCGTCATCGGCTCCGGCCTCTTGGGCCAGTGGTTCCAGCAGGTCACCGAGATCCTCGACTCGTTCGAGCACCTCCTCGAATCGCAGATGCTCAACCTTTGCCGGGTCCGCGAGCTCATCCCAGGTGCGCGGGGTCGCGACCGTCGGGGTGAAACGGCCGCGCAGCGAGTACGGTGCCACGGTGGTTTTGGAGGCGGAGTTTTGAGACCAGTCGATGAAGACCTTGTTCTTGCGTAGCGTCTTTTTCATCGCTGAGACCACGAGTTTTGGGTGATCGGCTTCGAGACTGCGTGCCAGCTCGTGTGCGACATCGGAGACTTGCTGGCTCGTGGCCGACCCGTCGAGCGGCGCATACAGGTGGATGCCCTTGGACCCACTGGTCAGCGGGTAGACCTCAAGCCCCATTCCGTTGAGGAGTTCCCGCACCAGGTGGGCGACTTCGACACAGTCGGCCAGCTGGCGACCCTCACCGGGGTCCAGGTCAAACACCATCCGGTCGGGGTAGCGGGTTTCGGAGGTGATTGTGCCGGGATCAGAAGACCCAGGTAGCACCCGCCACTGGGGGATATGCAGCTCAAGCGAACCCAGTTGTGCCAGGTAGGTCAGCGTCGCCTGATCTTGGACCAGCGGATAGATTTTCTTTCCGGTGCTGTGCTCTATGGTCTGCGTTGGGATCCACGACGGCGCACCATCGGGCAGATCCTTTTCGAAAAACACCTTGCCGGGTTTCTCCGGGGTGCCGACACCATCGACCCACCGCTTCCGCGTTGCGATCCGATCGCGCGCATGTCGGATCACATACGGTGCCATTCGGGCATAATAATCCAACACCTGACCCTTGGTCGTGCCGGTTTCCGGGTAGTAGACCTTATCCAGGCTGGTCAACTTGAGCTTATGCCCGTCGACGGAGACTTTCTGTTCATTGCGAGCCATGGAAAAACCTCCTGTGCCGTGGATGCTACCGGACGTAGTTTTCAGATACGAGACCCCGACGGCTCACAGGGGTAGCCACGAGCTGGCATATCCGTTTGAATGGAAACCATGAGAGCTATCTGGACGGGATCAATCGCATTTGGCCTGGTCAATGTACCGGTCAAATTGTACTCAGCAACGGAAAGCCACGACGTTCGCATGCACCAGGTCCACGACAAGGACGGTGGGCGGATCCGTTATCAGCGGCGCTGCGAAGTGTGCGATGAAGTTGTTGAATACTCCGATATCGAACGAGCCTACGACGACGGCGATCACCGCGTGATCATCCACAAAGAAGACTTCGAAGCGCTGCCTTCCGATGATGCCGACGATATCGAAGTTTTACAGTTCGTTCCCTCGGACGACATTGATTCGATCATGCTCGAAAAATCCTATTTCTTGGAGCCAACTTCCAAGACTCCCAAAGCGTATCTGCTGTTGCGTCAGACGCTTGAAGAAACCGACCGGACGGCGATCGTCAAAATTACCCTGCGGACCCGCACCCGGCTGGCGATCCTGCGGACCTACGGCAAGCTGTTGATGATTCAGACGCTGCGGTGGGACGATGAGATTCGCGAAGTCGATTTCAAAGGGGTCAATTCGAAGGCCAAGATTTCAGACAAAGAGCTCGAGATGTCCAAGCAGCTCGTCGAATCGTATTCGGAAGAGTTCACGCCCGAGGAATTCGAGGATGACTACCAGGTCGAGCTGCGCAAGATGATCGACGCCAAGATAGAAGCCGGCGATATCGTCGACCTTGAAGAAACCTTCGCCGATGAGGAAGAAGAGGACGAAGACACCGGCGGCGATGTTGTCGACTTGATGGAGGCACTGCGCCAGTCAGTAGAGAAATCGCGCAAGTCGAAGAAGGACGGCAAATCGGGCAAGAAGAAAAAGAAAGCCAGCTGATTTTCAACACCTAGCCGGCGACGTGACAACCACGGGGGGATGATCGTGATGAACAATGACCGGATTGCCCACGTGTGGGGCGAGCGCACACCGTATGCCGCTGGGGCCGTCTGGCCTGTTCGGGTCGATATGCACCTGGCCGAGGGGGTCGAACAGGACGAGGTAGACCGCTGGGTGCAGTCGGCGTCGATCCTGCATTCTAACGGTGATGGCCTCGACATTGCGGTGAAAGGTGAACGGATCGTTGGGGTGCGCGGTCGTGCGGTTGATCGAGTCAACCACGGCAGGCTGGACACCAAGGACGTTTATGGTTGGCAGGCCAATGGGTCCAAAGACCGGCTGACAAAACCATTGATCCGTGAAAATGGCGAACTCGTGGAGACCGACTGGGACACCGCGATGTCCCGAGTCGTGGAGACCACTCAACGGCTACTCAAGGAACAGGGCCCCAGCGCGGTCGGGTTTTATACGACCGGGCAGTTGTTTGCCGAAGAGTACTATACGTTGGCGACCATTGCCCACGGCGGCATTCGAACCAACCACCTCGATGGCAACACTCGGCTGTGTACTGCAACCGCGGCCGCTGCGCTAAAAGAATCCTTCGCAAGCGATGGACAACCCGGTTCCTATACGGATGTGGATCACGCCGATGTCATCGCACTATTTGGACACAACGTGGCCGAAACCCAAAGCGTGTTGTGGATGCGCATGTTGGATCGCCTCGCTGGTGAGGATCCCCCGAAGATCATCTGCGTTGATCCTCGCCCCACGCCCGTCGCCAGCCATGCCACCGTGCACCTGGCGCCGAAACCGGGGACCAATGTCGCGCTCATGAATGCGCTGTTACACGAAATCATCGCCAATGACTGGATCGATCGAAACTATATTGATGCCTACGTGGTTGGGTTTGATGCACTGGCCAAGATGGTGGAAAATTACCCACCCGAGCGTGCGGCTGAGATCTGCGACCTCCCGGCCGTAAAGATTCGCGAAGCGGCCCGAATTCTTGGGCATGCCGAACGGTTACTCTCGACCGTTCTGCAGGGTTTTTATCAATCACATCAGGCCACGGCCGCTGCCGTACAGGTCAATAATCTCAACCTGATCCGCGGCATGCTGGGCAAACCCGGCTGCGGCATTTTCCAAATGAATGGCCAGCCCACCGCCCAAAATACCCGCGAGTGCGGAGCCGACGGGGACCTGCCCGGTTTCCGGAACTGGCATAATCCCGACCACGTCGCTGATCTGGCCCGGGTGTGGAATATCCACACCGACGACATTCCACACTATTCAGCTCCCACGCATCTGATGCAAATGATGCGCTACGTCGAAGAAGGCTCGATCCGTCAGCTTTGGGCCAGCGGGACCAACCCGGCCGTCTCATTGCCCGAGTTAGCCAGAATCCGTGCTTTACTGTCCAAAGACGATCTGATGCTCGTCGTCCAAGACATCTTCCTAACCGAGACCGCCCAGCTAGCCGATGTGGTACTACCGGCGGCGACGTGGGGTGAAAAAACCGGCACCTTCACCAATGTTGACCGCACCGTGCACCTTTCCGAGAAGGCCGTTAATCCACCCGGTGAGGCCAAATCTGACCTCGACATTTTCCTCGACTACGCACGCCGTCTTGATCTCAAAGACAAAGACGGTGGACCATTGATCTGGTGGTCCGATCCGGAAGGTGCGTTCGAAGCATGGAAGGAATGTTCGAAAGGCCGCCCATGTGACTACACGGGGATCACCTATGACAAACTACGCGGTGGATCCGGAATCCAGTGGCCGTGCAATGACGACAATCCCGAGGGCACCGAACGACTCTATGAAAACGGTGAGTTCTTTAGCTCGCCAGACTACTGCGAGTCCTATGGGCGAGACCTTGAAACTGGTGCCCCTGCCACCGCAACTGAGTACAAGGCTATAAACCCTGACGCTAAAGCCATCCTGCGGGCCGCCGAGTATATTGCACCGCATGAGCTCCCCAGCGATGAGTTCCCGCTGCAGTTGATTACCGGGCGCACCATTTATCACTATCACTCGCGCACCAAAACCGGTCGCGCTCCCGAGCTGAATAAGGCGGCCCCGGAAGTCTGGGTGGAACTTTCGCCCGAAGATGCTGCAACTGCTGGCATCCGTGAAGGTGACCTTGCCGTCGTCAGCACACCGCGCGGGATGGTCGAAGCTAAAGCCCGGCTCACAGATATCCGGCAGGGCGTGCTTTTTCTGCCGTTTCATTATGGCTACTGGGATACCACCGGTAGCGCACCGGACGGTCCCGGCCGAGCTGCCAATGAACTGACACTGACCGACTGGGATCCGGCGTCGAAACAACCCATCTTCAAGACCGCCGCCGC
>DATBUK010000047.1:0-6397 GCA_036516155.1 Yaniella sp.
TGTTCAACCGGTCGGATATATCCTGGCCGGAGTCGGCCCCATGCTGGTCGGGGTGTTCTATGCATCCGCCCAGTCGTGGACCAGCAGCTTAGTGTTCCTGATGGCGATGGCATTTTTGATGGCGGTTGCCGGCGCGTTGGCCTCCCGCAACGTGATGGTCGATGACCAGATTTAGTTGATCTCGGCCTCGTCGAGGACCGCAGTTGCTTCGTGGACCTGTCCTTCGGGCGTCTGCCAGACAACTTCGACTTCATCGCCGGGGTTCTTGTCCCTAACATATCGCGAGATAAACGACGAGTTCACGACTTCTTGCCCGTCAATTTCAATAATCAGGTCATCTGGTCGGATGCCGATTTCAGCTGCTGCTGCGTCGGTGTTGACCTCTATGACTCGGGCACCATCGCCTTCTTCAGAGGCTACGACAATTCCCAGCGCTCCCCCGGCGCCGATCACGACATCGCCGGAGTCATCCCCGGCCAAGACCTGTTCGACGACCTCGAGTGCCGACACGATGGGCACGGCATAACCGTAGGCCTCATCGGAGTTGGTCGTGTTCTGGCTCGCAGCTGTGGAGACGCCGATGATTTGACCGTTGGCGTCCACGGTCGGGCCACCGGAATAGCCAGGCACAATATCGGAGGTGATCATCATGAGTCCGTCAAGAAATTGGGCCGGTGAGCCGGGCTCTTGCGGTTCGATATGGATCGTCTCATCGGTCGCATACACCTCACCGGTCACCGAGGTGAGGTACCCCTGGCCGCCTGCGTTTCCTACGCCTGCGACTGTGTCGCCAACGCTCACCTCTCCGGGGTTGATCGACGCGACTTCAAGGGGCTCATCCGTGTCGATCTGGAGGACGGCGATGTCTCGGCTGGCGTCGCGGCCCAGCACTGTGGCGGAGTAACGCTGGTTGGTGTCTGCCATGGTGATCGAGACTGACATCGAGGATTCCACCACGTGGTAGTTCGTAACGGCTAACCCATCAGAGCTGACGACCATGCCGGTGCCAAACCCCATATACTGGTACACCTGCGTGTCGACCATAAAGACCCCGGGAGCTTCCGGTACTTCTTGACCCGGGTCGAGTCCCGGTCCGGTGTGTTGTGCACCGGCCTCCCAGTCAACGGTAATGCCCTCATGGACGTGATCGAGCGATTCGACGAGATCATCGACGGAGCTATCGGTTTCGGGAACGGCCTCGGGTGCTGAGTCTTCTGGGCCGGGTGTAAAGAATTCTTCAAGTGTCTGCGTGTTCTCTTCCCAGTCGAAGACCAGTGAGAGAAATCCCATCAGTAGGATGGCAAAACCTATCATCCCGGCACCGGTGATGATGACGTGCAGTGGTCCACGGCGTCGACGCGGCGGCTCGTAGTAGTGGTCCGGTCCGGTGTATTCACCACTGAAATATGGGATCTGCCGGGTCTCATCAAGAGGGTCATGGCCGGTGTAGACCCATCTGGGGTCTTGGCGAGGATCGTGAGGTGGTTGATACAGCGGGCTATTGGCACGGTCCCGGTAGGGTTCGTCGTCAAATGCCTGCGGCCGATAAGAGCGGAAAGGTTCAGGACCGTCACCGCCTGGACTGTATGGTGGCGGTCCAGGCGGTGGCGGCGGTGGACCAGCAGCCGTGTGCTCCGGTGGCTGAGCACCGTGGTGCTCCGGGTCGTTCTCAGACGAGGGCTGACCGGCAGGAGGATACTGGTTCACGGAGTTGGTTTCTGGTGGCTAGGCACCCAGGTGTTCCATGACAGCGTCGTAGTCAGGTTCCGAGGTAATTTCGTCAACAAGTTGGGTGTAGGTGACTTCGCCCTCGGGATTGATGACAATCACCGTGCGAGTCTGCAGTCCGGCCATCGGGCTGTCTTTGAGTTGCACCCCGTAGTCCTCGCCGAAGCTCGACCGGAAAGCAGAGGCGGTGTGCGCTCGCTCGATGCCTTCAGCACCGCAGAACCGAGCCTGGGCGAAAGGCAAATCCATGGACACATTGAGCACAACGGTGTTGTCGAGGTTGGCGGCGCGTTCATTGAATTCACGCACGCTGGCGGCACACACACCGGTATCGAGGGACGGGAAGATGTTCAGCAGAAGCCATTGCCCTTTGTAGTCCGACAGGGAAATTTCCGACAGGTCAGTGCTGACCAGGGTGAAGTCGGGGGCTTGTGAACCGACCGCAGGAATGTCGCCGACGGTGTTTGCTGCATTGCCTTTAAATTGTGTAGTAACCATGTCTCTACTGTAGAGGTCTGGGGATGTTTTTACCGAAGACTGTCCGACGCAGTGTGCAACATTGCGACTCAGCGCTGATAGTGCTCTGCGGGTTCAGGCAGGCCAAAAACGCGGTCAAAACACCAGGCGTAGATAGCGGTGTAGATCAAGAAGAAGACCATCAAGCCAAGTTGCAGTAGCAAGGCTTCCAACAAGCTGACACCTAGCAGCCACGCGATCGCCGGGATCAACATGCTGATCAAGCCGATTTCAAAAACGACCGCGTGCAATACGCGCATATACCATGGGCGGTGGGTTACCCCGATGCGACGTTCAAAGGCTTCGAACAGCCAGTTGAACACCAGATTCCATGTCAAGGCCACGGTGGAAGAGACTACGCCGACAAGAAATGCTGGACCCGAATCGTTGCCCAACAGTGCCAAGATGACCGTGGTGAATGCGACCGCCAGGATTTCGAATATCACCGCATAGGTGACGCGGCGTGCCAGTGGTGATGGGAAAATGCGTCGCCCAATGAGCGCATCGCGACCGCCCGGTCCTTTCGGGACCGCAGGGATGCTGACAGTTTGATCTTGTTGCGTAGTCACGACGCTAGGCTATCAAAGCTCAGTCCGGTTTGTTGAGGCACTCGTTGTCGGCGCAATGTTATTCCTGGTCGTCATAGCGGCCTGCTATGTAGTAGTCGATGGTCTGGGCAAACAGTTTCGGTTGTTCTGAGTGGACCCAGTGTCCGGCGTCGCGGATTTGGATCTTGCGGGTCATCGGAAATAGCTCACGCATAGCATCGGTCGATTCATCGTTGATGTAGTCAGAGTGTTCCCCTTTGATCCACAGGACAGGGTGGGCGTCGAAGCTTTCATCGATGTCTGGGAAATCAACGATCGTTTCGAGATTGTCGTAGAGCATCTGGAGATTTGGTTCCCACACGAAGTTCTTGTTGTCATCTCGTGCCAGGTTTTGTAGCAGGAAGCCACGGACCGTTGAATCCTCGATATCAGCTTTCAGTTTGGCATGCGCATCGGTTCGGGATGTCAGTTCGTTGAGGTCAAGCCGAAGGAGGCTGCCTAACAGGTGTTCAAATTCGCTGGTTGACGAGTACTGCGGAGCGATGTCTTCAATGATCAACCCAGCGATGAGATCAGGGTGGCGCAGTGCCAACAGCATCGCGACTTTACCACCCATCGAGTGCCCTAGGATGACTGCGGGTTCGTCCTGACAGAAATCGCGCCGGAGTTCCTCGGCGACCAAATCTGCTAATTCTGCGTAGTCGAAACTGTCGGTCCAGCACGATTCGCCGTGGTTGGGAATATCAACGAGCAGCGACGTCGTGGTTTCGGTCAGGGCCCGTGCAATCGTGGTGAAGTTCTTGCCACGACCCATCAGACCGTGCAGAAACACCACTCGACGTGGGCCGCCTTCCACAAGTTCAGTATGGACACGGGCATGAGAATCCGAACAGTTTTGCATACCCTCCACCTTAGTGATTCCGTTGCCGGTTGGCTCGAACTGGTCAGCACAGCCCCTCCCCAGCACCTCGCATGTAGCCTAACTCACAGAATATTCATTACGCTGCACAGCACGACTGTTGGCTATTTGAAGGATAACGATGACCGCACCCGGCCCCCTTGCAGGAATCAGAATCTTAGAATTGGCCGGCCTCGGCCCGGCACCGTTTGCTGCCATGATGCTGGCCGAGTTGGGGGCAGATGTTGTTCGTATTGATCGGCCCGGTGGTGCTGGGCTAAAAGTCAGTGCATCAGATACACTGAACCGTTCGCGTCAAAGTCTGGTGCTCAATATCAAACACGAAGCCGCAGCCGAAACTCTCCTGACGCTTGTGAAATCAGCTGATGTGCTGATCGACCCATTCCGGCCCGGAGTCACCGATCGGCTCGGTGTTGGTCCTGAAATGTGTCTGGCGACCAACCCGCGACTGGTATATGCCCAAATGACCGGCTGGGGACAGACCGGGCCGCTTGCACCGCGCGCGGGCCACGACATTAACTATCTAGGACTCACCGGTGCCCTCCATGCGATCGGTGGCCCCGATAAACCTCGTCCGCCCCTGAATATCGGTGCAGACTTTGGTGGGGGCGCCATGTTTTTGATCAGCGGCATTATGGCAGCACTTATTGCACGAGCCACGACCGGCCGCGGCCAGGTCATCGATGTGGCTATGGTTGACGGGGCGGCAGCTCTAACGAATATGATCTACGGGCTGCATGCCCAAGGGGTGTGGCGTGACGAACGCCAGGCCAACCTGTTGGATGGCGGCGCGCCATTTTATGACACCTACGAGTGCAAGGATGGCAAATTTGTTTCTGTCGGTGCATTAGAGCCACAATTTTTTGCTGTACTGCTCGAGGTGTTGCGGTTGGATTTTGACCAATATGATCAATCAACATGGCCGGCGATGCGTGCAGCGTTTACCGAGGCGTTCCTGACGAAAACCCGCGATGAGTGGTCAACGATTTTTGAAGATCAGGATGCTTGTGTATACCCGGTTTTGAGCCTAGCTGAGGCCCCGCAACACCGGCATATGCGTGCTCGTGAAGTCTTTGAGCCGTTTCACAGCGGGTATCAGCCTCGCAGCGCGCCGGTATTTTCCGAAACACCGCTGCAACCCATCGGCGATGAATCCCAACCGGGTGCTGACACCACCGAGATCCTGCAGCGCTTCGGCATCGCGTCACACGTCATTGATCAATTGCTCGATGACGGTGTGGTTTGCCAAGCGTAATGTCACAAACTGGGCTCGGAAGTGTTGGGCAGCCGCATAGCCTGGGCTTTCTTATTGCGTGAGCTGTTAATGACCCCCATCACAAACAGACCAGCGGCCACGAAAACGCTACCCAAACCGATGAAGATACCTTTGGTCGCGGTGGGTCCCATGCTGTTACCGATACCATCACTGAGCAGCCCGTAGTCTTTACACACCACTTGATACGTGCCGGAGCGTGCCTCGAAATGGGTGAAAATCATATGTTGGGTGTCTGCTAAATCCGTACCGAATCCCTGCCGATTCGTCTCGTCAATTGCCTGCGAAGAGGTATTGGTAGGGACCGGATCGCCATGGGGATCCGTGATGATGCACTCTTGATTCACGTCAATAACCGAAGGAGCCGCCGTGGCCTCAACAAAGGACACGATCGTGTACTTCGCATCACCAAGATCCACGGGGGTTTCCTGCGGTCCGACTTCTACTCCGGTATCAAAAATGTCGATGTAGGATTCCGATACATCGCTAAAAGAGTTCAAGATGCCCGAGACGGTCATCGAAATCGCGGTCACCAAACCCACGACGCCCACGACAATACAGGCAAGCAGATAGCCTGCGACTGGTCGCCGTGTAGACGGACGGGGTTTGGTTTCTGTCGTGAGGTTCATGTGGTCGGCGGATACTGTCCAGCCTGATGCGGCGGCGAGGGCGGGTAACCATGTCCGGAGTAGCCGTGGGGAGAATACTGGTATCCGCCCGTGGGTGGACCAGCGTTGCGTTTTGCTCTACTGCGGCGAATCGCTCCGATGATCGTCAGGACGACTCCGGCAATAAATACCAGTATCGCGATCAATCCCGTGAATACCAAACCGAAAATTCCACCCAGGGGCACCGGTCCGCCCAGGACCACCGGATATTCCGAACACTCGATCTCGTAGACTCCACCAGCGGTGGATTCAAACGACTGGAAGGCTGCCAAGGACATCTCATTGTTCGAAAAGTTCATGTCACCGGACCGTTCAACGATGTCATCGCCCTGTTCATTGAGGACGGTGCAGGTCGCGGTTGCCGCTTGTGGGTCCTGGTAGATGTACCACTGGTTATCACCTAGTCCATCGACTCGGACGTGCTCCGAAATCTCATAGGTGGATTCACCGAACTGCGCAAAACTTGTCACCATTGAGGTGCCAACCGCGACCGCGGCAATGATGCCCCCGATAATGCTGACACCGAGCATAATCAAGCCCGCGATGAGCATCCGGGTTCCGGGCAGTCGGCGTTTTGACGGTTGCGCCGGCACGTTATTTGGTGCAGCTCGTCGAGCTCGGTCGCCGTCGGAGCGGTAAATGGATCTTGGGCGAAGCGTTGTTCTAGGGTGGCGACCGCTGCTTCTGCCGCGCCGAGCGTCGGCCGCAATTCAGGATCAGCAATACGTCCAGCGGTCTGTTCCAA
>DATBUK010000048.1:0-3155 GCA_036516155.1 Yaniella sp.
ATGCAGGTTCAGCGCCCACCGACGAAACTGGTCGCCGGTGAGGTTCCCATCAACGTCTCGTTTGCGGCGCCCAAGGGTCAGAAACTTGATGACCGCTGGGGCGACCCAACCCAATTGACCATCTCGTCGACACCAGAGCACCTCTTGCTCGAGGGCGAAGGCCGCGAGACCGGCCTGACCCGACAGCTGACACTCAACCCCGAAGTCACCGAAGGCGTGCTGCACGTAACCGCTCGCGCGGCGGCATGTGACGGCGAGCCCGGTCAACCCATCCCGGACGCGGCTGCGTGTCACCTGTATCAGCAAGACTGGGGCATTCCCGTCACCATCCACCCGGCTGGTGACGACGGCGCCCACACGACCCTGGATCTAGATCTGCGCGGCATACACTAACGTCAGACTCAACACAGCGATCCGTTCGGGATAGACTAGGCACAACGTGTCGTCTACCCGAACGGATTTGTTGTTTCATGGCAACCCTGATCGCCCACGGCTCCGAACAAGCAGCACACGACTTCGCCCAGCGCCTCGCCAAGCACCTGGGGGACCAACGCGGTGTGACGACAGCGGTGCAAGAATTCCCGCTCGCGGGTCGTTACGTCGACAACGTTGACGCGATCATTGTGGTCGCAGAAGCCCAGGATGAGGCATTTCACCGCGAGGCCCGCAACTTTCTGGCAGCCCAGTACGCCGAAACCGACCGCAAGTCGTTATTCGTGGCCGCTCTAGGAGACGTCGAGACGCTGACCAGCACGCAACGCACCGCCATTGACGCTTTTGAGCCACGCGATGTCGGCTACTTCCGCACCGCTGCGCCCTACGACGACGCACTCAAGATTTGGGCCGGTCGCGTCAATACCCGGGGTGCCGTATAACGCTACTGCCAATCCGGGCGAACCCGAATGTATTCCGGGGTCAGCTCTAAGTCGGCGCTCATTTCAAAGACTTCTTCGTAGTCGACCGCTGACTGCTCCCCCGTCCCGATGTGGATCTCTTGGGCAGTCAGCTGAGCAGTGGCCATGACCCAGTCGATGGTGGGTTCCGAATCTTCCCAGGAGTACTGCACATCCGGCACATCGATCGACCACGACACCGAATCAGGTACTACCCGATGCGGCGTCTCATAACCAAACGGACAGCCAGCCGGCTTCAAGACCGTCTGCTGGGTACACCGCTGCAGCTGCTGCTGCACTTCTTCGGTAATCGCGTCGTCCACGGCCTGCGTCAGTTCTACATCGAACGCCAGTTCCATATTGGCACCGGGTGCTAACACGTCGGTCACCGCGAACTGTACCGGCTCCGGGACTTCCAAATACGTGCCCTGATACTCCAGCTCAATCATCGTGGGAGCAAAAGCCGCTAACGTTGCTAGATCGCCGTTCGTGCCGAGCAGCGGTGTGGGCTCGTCGTGAATGTGGGCTACTGGCTCGTCTGCCTTCGCTCCCTCGGGCATCTGGGTTGGTTTCAGCTGGATCTGCTGTAGGGGCATCGGATGCAGCTCCCACTCGTTGAAGAATCCCCAGGACGTGCCGGTTTTATTCACGACGACCTGGGTCGCCTGGGGCTCGTTGTCAGCATCGTGATAGCCGATCTCAACCACGCGCTGCGTGAGCTCAGGATCCCGATAGCTTTCAGGTACCTCGGCATCCGTGGCTCGAATGTCGGCATCTTCCAGCATTGCCGCCGCTGCGGCCAGGGCATCCCCATCCAACAGCACCGTCGAAATGGACTCGGGCGCGTCATCGGCCAGATAACCGTCAGAGAGTGCCATCGCGGTGGCGCCATCACCGGCAACGAGCGCTTCGACGTATGGCTCGACTGCGGACTCAGGGTTGTAGACCCGGGAGTTCAGGAGTGCGATCACCGCGGCGGCGACGATGACGACGGCAGCGGCAATGATCGCCCAAAACCCTGGCCGTTGCACCAGCGGTGACCGTTCCGCGGAAGTTTTTGACACCCTACATTCCTTTAATGTCTTGAACAGTATTTCTAAGCTAGCAGACCCGCCACGGCAATCATTGCCGGGATGGCAAGAATGGTCGTGATAAAGACCGTATCTCTGGCCACAATCAGTCCCGTATTGTACCGGGAGGCGGCCACGAAGACATTTTGTGCCGAGGGCAGTGAGGCCATGACCGTGGCAATGAGGATACCTTCGGGATCGAGTTGGAAAACGAAAGCGGCCAGCAACCACGCAGCCACGGGGTGGATGATCAGTTTTACAATCGAGGCAAGGACCGTGTCTCGCCGTCGGCCGTGTTGTTTATCTAACGGTTTGGAACCGACCAAGGAGATGCCGAAAGCTAAAAGCATGGCCGGGATCGCAGCCCCACCGATGAGGGTGATGGATTCTGCCAGCGGCTGCCACAGCTGCCACCCGGTGACCGAAAAGAGCAAGCCGAAAGCCGAGCCAATGATTAAAGGGTTCCGAATGACAGTGGCAAGGATGCGGCCCAGACTGCGCCAGAAACCTGACCGGACGACCTTGAGCCTTGACTCGTCCTGTTGGGATTCTTTGAGCGTTTGGCTGTCGAGGACGAACACGTAGATCGGTGTGTAGATGGCCAACTGAAACAGAATGACCGGCGCCGCATAACTGGCACTGCCCAACACATAGGCTGCAATGGGGAGTCCAAGGTTGGCCGAATTGATCATTGAGGCCGATAGGGCGGCGATCATCCGCTCTGACCCGCTGCGTTTGGCGACGAGGAACTTAGCGAGCGCTAAATACACCAGCGCAGCGATACCGGCCGAAAGCGTTGCGATCCACAGCTGAGGCCCCAACACTAGGAAGACGTCACTTTCCGACAGCGTGTTAAACAACAGCGCTGGTGAGGCGACGAAGAACGCGAGGCGGGAAAGCACAGGTTGGGCATTCGGTCCGAGGGCATCGGTGCGGCCGACTCCATAGCCGACCGCAATGATCAGCCAGATGATAAAGAAGCCAGACAGTACTTCTGCCACTACAACCTTTCGTCGATCCTTCACACACTGCGTCGCGAGAGCTCACGGGACTAACCTGAACTAAGCTGACACATCCAATCCATTATCGCCCCATAAGGAATGCATGGCTGAACACCAACAAAGACGTACCAGGATCTGGTGGCTGTCTGGGATTCTAGCCATCTTGGGAGCTGGCATCGCAATCTTTGCTT
>DATBUK010000049.1:0-17824 GCA_036516155.1 Yaniella sp.
TCCTCCCCACCACACCTCACGATGCAGCAGTTGCCATCGGCTAGAAGTTAAACCATCTTCTCCTCCAGAGGACTCTCACCTCAAAGTAGATGCCCATGCCGGGCGTACAGAATTTGGCGCGGATGCGTTGCCCCATCCGCGCCAAAGATCGTGTCGTATTCATTAGTTTTCTTCGGTCAGTTTGTTGACGATGGCCTCGTTGAACGCCGGCAGGTCTTTGGGTGTCCTCGAGGTTATGAGATTGCCATCGACGACAAGCTCTTCATCGGACCAGTTTGCGCCAGCGTTGCTCAGATCAGTTTGAAGGCTGGGGTAACTGGTCATATTGCGGTCTTTGACCACATCGGCTTCGGTGAGAATCCAGGCAGCGTGACAGATTGATGCCACAGTCTTATTCGCATCGAAAAAGGCGCGAGTAAAATCTACTGAATCTTGATCCATGCGGATCTGATCAGCGTTTTTTGTGCCGCCTGGTAACACCAACGCGTCAAAGTCTGCCGCGTTGGCTTCGGCTACGTGAAGATCGACTTTTTGGGAGTGATCTCCGCTGCTCACGGTGTCCGATTCTGGGGATACTAGGACAGCTTCGCTACCGTGTTCAGTCACGGTTTCCCATGGTGAAGTAAGTTCCGAAGGCTCGTAACCATTAGTGACAAGAAATGCAATGCGACGTCCTTGAAGGTCGCTCATGAATTCACTCCTATTCGAGTTGGGTGCATTCCTAGACTATCGGGAGGAGCCAGTGTTCGAAAGATCAAAGCGTTCTCCGAACGGGAAGGTCTTGACCATACCAATGGCCTCCATCATGGCGAAGACGATAGTAGGCCCCACGAACCGAAAACCGTGACGTTTCAGCTCCCGAGCCAACGCAACAGACTCTTCAGATTGGCTCGGAGGATTCCCCTCTTCATCTAACGGCGGCTCCGCGGCTGGTTGATAAGACCAGATCAGGTCTGCAAGGGGCGTGGACTCACGCAGTGCGACGGTGGCCTTGGCATTACCAATGACCGCCAGAATTTTTTGGCGATTGCGGACGATGTCGGCATTGAGCATTAATTGCTCGATGTGCTCATCAGTAAAAGACGCGACGGTATCTGGGTCGAAGTTAGCGAAGGCTTCGCGAAAAGCTGGACGTTTCTTCAGGATCGTCAACCAAGAAAGCCCAGCTTGGAAACTTTCCAGGCTTAGGCGCTCGAAGAGTCCTTGCTCATCCTTCACTGGTCTCCCCCATTCCGTATCGAAATACTGCTGCAATAGAGGATGTGAAACGGCCCATCGAGGCCGGGGTACGCCCTCAGAATCGATGAGGACGTTGGCGTACTCAGAGTGCTGGCGCATCAGGGGCCTCACCCCGTTCAAAGGCTAGAAGATAGTTCTTGACAGCTGCCGTACCAATGAATTCTCCGATAGTCCCATCGGCTCGCACCACACGGTGGCAGGGTTGAATCAGTGGTACGGGGTTGTGAGCGCACGCGCTGCCGACCGCTCGCGCAGCGCCCGGCCGGTTCAGCTGGGCTGCGAACTCCCCATACGAACGCGTCTGCCCGTACGGAATGGTACTCAGCTTGCCCTGCACGTCGAACCTGAAGCCGTTGCCGGCTACTGGACGGACCGGTAGCTCGAAGTCTTTTCGGAACCCTCGGAAATACTCTTCAACTTGCGTGGTCGCGAACTCTAGCGCGCTGTCATCTTGCTGAACCGGGCCTCCGAATTGATGCTGCAATTCAGCAAGGACGTTTTCGAAGTTCTGGTTCTGGAACGCCACCCGGACAATCTCTTGATCGACTGCGGCAATCAGAAGCTGGCCGATGGGTGACGACTGGATGGTGTAATGGACGGTTTCGCCGGATGCATTGCGGTTCATGATCTCCCACCTCGCTTGATGTTGTTACCAATTATGCCTGTTTCGCGTTCTCCGGCCGGTACGCCAATCGCAAATGTGGATAACGCACGTGAGGTGTTTGACATCGGTCACTTTCACACGCATACTTACTTAAAGTCATTTTGACTATAAGTGAGTCTGTGACGATTCTCGAAGCTTTGCAAGGAAGCGTGTGGTCCAACAACTTTCAGCCCCTAGTGCATCAGAACGCCGGTTTATGCCTCCTGCTGTCGCGGTATCGACGGTGGCGTTTGCGCTTCATCCACCCATCGATGCGAACGTCGCAGATCCTCGATCCGGAGAAGTCATTTCGACTTGGGGTGAGTATGCGGGCCGCGAGGGGGCTCGCGCAGAAAACGCCACAACATTGTGGATACCGCTGGTACGCCGAACCCGTCCCCCGTTTGATGCTCACTGGGCGCTGCCTGGCGGGCCAATCCCGTGGGATGAGGATCTCGATCAGACCGCATCGCGTACTCTGCACGAGGCGGTCTTGCGCTCGCCGGGTTACCTTGAGCAGTTATACAGTTTTGGCGCTAGGACCAGATCAGCCACAGCACAGCGACTGGTCACCATCGCGTACTGGGGGTTATACGGTCAGCCAGATTTAGTGGCCCCGCCGACGACCGATCCGTCGCGTGATGTCGCGTCGGATGTGGCAAGCGCACCACCCGATGCCGTGACCGAGTTCTCTGGCGCGCTCGTGGCCGGTGCTGACGATAATGTCGCATGGTTTTCCATTGACCAGCTCCCGGTACTGGCGTTCGATCACGCGGCCATTATCGATTATGCGGTCTGGCGGTTGCGGCAGCGCACCGAATACGCCATGGTCGCGCATCGTTTCTTGGACGAAGAATTTACCCTGGCCCAGCTGCGCCGAGTTCATGAGGCCATCTTGGGCCAACAATTAGACCCAGCAAATTTCCGTCGCACCATGCTCGCACAAGACCAGCTCGTGGATACCGGCAGGGTGGAAGAAGGCACCCCGCACCGTCCTGCGCGACTGTATCGATGGAAAGCCCATCCAGATCACACCGAATTACCTGAGTCACAACCCGAAGGAGACAGATGACCAGCGTTGCGAATCTCATCGCTGCGGCCGCCGATGCTGAACACCGACGTCGCACCATGTTGGGCGACACGATCCCTGTTGGCCAGCCACCAAACATCACGACCACCTGTGACAGTCAATTGACGACCGACCCCTGGGAAGTGGATGCCGTCCACGGATACGGCCCGGGAGCTTCAACCCAAGATGCTGCTCCAGCCACCACTCCGCAGCAGGGCCCGATTCCGGCCGCCTATACGCAGGCCACCGATACGGAATTAGCATCACGAATCCGTACGGCCAAAGAACAACTGGGTGATCGCGTCAAAATTTTGGGGCACTTCTACCAGCGGGATGAGATTATCCAACACGCCGATTTCGTAGGAGACTCCTTCATGCTGGCCCAGGCAGCCAAAAGCCACCCGGAAGTTGAAGCGTTTGTGTTCTGCGGGGTGCACTTTATGGCCGAGACCGCCGATATCTTGTCCTCGGACGCCCAATCTGTCGTCCTGCCCAACCTGGCGGCGGGATGTTCGATGGCAGATATGGCCACGATTGACCAGGTTGAAGATGCCTGGGAGCAACTCATGGAGACTTTCGGGAACTCTGGGGCTGAGCAGACCGAAATTATCCCGGTGACCTACATGAACTCTTCGGCCGCAATTAAAGCGTTTTGTGGGCGTAACGGCGGCATCGTGTGTACATCGTCGAACGCTGCGACCGTTTTGGAGTGGGCGTTCGAGCGCGGCAAGCGCGTGATCTTCTTTCCTGATCAACACCTGGGACGCAACACCGCCAAGGCGATGGGGATTGATGAAGCGCAGATGCCCCTGTGGCGGCCGTACTTGCCGCTGGGTGGCAACACAGTTGAACAGCTTCACCAAGCCAAAGTCATCTTATGGAATGGGTTCTGCTCGGTCCACAAGCGTTTTACCGTCGACCAGATTAACAAGGCTCGAGCCGACTATGCCAACGTGCAAGTCATCGTGCATCCGGAGTGTCCCGCCCCGGTCGTCGAAGCAGCCGATGGGGTGGGCTCCACAGAATACATTCGCAAGGCCATCGAGGCCGGTCAACCTGGCGATGTCTTTGCGATCGGAACAGAAATTAATCTCGTGAACCGTTTACAGTCCCAGCACCCGGAGATGACGATCTTCTGTCTGGACCCAGTGGTCTGCCCGTGTTCAACCATGTACCGGATCCACCCGGCCTATCTGGCGTGGGTCCTCGAATCGTTGGTGGCCGGTGAGACACCCAACCAGATCTCGGTTGCTCCTGATGTCAGCGCCGATGCGGCTGTCGCCCTTGAACGTATGTTGGCGGCGCGCCCGTGACCGCTGCCATGCTGACGCCAAGCGTCGTAAGCGATGCGGTGACCAGAGCACTGGCCGAGGATCTGCCCTGGGGAGATGCCACCGTGGCGGCCACGATCAGACCCGATACCCCGTTTCAGGCGACGCTGGCGGCCCGTGAACCCGGATGCTTTGCCGGCGGGGCGGTGTTTACCGAAACGTTCCGACAAGTGGATCCCACCGTGGTCGTGTCCGAACTGGTGGCCGATGGCACAGCCTTTTGTACAGGTGACGTACTTGCGACAGTGACGGGCCCGGCCGCAGGCATCCTCACGGCCGAACGTGTCGCGCTGAATTTTGTTCAACGCCTCTCGGGTATCGCGACGCTGACCTCCCAGTATGTTGCCGCAGTCGCTGCGACCGGGGCCCACGCACGGATTGCCGACACGCGAAAAACAACGCCCGGACTGCGAGCGCTGGAAAAACACGCGGTGGTAGCCGGCGGTGGGGTCAATCATCGGTTTAGTCTCTCCGATGCGATCATGCTCAAAGATAATCATCTGGCCGCCTTAGGGGCTACGAGCGGCCCGGAGCTGACTGCGGCCATCAATGCGGTGAAGGCCTCAACCGGCCATACCACGGCCATCATCGTGGAGGTCGATCATCTTGCGCAAATTCAGCCAGTACTAGACGCCGGGGTCACCGGGATCCTGCTGGATAACTTCACCCTTGACCAGTTGCGTGCCGGTGTGGAGTTGGTTACGGGACAATGCACCGTCGAAGCTTCGGGCGGGGTGCGGCTTGATACGGTGGCACAGATTGCACAAACTGGCGTCGATATTATTTCTGTTGGCGCCCTGACCCACGGTGCCGCTGCACTGGATTTAGGATTGGACGCTGCTTGATGCTCTACCTCGATGCTGCCGCAACCGCCCCGCTTCGCCCCGAAGCTCGGCAGGCCATGATGACCGTCCTTGATGCCGGCCCCGGGAACGCTTCGGCCGTGCACACCCCGGGGAAGACAGCCAAGGCTACCCTTGACCGCGCCCGCCAGCAGGTCGCGCAGGCTTTTGGTGCCACCCCTACCGAGGTGGTGTTTACCGCTGGGGGAACCGAAGCCAACAACTTAGCGCTCAAAGGGATCGCGCTGGCACACCCGCGCGGCAAACACATCGTGACGACCGTGATCGAGCACTCTTCGATCCGCAAGACCTGTGAGTTTCTGGCACGTGTGGCCGGTTTTGAAATCACCGAGATCGGAGTGGATGCCCACGGTCGGGTCGATGAGTCTGCCGTGCTTGCAGCCATCCGGCCGGACACCACGCTGGTCTCGGTGGGTTTGGCCAATGGTGAGGTTGGCACGGTGCAATCCCTGGAGAACATTGGCCAGGCTGCCAAAGCGGCAGGGGCCATCATGCATACAGATGCTGTGCAGGCGGCCGCGTCGCTACCGGTCAGTTTTGGCGCCGGCGGGTGGCCCGGTGAGGTGGTGGATGCGATGTCGATTGCCTCGCATAAATTCGGTGGCCCCCAGGGCGCCGGGGCGCTCCTGGTCCGGCGTGGCATCGATTTTGAACCACTCTTGCACGGCGGTGGTCAGGAATCGGGACGCCGTTCCGGGACGGAAAACCTTGCAGCGCTGGCCGGTTTTGGTGCGGCGGTGACAGCCGTCATGGCCCAGGCTGGGTCCAGGGCTCAGACGATGGCGGCTCAACGGGATGCGTTCGTGGCTGACATCGTCGAAACGATCCCGGGCGCGGCCCTGACCGGTCATCCAACCGAGCGGGTACCCAACCATGCGTCGTTTGTGATCGAGGGTTTTTCCGGTGAGTCCATGCTGGTCGATTTGGATATCTCCGGGATTGCGGCTTCGTCGGGGTCTGCGTGTTCTGCGGGCAAAAAAGCTCCGTCGGGGATCTTATTGTCCATGGGCTATGAGCCCGATGTTGCCGTAACTGCCTTGCGGTTTACGTTCCCTGATCCATTGGATGACGAGGCTTATGATCGGCTGGTGCGCGCAACTCAGAATGTGCTGGGCCAGCATGCCACTCCTGCTCAGTAGTGGTCTCGGTCATCCTACAACCCCTTGACTTCACCCCCACCACGCGTAGGGTACCTAGTGAGATGCACATCACTATTCGCACAGGTATCGTGGAGCAGACACACCACAAGATCGTCCCCCGTATCTGAGACTGTGCTGTTCTGCTCGCCGGTATGATGCCACCGTCAAGGAGCAGAAGATGACCGACAACTACACGATTCAAGAACTCAGTCACGAAGACCGCAGCTTCGACCCGCCACCCGAATTTGTTGCTCAAGCCAACGTCACAGCCGAGGAATATGCCAAAGCTGAAGAGGATCGCATCGGTTTTTGGGGTGAGAAGGCCCAGCGCATTACCTGGGAGACACCATTCGAGAAAATTCTCGACTAGTCTGAAGAACCGTTTGCCAAATGGTATGTGGGCGGCAAGCTCAACGCGGCATATAACTGTGTAGACCGTCATGTTGAGGCAGGACTTGGTGACCGGGTCGCATACTATTTCGAGGGCGAAGGTGGCGATACCCGAGAAATTACCTACGCAGATCTGCTCCGAGAAGTGTCCAAGGCAGCACATGCGCTCACGGAACTCGGGGTGAAAACCGGCGACCGGGTTGCGCTCTACATGCCCATGATCCCCGAGACGGTATTTGCCATGTTGGCCTGTGCCCGAATTGGGGCACCGCACACGGTGATTTTCGGCGGGTTCTCGGACCACGCGATCGCCGACCGGGTCAAAGACTGCGGGGTAGAAGTCGTCATTACCTCCGACGGCGGGTATCGCCGTGGGAAAACCAATGCGTTGAAGGCCACCGTCGACAAAGCCGTCAAGGACATTCCCGAGGTCCGCAAAGTGGTCGTTGTTGAGCGCACCGGCCAAGACATTGACTGGCACGAGGACCGCGATGTCTGGTGGCATGAACTGGTGGACCGGCAGCCCGAGACCCATGAACCGGAGTTTTTCGATGCCGAACACCCGCTGTACATCATGTACTCCTCAGGAACCACCGGGAAACCGAAAGGGATCATGCGCACCACCGGCGGGTACATGGTCGGTGTGTCGTATACCCACTGGGCGGTTTTTGATATCAAACCTGAAACCGACATCTTTTGGACCGCAGCCGATATCGGATGGGCACGGGCCACTCCTATATTGTCTACGGTCCGCTGGCAAACGCCACGACATCGGTCTTATTCGAAGGCACACCCGATACTCCCCACCGGGGTCGTTGGTGGGAAATCGTAGAAAAATACGGAGTGACGATCCTGTACTGTGCACCGACCAGTATCCGCACGTTCATGCGGTGGGGTCGAGACATTCCGGCCCAGCATGACCTATCGTCGCTGCGTCTGTTGGGCAGCGTGGGTGAACCCATCAATCCCGAAGCGTGGATGTGGTACCGCGAACACATTGGCGGCAATAATTGCCCGATCGTCGACACGTGGTGGCAGACCGAAAACGGTCATATCCTGATCAGTCCGTTGCCCGGGGTGACCTCAACCAAACCCGGTGCGGCGATGCGCGCACTGCCGGGAATCGTCGCCGACATCTACGATGAGCAAGGCAACTCGGTAGAACACGGCAGTGGTGGGTATCTGGTCATCACCGAACCGTGGCCCGGGATGCTGCGCACCCTGTGGGGCGACGAGGAACGATACAAGAAGACCTACTGGTCACAGTACCCCGGTGTCTACTTCGCCGGCGACGGCTGAAATCGAATCGGCCCTGGTTTCTCACAAAGTGGTTGCCGAAGCCGCTGTGGTCGGAGCCCAAGATGAGACGACCGGGCAAGCCATTGAAGCATTCGTGATCTTACGAGAAAGTGCCGGTGACCGGGAGGATGTCATCCAACAACTCCGGGATCATGTCCGGGCAGAAATTGGCCCCATCGCCACCCCTCGGGCAATTATGGTCGTTCCGGATCTACCAAAAACCCGCTCGGGTAAGATCATGCGACGCCTGCTGAAAGATGTGGCCGAGCATCGGGAAATCGGTGACGTGACCACCCTGGCTGACGCCTCAGTGATGGATGCCATCCAAGAAGAAATGCGAGCGCGTCAGAGTAACTAGCCGCCGGCTCGCCGGTAAGACTAACCGATTTCGACGAGTAAGACACCGATCATGATCAGTACGAGACCTACGATCATTCGTGGTGTCAGCGGTTCTTTCCAAATGATGCGTGCCAGCAGGGCAATGAGTGCCACCCCGACCGCCGACCAGATGCCATAGGCCACCGCCACTGGCATGCCCGTCGAGATCGTCAGCGCAAGAAAGAAGAACGCCAAGGCGTAGCACACCACAAGGGGTAGGATCCAGTTTTTCTTTCGATACCCGTCAGAAGCTCGCAGGCTGAGGGTACCCAGGATCTCTGAGACGATGGCTAAGGATAAATACAGCCAGCTCATGAGTCCAGCACCTCGGCTTTGGCGCGGTTGTCTTGACCGGTTTGCACAATGAAGACACCGATCACGATGACGATCAGCCCGATTATCGCGGTGACGCTGAGCGTTTCGCCGAATAAGAAGGCGCTCAACACCGCCACGAGTGCAACCCCCGCGGCCGCCCAAATACCATAGGCGATGCCGACTGGAATGCCCTGACCCAGCGCCAGACCCAGCAGAGCAAAGGCCACGATGTAGCCCACAACCACACCGATGCTGAATAGCGGCGCATCAAGTGCAGCGCGCAGCGAAAGCGTGGCGAGCACCTCGGCGAAAATCGCGCCCAGCAGTAACACCCAACGCTTCCACATCCGCACACCCCAACCTGAGTCAATTGATCCGTGAATACTCTATCAATGCTGCGATCGTCTCGCAGAGGCAACGGTTGCGGATGCTGTGGGACTCAGTGCGAGGATGACGAGGACGAACCCGAACAGTGCCAGCCCGACCCACCCCATTGCGGTCAGCGACTCCCCGACGATGACGATGGCTAAGACCGTGGCAACAGCAGGTTCCGTCAGTGTCAACGTTGTGGCTGAACTGGCCGGAAGCTTTGACAACCCGTACCCAAATGCCAGATAGCCGACGAACATGGGCACCAAGGCCATATAGGCGCCCACGGCCAAGGCTTGAGGTGTGGCGAAAAACTCAGCACCGGTCACGAGTAATACCGGGACCAACATGACCCCGCCCAGACCAAAGACTGAGCCCATTGCGGCAGCACGGCCAAGTCCCTGGGTCATCAGACGCTGTGCGGTCCAGGAATATGTGGCATAGGATGCGCCCGCGACCAGGCCTAAGAGCACGCCGATCATGGTTGCGGTCTGACTCGCTACCGGATGCTCGTCAGACGTTGCGACCAGTAGGACACTGCCGGCAATGCCCAGTGCCGCAGCCACAAACCACCATCGGCCCAGGGCTTTCCGGTCTACGACACGCTCCAACACCCCGGAGACGACCGGGGCGAATGCTAAGGAGACCACCGTACCCACGGCCACACCGGCAAGGTGCATCGAAGAGTAAAAGGCCAACGGGTAAACGAAAACGGCGACCCCACCGGTCAGCACCACACCCCGATGTGAGCCTAAATGTAATCGCGCGCGCCGAAGCGCCGGAAGGGCGATGAGTGCTTGCAGTATCCCACCGATTCCCAACGCCGCAGCACCGATGGCAAGTGGTCCCACATCTGGGGCGAAGGTCGCGGCCGTGCCCGTGGTGCCCCACAACACAGACGCGACCAGCACTGCCCCGACTCCTTGCAGTCGTGCAGTGCTCACTCAATCATCTCCATGCAGTCCACATCCAAGATCATATGCTTCGCGTCTCGAGTATAGCCGCCGGTCAAGCGCCACCTCACAGTCCGGTGAGGTTGCTCCCACGGCGAGGAAAGACCACAGTACGATAGGAGCCAGAACCGACCCCGGCAGCGAGGTACTGTAAATGCCTGAAGGTGATTCCCTAGTCCGGCTGGCCCACCGACTCCATCCGGTCATGTACGACCAGACGATCCAAGCCAGTGATTTCCGTACCCCGCAGTACGCCACCCTAGATTTAGCCGGCTGGTTGGTGACCGAGGTTCGCCCGGTCGCCAAGTATTTGCTGGTGACCGTTGCCGCCCCCGAAAACGTCACCGACACGGCCCAGCAGTTCGTGGTCCTGTCGCACCTCGGGATGGACGGCTCCTGGCAGATCGACACCAAACCTACCTATCGGACGCGCTGTATCTTACGATTTGCCGAACACAGCGTCGTCGGAAACAGTCTGAAACTGCTCGAGGTCCTACCGGTTGAACAGGCTGAAGACCACATAGCGTTCTTAGGACCAGATCTGCTGGACCCCGGCTGGGAAGATCCCGACACCGCCGAGAAACTGCTAGCCCAGGCCCTCAACAATTTCCGCCAAGCACCGGATCAACCCATCGCCACTGCGCTGCTCGATCAGCGGCTGGTGTCTGGGATCGGGAACATCTATCGCTGCGAAGTGTTGTTGTTAGCCCGAATCTTTCCGCACCGACCAGTCGCAGAACTGGATGATGAACAGCTCACGGGGCTGATTTTATTGACCAGGGACCTGATGGTGATGAACGTTCCGCCCCGTGCCGAAGCACAAACGCGTCGAAGGACCGTCGATGTCCGCCCAGATCCAGACAATGTGTTCGGGGTTCGTATTGCGACTGCCACCGAACAGGCCCGGACCAAAGCTGATCGGGCTCGAAGCCGTCGGGACCCGAATTTTTGGGTGTACGGCCGCGAGCGCCAAGGCTGTTTGCGGTGTGGTGGGCCTGTCCGGTTGGAGAAGCTGGGCACCAGCCCGGATAACGAGCGTGACCTGCACTGGTGTCCGAACTGTCAGACCGGATAACCGCGCTTAGCGGGCCTTATCGGGTTTGCGGCTGAGTTTGGACGGCCACCATACTTTTGGCCCGATATCGTAGGTGAGCGCCGGGACCAGGAGTGACCGCACGATGAAGGTATCGAGCAGCACACCGAAGGCCACGATGAAGGCCAGTTGCACCAAAAAGAGAATCGGGATGACGGCCAGTGCCGCAAACGTTGCCGCCAGCACGACACCGGCCGAGGTGATCACGCCCCCGGTGACGGTGAGTCCACGCAGGACTCCTTCCCGGGTCCCGTGTTTCAGGGACTCTTCTCGGACGCGAGTCATTAAGAAGATGTTGTAGTCGATCCCCAAGGCCACGAGGAACACGAAACCAAACAGCGGCACTGCCGGATCTGCTCCGGGGAATTCAAAGATCCCGTTGAAGACCAACGCGGACACACCCATTGCGGTACCAAACGAGAGCACTGTGGTAGCAATGAGCAGCACCGGGGCCAGAATCGACCGGAGCAACACCATCAGGATCACGAGGATGACGACAAGAATGATCGGAATGATCAGGTTCCGGTCATCGATGGATGCGTCAATGGTATCCACGTCGGTGGCTGTGACCCCGCCAAGCAGCGCATCCGGTGCGACGTCGTCAAACTCTGCGCGCAGCTCACGGACCGCGGTGGCCGCTTCGGGCGAATCAGCCGGCTCACTGAGGGTTCCTTGGAGCAACACGTTGCCGTCGACCACGGTTGGTTCGGGTGCTGGCGTCCCGGGAGGACCAAAGGCTTCGATACCATCTTCGGTAATCGGAGCGCTGCCTGCCGGAGTATCCTCGGTGGTAATCGTGACTTCGTCGATCGTCTCGTAATTTTCCAGCACCGAGACCACATTTTCGACGTTGTCCTCGGGCACGATCACTTGAACTGGGCTCCCCGAACCACCCGGGAAGTGCTCCCCCAGGGCTTCCTGGCCGTCACGGGCCTCGGACTCGCCTAAGACAAGTTCAGACTCCGCGACGCCTTCGGCCTGCAGCTGGGTGGCGGCTGCAGCACCAACAAGGAGCACGAGCGTGGTCACAATCCAGATGGCACGAGGACGTTTTTGCACCAGGCGCGCGACGTTGGGCCAGAAGCCCTTCGATGGCATTCCGTTTTCTTCGGCGACGATCTCGGGCTCGTATTTGACTCGGCGCGGCCAGAAAGCGGTGCGTCCAAAGGCAAAAAGAATGGCGGGTAATAAGGTCAGTGCCGAAAGCATGGCAAAAACAATGCCGATCGAGGCGACCGGTCCCAGCGTGCTGTTGGACTTCAAATCGCTCAATAACAGCATGAGCAGCCCGGCGATGACGGTCGATCCCGAAGCCAGAATCGGTTCGATCGACCCTTTGATAGCGGCCACGATGGCAACCCATTTATCAGAAGCGACACGCAGTTCTTCGCGATACCGTGCGACCAGCAGCAAGGAGTAGTCCGTTGCTGCCCCGATGACCAAAATGAACAGGATGCCCTGGGTCTGGCCGCTTAGCAGCACGATGTCCCATTTGGCCAACCACCACACCGTCAGCAGGGCTACGCACAGCGCAAAGAGGCTGGTGGATAAGACCGCGATGGGTAACAAGAACGACCGGTACACGACAATCAGAATGATAAACACCGCGACTAACGCGACAGCCAGCAGGAACCCATCGATCCCAGCAAACGCTTGACTGAGGTCAGCGCTGAAGCCCGCGGGACCGGTGACGTAGACGGTCACTTCGTCAGGTGTGCCCTCATTGAGCTCGTCAGATAACTCCGACACGACCTCGGCTGTGTCAGCGTCGGAGTTAATGGGAATGAAAGCTTGCACGGCTCCCCCGTCATTCGACGGGATGGGCGGCGAAATGTCTTCTTCGATGCCCTCGACATCGACCGCACTTTCGAGCGCTTCCTCGATGGTGGTCAGCTGTTCTTCGGTCAGCTCATCCTGAGCCTCAAACAAGGCGATGGCCGGAATCGCGTCGCTGTCGGTGAAGTCATCTTGGAGTTGTTGAACCTGCGTAGCTTCCGCGGATTCCGGTAAGAAGGTGGTCTGATCATTACTGGAAACCTCATCGACCTTCCCGAAATACGGTCCGCCGACGGCCGCACCAGTGAGCCAGGCGAGAATGAGTATTGCGGGCAGCAAGATGCGCACCCATCGACGCGGGGATTTCCGGGCCTGGCGAGCATGGCTGCCGTGCTCAGGATCGTCTGGCACCTGTACAGTGTCAGATGGCGAAGTGTGTTTCATGGTGCTGTCCATTCATCTCATCGCGCATGGTGTGGTTAACCGGGCGGTTAGGCTGTCTTGTTGTGTGATGTGCCACCGGAGGGCGTGCATTGTTCAACGACTCTGATCGGCCAAGCACATCGAACTGGCTTCGACTGCGGCATGACCGGTCGTGTTCTGTGGAAATACGGTAAGGACAGTGGAGGGCGGTTATCTGGGATACATCGTTGACGACCCGGCGAGCGCTTCGCTGTGGTGCCATCAATGGCCGCCATGATGCGCCTCCCAATGTCCAAGAAGTAGTTACCCGACATACATTACTAGCTAAACTAGCGATTAGGCGAACTGAATTGTGAACGGAGACTTTCATCCCTATGACGGAGCACCCTGAGGGGCAACCACCAGCCATCTCGAATGTTTATGATCTCGAAGCCTCGGATCCGCATTCCAGACTGATCAACCGCGAAAACCACTCACCGGGGGAAATCGCGCAGATTGGTCAGTTAATGGCTGCCCTCGCCGCATTACGGGCGGCTGAGCAGCGCATATCTGAGGCTTCACAACGGTATATGGCACTTGGTCAGACCGATATGAAAGCACTGCACTTCCTGGTGGTAGCCCGCAATACCGACACGATCACCACCCCGGGAGCCATCGCTCAGCACTTGGAGATTTCGACTGCCTCCACCACGAAGCTGCTGGACCGTTTGGAAGCCGGCGGACATATCGTTCGTTCACCCCATCCAAGTGACCGACGAGCATTGGCCATCACCATTACCGACGAGTCGTATGAGGCAGCCGTCGAGACGGTCGGGCGGCAACACGCCAAGCGGTTTCATGCAGCGGCACGACTGACGTCAAGCGAGCGTGATGTGGTGATCCAATTTCTGAAAGATATGACCAACGAGCTCAGGATTAGTGAAGGCCAGTGGGATCCGCCCGAACCATAAACTGCGGCCTCCCCATAGAATGGAGCAATGACTCATTATCGCGACCCCGTAGGTAATAGTATCTACGGTCCTGGAGCTTGCAGAATTTAGAGTTGCGCTGAGAGCTCCAGCCAGCGTTCTTCAAGCTCCTCATTTTCTAACTCCACGGCGCGCAACTGCTGCGTGAGCTCCATGAGTCCTTCGTAGTCACTCTGGTCATGTGCTGCCAACTGTTCGTGCAGCTCAGCAATCGTGCTGGACAGCTTATCGAGACGACGTTCTATCGAAGAAACTTCGCGTTGGACCTGTCGGCGTTCACCACCGGTGAGCTTGGTGTCATTCTCAGCCAGGGCGCTCGCAGTCGACTGGTCGGGCCGGGTGGCTGCCTTGGGCTGGGCAGCCAGTTGTTTACTCAACTGTAAATATTCGTCGACTCCGCCGGGTACATGTCGCAGTGCGCCATTCAAGATCGCATACTGCTGATCAGTTACCCGTTCGAGTAGGTACCGGTCGTGTGAGACCACGATGAGGGTGCCAGGCCAGGAGTCCAGGAGGTCTTCCATTGCGGTCAGCATTTCTGAGTCCACGTCGTTGGTCGGTTCGTCGAGCACGATCACGTTTGGCTCGCTCAGCAACAACATGAGTAACTGAAGGCGCCGCTTTTGGCCACCCGAGAGATCATCAACGCGTGCCGATAGGTGTTGACGGCGGAATCCGAGACGTTCCAGCAGTTGTGCGGGAGTGTGTTCTTTGCCAGCGATAGTAAAGCTGGTTTTGGTCCGGGCGAGCACTTCACGGACTCGATCGCCACCGATTTCTTGCAGTTGGGAAAACTGCTGATCCAACATCCCGACCTGGACGGTTTTGCCGTGTTTGACCCGGCCGCTGGTCGGTTGGACGGTGCCGGTGATCAGGCCCAGCAGCGTAGACTTCCCGGCCCCGTTTGCTCCGAGGATCCCGGTGCGCTCCCCCGGTGCAATCCGCCACGTGATGTCGCGCAAGACTTCGCGCTCGCCGAAGCTGACACTGACGTTTTCGATATCTACGACGTCTTTGCCGAGTCGGGCCACGGCAAGCCGCTGCAATTCGATCGGATTTCGGACCGGCGGCACATCTTCAATGAGCTGAGTTGCGGCTTCGACCCTGAATTTGGGTTTGGCGGTGCGTGCTGGCGCGCCGCGTCGGAGCCACGCGAGCTCTTTGCGCATGAGGTTTTGGCGTTTTGCCTCAGCGGCGGCGGCCATCCGGTCACGTTCTACCCGCTGCAACACGTAGGCGGCATATCCGCCCTCGAAAGACTCCACGATGCCGTCATGGACTTCCCAGGTCTGATTGCACACTGCATCAAGAAACCACCGGTCGTGGGTAATCACTAACAGGCCACCGGCATTGTCGGCCCACCGGCGGTTGAGGTGGTCGGCCAACCAGGCGATCCCCTCGACATCCAGGTGGTTGGTCGGCTCATCGAGTGCCAGAATGTCCCAGTCACCAATGAGAAGTTTGGCAAGTGCCACGCGCCGACGTTGGCCACCGGACAGTGAGCTGACGGTAGCATTCCAGTCCAGATCGGAAACAAGGCCGCGGATCACGTCACGGATTTTCGGGTCACTTGCCCATTCGTGTTCGGCGAGGTCTCCAACAATCGCTTGCCCCACGGTCAGAGCCGCATCGATGGTATCCGACTGGTCGAGCATGCCGATGGTGACATCGCTTCGCACGGTGACTTGTCCAGCGTCGGGTTCAAGCTGACCCACGAGCAGTTTCATCAGGGTGGATTTGCCATCACCGTTGCGTCCTACGATACCGATGCGGTCTCCCGCAGAGACCCCCATCGTCACTGATTCGAGGACTTTTTGGGTCGGGTATTCAAAGTGAAGGGCTTCTGCCCCTAAAAGATGCGCCATAACTTCATCCATCATAGTGGATCGGTTAGGCCAGCAGGTGTGCTCCGGAGACGGGTCCGTGTTCGGCGATTGCCGCAATGTCCATGCGTTCTTCGAAACGTTCGGCGATTTCACTGGCATCCTGAGGATCGCGTGCCAGAAACAGCAGGGATGCCCCGGGCCCGATGGTTTGGGCTGCAAGGGCTCCTTCGGCCATGCCCGCGGTCAGCCAGTCATTGTGTTCTGGCAGTAGATTCACCAGCGCGGGCTGGAAATCATTATGCATCATCAGCGCGATTTCTTCGACGTTGCCCTGAGCCAGGGCTTCTAACAGCGCCTGATCAATCGCTACGCGGTCCCGTTCGAGTTCATCGGGCTGCGCGGCTCGGAGATCACGCAGCGTCGCCATGGTTTCGTCGGCACTGATGTCTGCAGCAGCAGGCACGATCACCAAGCCGAGATCATGGTGGGTGAGAACTTGGGTCAGTTCCGGTTCGAACGCTGACTGGCTGGTCATGACGAGTCCACCGGTGATGGCTTCGGCAACCCCGTCGTCCACGCGTGCTGCGATCCGGGTGAGGTCCTCCCGAGCAAGATTCGCGTCCCATAAACCGGCCAGTGCCACGAGAACGGCGGCCGCACTTGCTGCCCGACCCCCGAGATGGGTGTTGAACGGGATGTGTTTTTGGATGGTGATGTCTACACCCGATGACTTCTTGGGCTTGGACAGATACTCCCGCAGAACATCGACGGCGCGAAATACTGCAACCAAATCTCGTTCCGGAATGTCTTCGTAGTCGACCGGGGTCTGTGTGATGTCTTCGTAGCTGACGAAGATTTCTTTATCGTCGCGAGGTTCAATGGTGGCGATGTCATAGCGTGACACAGCCATCTTCAGATGCAGCACCGTCGGCTGGGATTCCTCGACGAATGGGCCAACATTTGAAGTGAGCGCAATCATCGCGGGGGCTTGGGCGGTGACTGCGGGTTGGGGTTGGTAGTCGATGTGAGTGCTCACGCGTCAGTCCTCGCTGGGTAGTGTTCGGCAATCCGGGCAAAGGCGGTAATATCTAAGACTTCACCTCGGGCTTTGGGGTCGACATCGGCTGCTCGCAGGATGTGTTCTGCGGCAACACCGGAACCAGCCCAGGAACTCAGCGCGGCTCGAAGTGTTTTACGACGCTGCGCAAAAGCCACATCGATGACCTCAAATACCTGTTCGCGGGTCGCGGCGGTCGATGGGGGCTTTCGTGCGGTGAAGTGCACTAATCCGGATGTGATGCGTGGGGCAGGCCAGAACACTTTCGTTCCGACGGTTCCAGCCATGGTTGCCTCAGCGTACCAGGCCATCTTCGCCGATGGGACGCCATAGATTTTGGACCCTGGTGCCGCGGTGAGACGTTCGGCGACCTCCTGTTGGACCATAACTAAGCCGTGACGGATGCTGGGCAGCTCTGCAAGCAAGTGCAACATGACCGGTACGGCAACGTTATACGGCAAATTCGCCACGATCGCACTCGGGGGCCCTTCAGCTGCCGCCGGAGCCGCGGCCACGATGCTTTCACCCGAAAGTTTCATCGCGTCAGCGGTGACCACCGAAATCCTATCTGAGGTCCCAGGCCGCCACTGTTCAACCGTGGTGGGCAGTTGTGCCGCAACGGGCGGGTCAATTTCGACGGCGGTGACGGCTTGGGCAGCATCCAGCAATCCAAGGGTGAGCGATCCTAGACCC